>JAAETM010000109.1 GCA_024228395.1 bacterium | reverse complement strand
GGTTCGATGCCAGTAGCTTCGAGGCCCAAATCTCCTTTGCTCAAGTTTCGCCCGCGCCCGTGGCTACGGCCATCTTTTGTCACGTACGCCGAGAACTGAAAATCCACAATGGGCTTGCCGGTCAGTCCGTTGAGTACTTCTGGGCGAATCACGACTTTTCGTAAGCTCGCCTCGGTCAGTTGGAATTTCAACTCTGCAGCGCCGGAGGTGGTCAATTGCTCGAGCCAGTGTTGCTCTTCTTCGTCCGCAAATACTTTCACGGCAAACAGCCCAGGGTACAAACCACCGAAGTCGAAACGGCCTTCGGCGTCGGTCCTGGCTTCGTTGTTCTTGGCTACTTTCTCCCAGGTATGAGCCGTATCACTCGTGTAACCCAAATCGAGCAAGCGGTCGCCTTGGATGCGAACCAAAATGTTTACAGCAGGGGCCCCGTTCCCGCGGGTCACGCGCCCTTTTAGACGCTTCTCTGGTAGCAATTTGATCCTTACGTTTGGCTCGGGCAGGGGGGCCATGGCAAGCACGGCGTGACCTGGTGCGCACACCAGCAAGCCTCTGGGGTAGCCCGACTTCGGGAGCATTCCGTGCAGGTTGAAAGTGCCATCGAGCTCGTTGACAGCATTCCAATATGGGGTGCTTTGGCGGTTGCCAAAGTAAGGCCAATAACAGACCTCCGCCTCGGGAACAGGGAGCCCATTGGCGTCGAGCACTGTGCCGGAGAAACTCTCGCCCGCATCTAGCTGAAGCGAATTCTGTTCCGGCAACGGCTCCAGGGAATACTGCCGCTCGAGGAATGGAGCGAGCCTGACCATGGCTGAGTGAGATCGCAGGGGGAGCCCCTTGATTCGAAAACCGCCATCCGCATCCGATACAGCTTCGCCACTTCCTGCCTCAAAGGTGGCAATTTCCCCGTCATGGGTTTGTTGCCATGCACTCCTTTGGCTGGTCCGGTGTCTAATTGTTAGCTTGGCCCCCACAGCGGGGGTTCCATCTGGCTGGAGCACAATGCCAGCAACCGTCGCTTCCGGAGCTACAATGAGTGTGTGCCCGGCAAGCTCTTCATCCACGCCGACCTTGCCTTTCAACCCGCGTTGCCCCGCCATGCCTTTGGCATGGGCAATGATGCAAACCTCTGAAATGTGAGGCAGCATGAAACGACCCTCCTTGTCCGCTTCCACAGTACGGAAAGGCGGGTAGCGAAAGTACTTGCCTTGCCAAGCTTGAACCATGGCATGCGGCACGGGCTCGCCTTTCAGGTCCACAACTTGCCCACTGAGGCTTCCGCCGCGATGCACCTCGATCGTGATTGGATCCTTGAACTGAGAGCGCCCAACGAATAGTTCGGAGGCTGGGCTGTCATCTGTCGCCATCACAGAAAGGGAACTCGGGGAGTCTCCGGGTGCCAGGAGCACACGGAGCCAGCCGAGTTCATCTGTTTGGAAGAACTTGCTCTCTTGCCCATAGTATTGAATCGCGATTCTACGAATGCCCGCGGGTTGGTCGCTGTCTTGCCACCGGACCTGGATAGTCAGCGCGCGGGCCTGATCGGATTCGCTTTGCTGATCGGTGAGCGAAGCTGCTTCTCTATGACTGGAGGACGGCGATCGTAGAAGTGTCTTGTCACCGGAATGATCCGTTTCCGGTTGAACTAGCGTAGCCATGTCCGATTCAGAATCTGGTTGCTCTTGATCGTTCCAAAGGGGCCTTGAGATGGCGGCAAACCCGGTGAGCAGAACAATCAACCCGGCCCATCGGGCGCTGGCTGTTGCGCCGCCGGTCGTGACCAATCCTATGGAGCCCCCTTTTGCGGCTTCTTGCAAAATCTGCGAGCGCATTGCGGCCAAACCATTGGAGCGCAGACCAAACAGGCCAAACAGCAAAAGGAACGCGCCCTTGAGGGCCAGCCGCAATTCACCCAGCCCGCGGCGTAACCGTTGGCGGATGGTGCCCGGTTCCACGCCCAGGTTGACGGCCAGTTGCGTTGGGGTTTGGCCTTCGAAGAGGGATGCGTTCACCGTCTGCCGCAGTACCGGGGAGAGTGACTCGAGGGCTTCTTTTAGGGAGGCTTGGAACTCCTTGGCCATCACCAGGTTGTCCGGGGTCTGGACTTCGCTCTCCGGCAGGCGGTTGGGGTCGGGCTTGCGGCCGGTTTCCTTCCAGGTGCGTTGGGCGCGGTGGGTCAGGATGCCCATCAGCCAGGGGACCAAGGGGCGCTCCGCATCCCAGGCGGTGGAATTTTCGATGGCGGCCAGGAAGGTGTCCTGCAGCACGTCATCGGCCTGCTTGCCAGCCAGGCGGCGCGCCAGGGAAAGCAGGTGGGGCGCTGTGCGGTCGAAGACCTGGCCCAGAGCGTGCAGGTCGTTGTCGGAGCGGTAGCGGAGGAAGAGGTCTTCTAGGGGGATCGGTGTCATGTCGCGGGCAGTGCCCTTGGCCGGCGATTGCGTTACATGGAATTATGGATTTCGATGGACTGTATTGGCAGATAAGGAGACTGCTCTGGTAGTCCCCCATCGCCCCGACCCGTCAGCCCACCAGCGTGGCGCGGAACTTCTTCTTCTTGATGCGGCCCGCGTTGAGGCTTTTGACGGCAGCGGGGGCTTGCTCGCGGGTCACGGCCACGTAGGAGAGTCGATCTTGCACTTCGATCTTGCCCAGCTGATCGCCGCGCAGGTTGCCTGCCTGGCCGGTGAGGGCGCCGACGATGTCGCCGGGGCGGATGCGGTCCTTGCGGCCTCCGGAGATCAGGATCGTGGCCATGGGCGCGGAGCCGGCGATCGAGGCCAATTGCACGGGCAGGGGGCCCGCTTGATCCAGGTTGGGTTCGATGATATCCAGGGAGTGCCCGGTGAGTTGGGCTGCGGTCCTGAGGCGTTTGTCGTCACGGTGGCTGGTGATCGAAACGGCGCAGCCGCGTTCGCCGGCGCGGCCGGTGCGGCCGATGCGGTGCAAGTAGATCTCGGGTTGGCTCGGCAGTTCCAGGTTGACGACCAGGTCCAGGTCCTTCACGTCCAAACCTCGGCCGGCCACGTCGGTGGCCACCAGGATGCGCACGCTGCCATTGCGGAAGCGGGCTAGAACCTGGTCGCGGTGGAACTGATCCAGGTCCCCATCGAGGCGCTCGATGCTCACGCCGGCGTGGCCCAGGTGGTCGACCACGTCGGCCACCGAGGACTTGAAGTTACAGAACACCAGGGCGGATTCGTGGGGGTATTTCTTGAGCGCCCAGACCAGGGCTTGCAGATGTTTGTCGGGGTGCGCGACCAATTGCACTTGCAAGATGTGGTCGAGCTCCTGCTTGGGCGTTTCCACCGTGATGCGGTAGGGCTGGTTCTGGTACTTGCGACTGATGCTTTCGATCGAATCGGGGAAGGTCGCTGAAAAGAGAACGGTTTGACGCTTGTGCGGGAGGGATTTCAGGATGCGGCCCACGTCCTCGCCAAAGCCCATGTCCAGCATGCGGTCGGCTTCATCGAGCACGACGGTGCGCAGGTCGTGTACTTCGAGTACGCGGCGCTGCAGGAAATCCTGCACGCGGCCGGGGGTTCCGATCACCACGTGCACGCCACGCTCAAGGGCTTCGCGTTGGGGTCTGGAGGGTTGGCCTCCCACCACTTCGATCACGGACAGTCCGGAGTGGGCTCTGGCCAGCTTGCGGAACTCACGCGCCACCTGGGCGGACAACTCACGGGTCGGGCAGAGCACGAGGGCTTGAACTTCGCGATTGTCCAAATCTACCTCTTGGAGGATCGGCAAGGCGAAGGCAGCCGTCTTGCCGCTGCCTGTCTTGGATTGGCCGATGACGTCGTCGCCCGCTAGCAGGATGGGGATCGCCGCAGCCTGGATTTGGGAGGGCTCGGTGTAGCCCATCTGATCCACCACGCCGAGCAGCTCGGGTGATAAGTTCAGGGATTCGAAGGAGGTTTTCACGGCCCGACCTTAGCGAACGGTCCGTGCTTGGCTAGCCCTTGTGTGATTCAATCGGAGCTCGAACGCCAGGACCAGGGACTTTGCATCGGAATGAACGAAAAAAACCGCAGCCTTGGACAGGCTGCGGGCTCTGAGGGCGGGGCCGGGTCACTCCGTGCCGCCGTTGGCGTTATTGAGGTAACGGAACAGCTCGCTCTGCGTGGAGAACAGGATCGTGGTGTCCCGGTCGATGGCCGATTGGTAGGTTTCCATGGTCTTGAGGAAGGAGTACAGGTCCCTCGATTCGGGGGACTTGTCGTAGGCCGAAGCGTAAATCTCGGTGGCTTTAGCATCAGCCTCACCACGGATTTCCTGGACGCGGCGATAGGCCTCCGATTGGATCACGGAAAGGTCCTTTTCCCGATTGCCCATGATCTTGGCCGCTTCGCCCTCACCTTCCGACCGGAAGCGGGATGCGATTTGCTGTCGCTCGGAGATCATGCGCTCGTAGATCTTCTCGACCACGCTCGGGTTGTAATTGATGCGCTTGAAGCGCACGTCGAGCAATTCGATTCCAAACACGGCCAGCTTCTCGCGGGCGGCGGCCTGAATCTCTTGTTCGATCATCTTGCGTCCTTTGCGGATCGGGTGCAGGACTCCGATGTTGGAGCTGCCACTGCCCGACTCCACCAGGGTTTCATCCTTGACCGGGATGCGATCCTTGGACGTGCGGATCACCTCGATCAGGTCGTGCTTCGCGATCGCGTTGCGCGTTTCACTGCCGAGGATGTCATCCAAGCGGGACAGGGCACTGCGCTCATCGCGCAAACGCTCATAGAACTCGAGCGGGTCGGTAATGCGCCAGCGGCCGTAGGTGTCCACAGAGATGTAGAGCTTGTCGCGCGTGGGCATTTCCGTGCGCTGGCCATCCCACTCCAGGATGCGCTTGTCCACGTAGTGCACCTTTTGCACGAAGGGCTGTTTGAAGTGCAAACCAGCCTCGGTGGAAGGTTCTCCCACAGGTTTGCCGAATTGCGTGATGATCGCCTGTTGGGTTTCTTCCACCACATACATGGATGCTTTCAGGAGAACGCCAACGACCACGATGATCAGGATGGCTACGCCAGAGATGATGTGCTTCATTATCGTTTGCCCCCGTTGATGAGGCCTTCGGTACCGCCCAGGTTGAGCAGCGGGAGAACGCTTGAAGCGCCCTCATCGATGATGACCTTGCTACCCACCTTGGGGAGGATGTCCCCCATGGTTTCCAGGTAGAGCCGTTGTTTGGTGACTTCGGGTGCTTTCAGGTATTCAACGAGTTGGGCGCTGAATGCCGAAGCGTCTCCCTGGGCCTCGTTGATGCGCTTTGCGGAGTAACCCTCGGCGCTTCGAATGAGCTGGGCCGCTTCGCCCCGCGCGCGCGGGATCGACTTGTTGTACTCGCCATTGGCCACGTTGATGGCGCTCTCGCGTTCCTGTTGGGCCTGGTTGACCTCGTTGAACGAGTCTTGAACGCGACCCGGAGGGTTCACGTCCTTGAGTTGCACCTGGTCGATTTTGATGCCCATGCTGTAGCTCTTGACCAGGGCCTGTAGTTTGACCAGGGCCTCGTTTTCGATCTCCTGGCGACCGATGGTGATCACCTCGTCCACGGTGCGGTCGCCCACGACCTCGCGCATGACACTCTCCGATGCGTCGCGCAGTGTGTCATCCGCATTGCGCACGTTGAATAGGTAGCTCTTAGGATTTTCGATGCGGTACTGGATGACCCACTCGACCAGGGCGGCATTCAAGTCGCCGGTCACCATGGCTTTTTCATCGCTCTGCTCGCGTTGGCTGCTCGATTGGTAGGGGTTAGAGTTGCCACCCGTTCCAAAGCCAAATTCTTGTTTGAGCTGACGACGAACGGGGACCAGCTTGACCCGGTCCACGCCGAAGGGCAGTTTGAAATGCAGGCCGGCGCTTTGGGTATTCATGAACTTGCCGAAGCGCATGACCACGCCCTCCGACTCGGCGGGCACGGTAAACACCGCTGACCACACGCCAATGAAAACCAAACCAACAAGACCTGCCAGCAGGACCAGTTTGGGGTTGACTTGAATGTCCGGTCGTTCCGGAAAGGAGTTCGGAGGAAATGGATTCCTGGGAGGAGTGTCACTCATGGGGTTTTGGGGCTGCTAGGAAGCGAGGACCACCCGGGCAGTCTTTCCGGATTGGCTCGCAATAGCAAGCCAAAAGGGCCGGACCCGGGGATTGCAGATGGGTTCAAATCGGGGAGCAGGTGAAGGGCACGCGCGCCTGTCAATATGCCGCGAGAGACCCTAAACTGATGGCATGGCCAGTAAAGCAGTGCTCCTAGACCTCGCAAGTTTCATGGACTCCCCCCGTACGCGGATGCTGGGAGGCATTCAAAGGGATCAGATAAAGGCGATCGCTGGCAAATTTCTCGGGGTATGTCACGAGCAGCTGGGCAAAAAGCCCTGTGATATGGACGGCCAGGAGATGCATAGCGCCCTGGGGCATCTCTTGCCAGGCCGATTTGAGCACAAGGACCCGCTTGCGGAATACGTGCCTGAGGTTTTGCGAACCTATTTGGATCACCTGGAAGAAACCCAAGTGGTTGCCCAGTCCTTCGAACTTCGCAATGGCCTCGAATCCAGCTTGGACGAGTTCCTTGCAACTGTGTGCACGGATACAAATCCACACCACGGGCACCACGAACCGCAAAAACCCCTGAAACATGGGGCACCCAAGCTGGGCCGCAATGACCCGTGTTCATGTGGCAGTGGCAAAAAATTCAAGAAGTGCCACGGGAAATAGGCACGGGTCTAGCCCGAATATTTCATGGACATGCACCCCAGGCTTCGCAAACGGGCCCTTCGGCCCCCCCCCACGCTCCCTGCCAGAAACCGAGCTGCTGTGCCTGGAGTGCGTCTTCACAAAATATCCGGGCTAGGCGCAGGCTCCAGCGAAGTTGAACTCTGCCGGCCTGGTTGTTTGCAGCTTCGAGGCAAGCCGAAAGGTCGCCGCCCCGGCCCCCTGATTCAAGCTGGTCACCCGCCCTTGGCAAGTTGAATGTGTGCTGATCGACCGATCAGCCCTTGGGCGGCGCTCACGTTTGACCAGCACCTGTGGTGTTCAGGCCAATCACTCGGTAGAGGGGACAGAATCCGAGGAAACCTGTGAGCAGGGGCATGATTCCGACCCAGCCCCAAACCGTCTTGGGGCCGGTAAACACGAGTGCAATCAGGACAATACCGATGAGGATTCGGATGGCGCGATCGACAGTACCTTCGTTTTTCATGGTGTACTCTCATTCCAGTTTGGAGGAGAAGTGAGAGGGCTCTTTCCCCCCACACTCAGCAATTCTACCGCATTGCACTGCAAACGCATCAACCAAGTCACCCCTTGGGGGCATTTGCGGAGCCGCGCCCCAAATGGCACGCAAGCGGGTTGCTTTGAAGCCCGAGAGGCGAACCCGCTAGCGCCCTGGCAAACGCGACTCGTGAGCGGCCCGGTCTGGCATGGTGATCTTTCCGCGCCCGAGCTGAATGGAACCGGCGGTCTCAAGCTCCTTGAGTTGGCGGCTGACCACTTCCCGGGCTGTGCCCATATCGATCGCTAGCTCTTGGTGGGTGGCGTACACGACACCATCAATCTCCAAGTCCAGGAGATTGACCGCCAAGCGCTCCTCAATGGACTGAAAGACCAACATGTCGATGCGCTGGATCAAGTCCGCCGGGCGAGCGCCGAATGCTTCGAATGCGAATGTGCGGAAGGTCTTGGACTCATCGAGCAGCCTATGAAAAACATCGGGCCGAGAGATGCGATGCCAACGGGCCTCTCGGCGCTCACGGTGGCGCCCAATCTATCTCCGGAAAGCAAACAAGCTGTGCTCAAGGTGCAGGTAGAACCTGTTTGCAAACGGTACAGAAGAACTTCGCGCCCCTAATCCGAGAGCATGGTGACTCACAGTGTTCCGGAAACCACCATGGGGAAACTCCCGCCCATTTGTCCCACCCCGATAAGGGTTTCGCCTGCTTGAAAGGTGGTGATGCGGGTGCACTCCAGGAGCCGCCGAAGTTCGGGGGTCTCAAGGTGCTGCAGCAAGGGGAAGTGTACTAGCCAGGGGGCTTGGTCGGAGGCGTGTCCATGGTTCAGGAGCGGCTGGAGCAAATGCAGGTGGGCGGGTCTTGCGCGGCTCCCATCGGTGCCAGAAAGCGAGCACTGACACTTCATGAACAAGCACACTAGGAAACGAATTGTTGAGTCTGGAACGCGTTTTCACGAGATATCCTGGCCAGGTGTATTTTGGCCCCGTCATTGCTCCAGGCCCAGCTTGCGCAGTTTCGGCCCGATCACCGCGCGGCAATAACCTGAGCTGCTATTTGCGCGGTAGTAGTTTTGGTGCTCCCCGGGGGCCCGGATGAGCACAGATGCGGGACTGATCTCGGTGACCACCGGATCGGGATAGGAGCCCCGTTCCCCCAGGGTGTCGCGGCTCCTGCGGGCGATGCGGGCTTGTTCTTCGGAGTGGAAGAAGATGACGGATCGATATTGAGTCCCCACGTCCGCACCCTGGCGGTTGAGCGTGGTCGGGTCGTGCAGCCTCCAAAACCAATCCAGCACCTCATCGTAGGAAATCACGGCCGGATCATAGGTCACTTGAACGACTTCGGCGTGGCCGGTGGTTCCGCTGCAGACCTGCTTGTAGGAGACGTTGTCGTCCTGCCCCCCCATGAAGCCCGAGGTCACGTCGCTGACCCCATCGAGCTGCTCGAGCACCGCCTCCACGCACCAGTAGCAGCCTGCACCAAGGGTCGCGACTTCGGTGGTTGCTTGCTTGGGCTCGGGTGTCATTGGCTCTTGTTCCTCAGGTACGGAAACACTTTGGGATTCACTTCGAGGGGCTCTCCAGCTTCGATCTTGTTCCCCTTGGCAGGAGAACAAAACAAGGGCGAGGCAAAGCAGGGGGAGGGTATAAAAGTGATACATGACTGTCGTGGGACCCCGGTGGTCCCTGTCATTTACGTGGCCCCACCTGTTGAGTGACGAGGAAGTTGGCGAATCTTACTTGCCCAAAATGGCGATGCGATCCAACAGGGGCTGCAGGGCCAGGAGAATGTCCTCTTTTGTGGCGAAGCGTGCTTTGAGGGCTTTCGCTGATTCGACCAAATCCTGCACATCGATTTTCCCCTTGGCTGCTGCCAGCTGATCGAGCATGGGACCGACCTTGGCGCTGATTTTCTTCGCGCTGGGCAGATCCTTGATCTCGCCAAGTTTCGCCGTCAAATCCGAAGCCAATGAGGAGATGCCACCCAGGTTGAAATCCCCCACCGCGTTCGACCCCGAATCGCTAGGCGAAGGTTCCTCCTCAGTTTGCCCACAGGCAGTCATTAATAAGCTGGTGGCGAGCAAGATAGGGGTCAGGAAGTGAATGCTTTTCATGGCTGTGGTGAGAGGTGCGCGGGGATTGAATCGCTGGCTTTGATCATAGTCCGGAGCCACCAGGTAGCAAGCAATGCCCTGAAACGGGATTCAGGTGAGACCTTTTTTTACTAATTCGCAGGGAACAACGGGCCTGGGGCCCTTTCAAAGGGTAGAGGAAAACCTTTCCAGGGCATCTGCCCTTTTAGCATGGTCTTGTTTGATGCTTCGAAATGCCAGCATCAAGAACACCATGAAGATCACCTCAACCGCAAAAATCGCCTACGCTCTAATCGCCACCCTGGCCAGCTGTTCATCCGGCGGTGGAGGCTCGGATCCTACCGGCGCGACCTTGAACGTGACCACTATTTCGGGAACGGCCGGGGCTAATTCCATCCTGGTTACCTGGGACACCAACCTGCCCAGTACGGGCGAACTGTTCTTCGGGGAGCAAGCACCTTACACCCAGAGTATCGCCAGCTCCTCGAACGCTTTGCACCACGAGGTCACCCTCACGGGGCTCAATCCCGCCACGACCTACAATTACTTTGTTAGGGCGCTCACCACAATCGGGTTGGAAGCGGAGTCTGTCGTGCAGACGACTGCGACCACGAACGGGACCGTGGCATCTGCTTCGGACGACTTCTTTGCCAACAACCTGAACCTGGATCGCTGGCAACTGGTCGATCCAACAAACTCAGCCCAAGTGCGGATGCTGTCCAGCATATCGAACAACGGGCAGATGAAGTTCGGTGTCCCCTCCGGTGTGTCATCTTCTCCTTGGATGAACCTGAATGCTGCACGCTTGACCCAGACCGTGCAAAACGAGGATATAACTGTGCAGGCTATTTTTACTGGCGCCATGGCTGACAACGGCACTGGGCAGGGTTTCGTTTTTGAAGAAGATGAGAACAACTTCGCCCGCTTTGAATTTGTTTACAACTCCAATGAGGTTCAACTCTTCGCGGCTGTTTTCGCAGGCGGGAGTCTGCGGGATATGCAATACAGTAACGTGCACTCCGGTGCCTGGACAGCCGGTGCCCCCCTCGGCCTGCGGGTTGTCCGCCGTGGGAACTTCTACACCCAAGAGTACTCCTTGGATGGCTCCAGCTGGTTGGTTGGCCCAACCCTCACCTCGAACATGGTCGTTTCCGCCGCCGGCCTGATGGTCGCCGCCGAGGGCAGTCCGTCCCCTGGTTTCACCATGGTTGTGGACTACTTCGAAACCGCTTCCACCCCCATCATCAATGAGGATGGACAGAAGGCCATGGATGTCGAAGGTCCTTTCGTACACAACCTGAAGGTGCAAGCACTGGATGCTTTCAACGTGCAGCTCTCCTGGCACACCGATGAAATTTCTTCCGCTGATATCCAATACGGACGCACCCTGCAGTACCTCGATGGCGTGCACCATCTGACCTCCCAGCAGTTCTCCCAGTCAACCACGCTGACCAGCCTGCTGGCGGATACTACCTATTTCCTGCGCATCACCAGCATGGATCACCAGGGTCACAGCAGCGTCACACTAGCCGAGGTAACGACACCCGCCGACAACACCATCGGCAGTCCTTTCCTCTCCGTATGGCAATCCACTGACAACGGCAACGGAACCCGCACGGTTCGCTTTGGCGACCTGGGTTTTGCCCAACCTCAAATCAACATCCAAGGCAACGTGCAAGACGCCGACGAAGTGCGCTTGATCAACACGGTGACCTTGGACTACCAGCTCAATGGCGGCCCCTGGACGTCCCTGGCAATGGGCGACGACCGCACCATCTCCTACGCTCCCTGGCGTCTAGCCAACGAGGGTGACTTCAACGTGGAGCTCTACCTCGCCAACCTCACACAGGTTCCCGCCCAGGGTGGTTTGTTTGTCAATGACTTGCTTCTGCGAGCTGGTGACGACGAGGGACACCTGACTTACCAGAGTCTGCGTGTTGAGATCGTTGATGGTACCAGTTGGGACCCCAACGCTAGCATCGACTGGAATGAGGTCCTGAACAACGGCGGCGACGCTACCGACGCAGTCCAGATTGTCGATGGCCAATGGAACGTGGAGAACTACCCGGGCCTGGGTCCCGTTTTGCGCACCGAGCCGGATGGCTTGGGTTACGACCGTTTAGTTGCAATCGGCGAAGGCCAGGGCGTGAATGCGTGGTCCAATTACGAAGTGGTATTGGATGCTACCGTGTTGGCCTTGGACCCCCAGGGGTACACCACAGGAACAAGCTCCTACGGATTTGGTTTCCTCATGCGCTGGACTGGCCATACCTCCGGTGGCAACTACAGCCAACCCAACCACAACATTTACCCTTTCGGTGCCGCATTCCTCTACCGCTGGTTCGACACGAAAGAGCGTTGGGAATTCTGGACCGGCTATGATCAGGGCATCGAGTTCCTTCCCGACAACGACCCGGTCATCGGAGTGCGCTACTCGGTGAAGTTGAACTGCAAGACCCAACCGCTTGGTGGAACCCGCTATCGCATGAAGCAATGGGAATACGGCACCCCTGAGCCCTCTAGCTGGACCTTCGACCGTACTACTCCCGTGGCGGATACGATCGAGCACGGCTCCTTCCTTCTGGTGGCCCACAACGCCGATGTGGCCTTCGGCAACATTGAAGTGAACGAGCTTCCGTAGGAATCCTCCAATCCGAGTCTTTGAGCACCCCGCAGTTGCTGCGGGGTGCTCTTGTTTTATGTCGCGCGGCAGCGCGACTTTTTGCTGATTCCAGTGACACCCTGGCGGCTCAACCCAGTCTTGAGGGGGTCCCCTTTGGAACCCCTATGATCATCCTAAAACTAATCATCGCCGTCGTTGCTCAAACCGCAGCCGAATCGGTGCATCCCCTCCCCCTGACAACAAACACCCCGCCCCCGCTCGCCACACCAAGCACCAAACAACAGCGCTTTCATCGGGTTCGATACCTGGGGCACCGCGGTGATGCGGAGTTGACTTCCATACCACGCTCCAACCTCCCCAAGCTGTTCCTGAATGGTGCCCCCTGGGACGAGGATCTGGGCACATTCTGGGTCGGCGACATGAACGTGCCGAGTTTGGGGCGCTTGCGTTGCTACCTGCAGTGCAAGCCTGAGGGCGGGGCCCACGGTTGGGTCCGCTCGGCTGGTTTCTCCGCCCGGGTGGATAGCGACGGCCAGGGGGATTTGGAGTTGACTCCCGAACCCTTTCCCATGGATTTGAAACAGGGCTGCGCGAGTCGAGGGTCGCGGGATCCTTTGCTTCATGCCCAAGGACTCGAGGCCATGCGAACATCTCCACCGCACTGTGGTAGGATCCCCCTGACCCTGGCCATCGAGACCGATGTTCAGTTTAGTGGAAGATTCCCCTCCACCCACGAAGCCGCAACCTGGCTGACCATGCAAACCCTCCTCGCCAACGACATCTTGGGTCGCCAACTTGGCGTGGACTTGGAAGTTCCCTACTTGGGGCTGCATCAAACCGAAGATGTGTGGACCTCGCCCGATTTGGGTTCTTCCGCACAGGAACTCCTGGAGGAGTTCCGGGTCCTTTGGCCGGGGCTCGCACCGCTGCCGTCCCATCTCAGCCACTTTTTCTCGGGGGTTGGCAACGGGACTAGCCTTGCGGGACAGGACGGGGTTTGCGCAGCAAATGAGGCTTTTGCTGTGCACACCATGCGGCTGGACAGGCAAGGGCATCCCGACAGCAGGGTCCTTGCATTGGCGTTCCTACATGGCCTCGGGCACAACCTGGGAGCTCGCCACACCCATGACTATTGTCCACCCCTGGACTCATGCAACCCATTGCTGCCGCTGGGGGGTTGCCAGCAGTATTCCGATTGCTCCAACCCCGGAACGATCATGAGCTTCTGTCACCTTTGCCCGGGTGGGCTCGATCGAGTCGACCTGAGCTTTCACCCCGTGAATGCGGACGTCATGTGGGATACGCTGGAGGGCTGCTTGCCGCGCCGCTCTCCGGTGTTGGCCAATGCCCCAGAAACGCGCGCGCCGGGGGAGGACTGGGTGGTTCAGGTCGCGACCCACCTGCACATTCTAGAGGCTCCGGTGCTGCGTTATTGGGGCGATGCGGGTCAGGGGGAGGTCGCCATGGTCTGCACAACTCCGGGGCGCTACGAGGGGCACATTCCGCCAGCATCCTGTGGCGATGTCACCCGCGCTCAAATCCAGATGGCCAGCGCAACCTGCGGGAGTGTGCTGTGGCCAGAACCCGGTGTGGATCCCCTGCTGGAGAACCGCGTCACGGAACTCAGCCCTGAATTCGAGGATGACTTTCAAGACGACCTTGGTTGGATATCTGTGCCAGGTGGGGCGCTAAGTGGCTTTTGGATGCGCGGGATTCCAGTCGCGGATCCCAATTGGACCATCGCGCCCGCCACGGATGCGGGCGGCGACGGTTGGTGCTTTCTGACGGGAAACTACTATGGAAATAGCGACGTGGACAACGGCACCGTGGAATTGATATCACCGCCGATCCCGGTGGTCTCTACCCCCCTTCAAATTGAGTTTGATTACTTCCTGGGCATGGTGAACGAAAATGGTGAGGACCGACTGACCCTGGAATGCTCGTGGTCGGGTTTGAATGGTCCATGGACTCCCGTCTGGAGGGCGGGGTACGACACCCAGGCCCAGTGGGTTCACATAACCTTGAGCGATGCGCATCTGGCACGCTGGCCCCAGGTCCTTCCAGGCAACCTAAGGCTGCGCTTTAGGGCGCGCGACGGGTCTCCTCCAAGTGTGATGGAAGCGGCCGTGGACAGTGTCAAGGTTTCCACCGGGCAGTGCCCCTAGCCCGGGTATTTCATGAAACCTGGGGTGCGTGTTCAAAAAATGTCCGGGCTGGCCGGATGCAAAAAGAAACGCGGTTCTTCAACAGCCCGCCCAGGTTGCCCCCCGAAACGGGCCGCCCGGGTCTTGCACCTGGGCGGCCGGTCAAGAGTTGTGCTGATTGGCTTTTGGCCGGCTGTCGCGCAGGGGGACCGCCCGGTTGAAAACCAAATCGTCTGAACCTGCGTGGGCCGAATCCAAAACGAAGTAACCCAGGCGCTCAAACTGATAGTGTTCCCCCAGCTTGGCGGCCCCAAGAGCTTTTTCGAGGCGGCATGCGCGCCTCTTGACCAGGGCCTCGGGATTCAAGCGATCCACGAAATCCTCGCTATCGCAACCCTGCATCGGATTGGGAGTTGTGAATAGTGCGTCGTAGAGATTCACCGTGGCCGATACGCTGTCATCGCATGCGACCCAGTGGATGATGCCCTTGACCTTTTTGTGGCCCTCTGGAGTTTGGCCGTTGCCGCTATCCGGATTGTAGGTACAACGCAGTTCGGTGATGTTGCCCTTGTCATCCTTCACCACCGCGTGGCAATGGATGATGTATCCGTATCGCAGACGTACAAACCCGTCGGTCTTGAGACGGAAGAACTTGCGGTTGGCCTCTTCTTTGAAGTCATCCCGCTCGATCCAGACCTCACGACGGAGTTGGATCTCCCTGGTCCCTGCAGCATCGTCCTCGGGGTTGTTCACCGCCTGGCAGGAGATCGCTTCTCCCTCGGCAATGTTCTCGATGACGATCCTCAGGGGATCCAGCACAGCCATACGCCTGAGGGCCACGGGGTTGAGGTCCTTGCGCAACTCATCCTCAAGCCAGCCAAGCTCCACGGTCGATTGGGTTCTCGCCACTCCAATGCGCGAACAGAAATTCCGAATGGAACTGGGGGTAAAACCCCTGCGGCGCATGCCCCGCAGGGTAGGCAGCCGGGGATCGTCCCAACCATCCACCAGCTTGAGCTGAACCAGTTGCTTCAGGAAACGCTTGCTCAATACCGTGTACGTAATGTTGAGCCTGGCGAATTCGATTTGGCGGGGTTTGTGCTCGATGGGCAGGTGCTGCAGGAGCCAGTCATACAAAGGGCGGTGATTTTCAAACTCCAAGGAGCAGAGGCTATGGCTCACCTTCTCCAAGGCATCACACTGGCCGTGGGCCATGTCGTAGGTGGGGTATATGTTCCATGTGTCACCGGTGCGGTGGTGATTTGCCTTTTGAATCCGGTACAGCACGGGGTCCCGCATGAGGTGGTTGGCCGCCCCCATGTTGATTTTTGCGCGCAACACGCATGCGCCTTCCTCGAATTGGCCCTCGCGCATCCCAACAAACAGTTCGAGGTTTTCCTCGGGGCTGCGGTCACGGAAGGGGCTGTTCTGTCCAGGGTCTCCGGGGCGGTCCCGATTGCCACGGCCCGCCCGGATAGTCTCCAGGTCCTGGTCATCCACATAGGCAAAACCCGTGCGGATCAGGTGCTGGGCAAACCCATATAGCTGTTCAAAGAAGTCGGAGGCAAAATATAGGTTGTCCCCCCAATCGAAACCGAGCCAGTGGATATCCTCCTGAATGGCTTTGACGAACTTGTCCTCTTCGGCCGCCGGGTTCGTATCATCAAAGCGCAGGTTGCAAACGCCCCCGTACCCCTCCGCCAGACCGAAATCGGCGCAGATCGCCTTGGCGTGGCCAATGTGCGGGTAGCCGTTGGGCTCGGGGGGGAAACGTGTATGCACGCGGGCATAGCGTCCTTCTTTCAGATCATTGTCGATTTCTACCTGGATGAAGTGGCGCCTCTCGGCGGCGCTGTCCTCGGATTTGGGGTCCTGTTTCATGATGTGGGGAGAATAGCAGTCTCCACCCTGCCGCGCCACCGATTGAAGTCCTTCTGCGGCCGGGGGTGCTAAGGAATCGATTGCTCAGCGTAGCCGTTTCATCAGATAGAAACCTTCGAGCGTTCGAGCAGGGTCCCTGGGAATCAGACGGACCTGGCCAACTTTCATCTCAAAGGCCCGGTCGGCCAACGCCTGGCGTTGGCTTCGGGGGATGAAAGTCTTGGAGCGCACGATGCGCCCGAACTTGACCTGTAGCGCGTGTTCTTGGAACTCGTGCTGCTGGGCGGTCAGGGTTCCCTCCTGGTATGCTTTGCCAAGCTCACCGAGCTTCATCTGGAAGTCGTGACCCTGGTCATACACTTCCCGCTGACCCTGCTTGGGGTGGCTTCCCTCGTTGGCAAACATGTATCCCACCGGCTCCTGGGCTCCCTTTTGCACGGGATCGTCGGAATGCTCGCGGACAAGCGCATCGAAGTCCGCTCCATCCTCTTGGGCCAGGAGAAGCAGCTCGCCTGCCCGTTGTTCCGCCTGGGCCAGGGTGTTCTCGGATGGCAGCATGCCGCCGCTGACGGCGATCAAAAGGGTCTGAACTTCCACCGTGTTGGGCCAACCAATCGAATCCTGCTCCCTGGCTGGGGCCACCACGGGTTTGGCATCGGAAAGCCCCCCCCCAAGCACGCTCGCCTTGACGATGACCACCGATTTGAGCGGCACGGAGACCTCACCCTCGGGGTTCCTGGCCACTGGGACCGCTGCTATGGCCTCCAGGGTTTTTTCGCCATCGACCACTTGGCCGAAGGATGCGTAGGCTCCATCCAAACTCCACGCTGGCGGGCCATCATTACAAATAACAAAGAACTGAGCCCCAGCAGAATCGGGATCGGAACTTCGAGCCATCGAAAGGGTGCCGTAAACATGTCGCGCTTCTTCCGCATTGGAAAACTCGCCGGGGATGGCCGGCAACGGACCCACCCCATCCCCACGGCCATTTTCGCATCCCGCTTGCGCCATGAACCCCCTCAGGATTCGGTGGACTGTAAGGCCATCGTAGAACCCGCTGGATGTTATTGTCAGAAAGTTACGAACCGTTTTCGGCGCGATGTGTGGCCAAAGGCGCAGGGTCATTGTCCCCGCGTCTTCCCCATCTATCGAAATCTGCAAAGACACATGGAAGTCCCCTAGCTGCTCGTCGGATGTGGAAGTGCCGGTGAAGCTGGACGCGATTGACTCGGCGGCGCTCTCGAGATCAGGTTCGGGCTTTATTGGCTTGCACGCCATTGGTGCTCCCGCCGTACAAGCCAAAAAAACGAGTGCAAATACGGATCGGGCCAGATTGTGAAACTGTTGCATGTGGGTTTGAAACGGATTCTTGCTTGCTCGTAGAGTTTTGGGCCCGGGGGCTGGGATGACTTTGCGATGCGCCCCCTCGCCATGGGGACGGCAAACGAAACAACAAGAGCCCACATGACTCAAAGACGGGCCCGCTTGCGAAGCCCCGGGTGCGTGCTGATGAAGTGCCCTGGTCAGTAATGGGGCGGAGGGGGTTCTTCGCCTTCATGGCCTCCGCCACCCTGCCCGAGGCGCACCATCGCGACCAGGGAATCGAGCCGCATGGCTAACTGATCCGCTGCCTGGGATTGCTCGAAGAGCGCCCGTTGCAAGCTGTCGATCTGATCTTCCTGGAAGGTGATGCGAAGCTCGAGTTCATCAATGCGCTTGTCCGCATCCCCCTCTCCATGCTGTCGATTCTTCATTCGCCCGGCTCATCCCCTTGCACCCATTCAAAGGAAGTCCAACGATCTTGGCCCTTGTTGGCGGCCAGTTGGAGTTCCATGGTGAAATGTTTCAGGTCAGCTTTGCCCCCAGGCATGGCCTGAAGGCGGACCCAGGACTGGATGAACCAGCGGTCATTTCCCTCTTGAGCGGTCACCGAATGTTGGCCCGACAGCCCCGCCTCAAAACCGGACTCGACCCATTTGCCCACACGCGTTTGCAACAGATCGGCGGCCCCATGTTCTACGCGAAGCCGGACCAGAGGAGGTAGCAGACCTTCTTGATGCGCGATGCGGGCCACATTTCGGGCGCGATCCACAGAGCCCCCGAGGTCCTTGGCAACGATCAAATGATGGCGACAATAGCGCTCTCCAGAGTGCCGAAACCCACCGCTCACCGCTTGAGCTTTTTCATTCCAGGGGCCAATGCACGGCCCAAGCACCCCACGCAGCTCGTTTCCAGGTGCCGTGAGTTTGGAAAACAGACAAGGCGCGTCCTGGGAAGTGACCAGGGCTGCGTATTCGTAGTGGGGCCCCACCTGACTGCGCGCTTCGAATGTGGGCTCCTGAACAAATTCCGCAGCCGAGGTGCGGGGGGCAGCCGGGGACACCAGGGTGGCGACCGATTCACTGGCGGGGGAAACCACCTCCGTGGGGGTCAAGCCATTGGCCTCGAACGAGGATTCTACCGCTGGCTCCGAGGGCGCGCTGCCAGTGACCATTTCAAAGGAGACCAGACCAGAACCAGTCGAAAGAAGCGGTTCCGATTTGTCATCACCCCACAATGGGTCGGAGACGGCAAGGGGATTCAGATCCCGGTCATGGTCATCGATGTTGGGGGAATGGGCGACGCGCTCCGGATCGATCGCTGGCATCTTTGCCTCGCCATAGGGCCCGGAACCGGCCAGCAAGTAATTCTTGCTCTTCAGTGAAACCACAGCGACAAAAACGACCGCAAGAATGGATATTTTTGACCATGTGGCAAACACCTTCTTGCGCCGCTTCACCTCGGATTCCAAGCGATGCGCCTCCAGATCCCTCCACCGCTGAATCTTGTCGATAGCAAGGGGCTTGCCCGTGGGCGCGGGATCCAGCCGGCCGCCCTGTGGCACTGTCGGTTCTGGAGCCTGAGGGCCACCGAGGATCCTACCCAGGCCGTTTTCGGCTTCGGACAGTTCTGCGATCAACTTGGCGTTTTGGGCGGCCGCTTCCAGGATCTCTCCGTGTAAGTCCTCCAGGTGTGCCGCCGGATCGGAGCCGGGGCTCAGGGAGTTGTTGCGTTGCGTGGGCAGGCCAGGCTTGGAGGACGGGGGAGTTTCTGGCAAAATCTCTATGCCCCGTTCCCTCAAACTGAGGTTTGGCAAGCGGCGCCGGTCACAGAGCCCTGGAAAGAGCGTTTGCAAACTCTCCAAAGTGACCAAATGCACGGCGGAACCAGCCCGCCAGCCCCACACAGCGGTCACAGAAGCCCCGCGAAGCCGCTCCCGCAGGTCCAAAAGGGAAGTTCCTGCATATTCCGCAGCTTCTCCGAAAGTGAGTAAGTCGTCGCCGTGTAGCTCATTTGAGGCCATGGGGTCATTATCACCACAGGATTGCGATGTGCACGCGTAGGCCCCGATAATTGTGCACGGAATGGGTGCCCGTTTCACGGGAGAGACCCTCATGATTGGGGGCACGGCGCAGAGATGGTTGCTGCGCTTGTCCCCAGCCAAGCTTGCCAACTTGAAAACCACTCCTGGATGGGTAGAATCGCGGGGTGTCTCCCCGGAAATCAAGTCGGCCGGGCGATGTTCTTTGTGATCGGTCTCGGATCCACGCAGTAGCCGCAAAAAGTGCCCATTGCTGCGCGCATGGTGGACCCGTGGCATCTTTGGTCAACTACTTGGAGTCTTCCCCCATCGATCGGAGCTTGGGCACGGCCCTGGCGCAGCGTTTTGTTCGAATTGTGGACCTGACCGATCATGGGCAGATGGCTTGTTTGGAGCTGAAGGACCGTTTCTCTTCGTGGTTGACGCCAAAAACTCAACGCTACGACAATCGGCCTCGAAACCAAAAAATGCCCGGTTCGACCTTCACATCCGACACGCCTTCTAACGGCGGACCCAAGGGGCCTTGGAGCAGATCCACACGGCCACACGCACCGACCAACGCGCGATTCCCCGCTTCAGGTCCGTGGTCAGATTCTTTCTGAAGGCGGAGTTGGTGGCTTGGCTCTCTTCCAACTTGCTTTTCAGCGCCCCTTCTTGGTTCTCAGCGATCTCCACCCGTGCGACCAGGTCCCCCACCGTGCGGACCAGGCGCTCACTCTCTTTCATAGCGCGTTGCTCCCGCAGCTGCCAAGCAGCCGCGATCGCCTCCTGTTGTTTGGATTGAAGGTCCCGCTCCAAGGCGAGCTCCGAATGCAGGGCCTCCATGGAATCGGAGTTCAACTGGGTGAAATGCTGGGTGAAGGTGGCTTGCTGCTCACTGGCCCACTCGCGCCGGCGCTGATCGCCCGAATCCAGTGAATCCTGCACGATCCGCTGGGTTTGCGCATGATTCTCCCCAAGCGCCGCCACCTGCTGCCAGAGCAATTTGCGATCCCCTTGATCCTGTTCCAGCTTGTCGTGGATGGCCAGGCGCTGCTGCTCGTTGTGCTCATTCAGGCGTGCCAATTGCCCTTGCATGGCCCGCCGTTCCCCGTCGATTCGCTGGGATTGAAACTGCAAGCGTTCCTGGGTTTCCCTGGCCAAGTCCCTGGATGCCTGCTCTTGTCCTTCGATAATGTCGGAGCGCAGGCGATCAAACATGCCGGACATGATCCACAGCAAGACCCCGGCGGAGGCGAGCGTGGTCCAGGTGCGTGGGCGTTTCCAAAATGGACCCTGATCCACGACCAATGGCGCATGGTCACTGACTAGGAAGTGTTTTTGAGCCTGCAGCAATGCGCCCACAGAGACCTGGCGCTCTTTTTCAGCGGTGGAAAGTCTCACCCGCAGGTCATAACACTGTTCCCGAAGATCATCGCGCTGCTCGGTCAGCGTCTGGATGCTGAGCTGCAATCCCCGCTCCAGAACCACCTCCCTGGCCGGCTCTCCCCCATAGGGCACTTCCAAGGGGTCTACTTTCAGATCCTCGCCAGCCTTGGGATTGGGTTGGTCCCCAGGGATCGCCTGCCCTGGAGTGGATGTGCGGGCTTCATCTTGGCAAGCAGTTTCTTCCAATATGTGGCCAAAAAGATCACATAGATCCACCCACCGGATGCGTTGAACGTCACGGCCTCGCTCGCGGGCGACTTCAAACAGCAGGTCGCCATCATCCATCCGTCGACGAATGGTAGATACAGACACGTTCGCCCAATCCGCAGCTTGTAGCACGGTCAGCAATGTGCCCGGGTCGATGGCCCGAGGATCCCCCCTTTCCGGCATGTCCATGGGGACATTAGAGCGATCTTGGGTCGCCCAAACCAGAACCTGCTGCCTGGGATTCGCTGGCAGATTTCACGAATTCCCAAGCCAAGCCTCCCGCCGGAGCCAAGATTTGCCCATGCTCTGGCCATGACCGAGATTCCCAGCCAGCTAGCGCCCGAGGGCGAAGACCCCGCCGAAGGTTACTTTACCAGCTACGCTGACCCCGGCGTGCATCGCCTGATGCTACTGGACCGCATTCGTACCGACGCCTACCGCAAAGCCCTGCGGGAGGTGATCAGCCCGGAGCACACCGTGCTCGATGTGGGGGCTGGAACGGGCATTTTGAGCATGTTTTCGGCCCAGGCTGGCGCACACAAGGTGCACGCCGCAGAGGCCTCGGAGATGGTCTATTTGGCCGAGCGCATCGCCTTTGCCAATAGCATCGATGAGAACATCGAATTTCACAAGGGGCAGGTGGAAGACCTGGAACTCTCCGAGCCGGTGGATGTTTTGGTATCCGAATGGATGGGTTACTTTGCCCTGGCGGAGTGCATGTTTGAGTCGGTTTTGGTTGCGCGGGACAAGCACCTAGCCAAGGGGGGCATCATGATCCCCCACGCCGTCGACATCGTCCTAGCCCCCATCGAGGACGACCGCTTGAACTTCGAACATGGTTGTGGCTTCTGGGAGAACCCGGTCTATGGTTTTGACTTCCAAGAGTTGGCCGATCACGAACGCCATGACCCGTTGTTGACGGCCCCCGGGGTCCCGGCCGAGTCCCTTTTGGGCAGTGGGCAAACTTTGGTCACCCTCGATTGTCAAAATGGCAATTCCGATTCCTTCTGGTTCGACTCGTCCGTTTCCCTCCCCATCGAACGTGATGGAACCATGCATGGGTTGGGAGGCTGGTTTGAAACCCATCTCACCGAAAACGTCTGCCTATCGACCAGCCCGCTCTCTCCCAGCACCCACTGGCGCCAATCCTTCTTCCCCACTCGAACCCTCTACGTTCGGGAGGGCGACCGCATCGATATCTCCCTGCGCGCAGTGCGACGCGAGCATGGTGATCCGCGCCTCCCCATATATTTCCTCGAGGGTACGCACACCCGTGATGAGCACAACCTGGGCACATTTTTCTATCGCTACTACGGGAGTTTTGAGTGATCGCCCCTTTCCGAACTGACCCGCCACCCCCCACCAAGATCCACCTGTCATGAAGAGTCACTATCCCCAAGAAATGAAGGACCTGGCTGCGTTCATCGACGCCGCCCCCTCCCCCTCGCATGCTTGCCAGGGCGTGGTAGGTCGCTTGAGCAAGCTAGGGTTTGCTGCGCGGCCGGAGAGCGAGCAATGGGACAACCAACCTGGACGTTACTACTGCTTGCGTGGAGATAGTGTTTTGGCTTGGATCGCACCCGGCAAACTACCCAAAGGCGCGGGCTTCCGCCTGATTGGCGCCCACACCGACAGCCCCAACCTGCGCATCAAACCCCAACCCGATCGGGCGCGCTTCGGCATCCACCAATTGGGCGTGGAGATTTACGGCGGAGCGCTTCTAAACTCATGGTTAGACCGCGATCTCGGCGTTTCCGGCAAAGTGTGGATCGAGGGCAAAAACGGACTCGAAGAGAAAATGTTCCTGCTCGACAAGCCGATCATGCGCGTTCCCCAGTTGGCCATCCACTTGCATCGCGAACTGCATACCGATGGCCTGAAGCTGAACAAACAAACTCAAATGGTTCCGATCTTTGGAATGGGGTCTGGAAAGGCTGGCGCATGGCGCGAATTTCTCGCCAACGAAATGCAGATCAACCCCGGCAAGCTGATGCATTGGGACGCCATGTTGCACGACCTCACTCCCAGCACGGTGGCGGGCCCCGGCGATGAATTTTTCTTCGCTCCGCGCCTCGACAATCTCTGCTCGGTTTGGGCAGGATTGCGCGCCCTGGAAAGGGTGTGCGAGCCGGGCGATGACCTGCCCGTGACTCCGATGCTCACCTGCTTTGATCACGAGGAGGTTGGAAGCGCTTCCCGCGCCGGCGCCCAGGGTTCCTTTTTGAAGGATGTAGTCGAGCGCATCGTGATTTCCCGTGGTGGCGAGGGCAGCGACTTCCACCAAGCGATCTCTCAATCCTTCTGCGTTTCTTCGGACATGGCGCATGCCACGCACCCGAACTACCCGGAAAAACACGACCCCGAGCATTCCGTACTGATCAATGCGGGGCCCGTTATCAAACTCAATGCCAACCAGCGGTATGCCTCCGAAGGTATGAGCGTGGCCTGGTTCGAGATGGCCTGCCGCAAGGCGGAAGTGCCCTATCAGAAATGGACCATGCGCAGTGACCTGGCATGCGGATCCACCATCGGTCCCATCACAGCTTCGGGGCTTGGCGTCACAACCGTGGACGTGGGAGGTCCCCAGCTATCCATGCACTCCGCCCGTGAGATGTGCGGAAGTCAGGATCCGCCCGCCATGGTCGACGCATTTGAAGCTGTTCTTTCGGGAAGCGTGTAGTGGTATTCCCCCCCGAAACCCAATTTCGGGGGGGGAGCGAGCGGGTGGTCGGGGCGTTCTTCGAAAATAATTGGCGTCACACTGATCAGTTTTGCGAACGGAAAATTGAGCGCTTTCACCCGCCCGGGGTCCAAGCACCCTGGTTTTGACGCCGGGGCAGCAGGCTTCAACCCGCCCGCCCCCGGCCGTAGAGAATCTGCCCGGAATAGGCGAGATAGGCGCCCTGGGATCCGCTACCCCCGGGTCCCCTGGAGATCCTGCGGCCCCATCCCGGTCGGAGTGTCGAGTCGGGGGCGTGGATCGGGGATTGGGCGCCAACGACGAGGGCAAAAATGTGCGGTTTCGAACGGCGTACCAGGGCTCGGAAGGACTCTCACCAGTGAATTGTGCAAACCTTGTGTCGTAGTCGATAAGAGAGAACACTACTATATGGAGTAGAGTCTCGGCCTTTGCTGCGACTACTCCCCAGACCCCGGGACTCCCGTCCCCTGAGAAACGCCCCTTTCCCTTACGATGCGTTCTAAACTAACACTTTGCCTGGTACCGCTGGTCGCACTTGCCTTTGGCGCTTGCAACGATACCACTACAACCAAGTTCTCTGCCAATGCCCCGGGCACCATCTTGCGCAACCCCACCGTGGGGAGCCTCGCACCGGTCTTTGTCGCCCCCAACGCCACCGGACGTGCACCGCAGCTGCGGTTATCGCAGGTGGCCTTCGGCCGCCTTGTGGACGTGTTCGGTCAAAATACCGCAGGCCAGACGGTTCCTGTCGCCAACGAGGTCCTGATTCGAGCCGGGCTCCAGAGCGATGTGGACAATTACGTCCTGTCCACCGACAAGGTGACCGGGCAACAGAACCTTCTCATCCCGCGCGATGTGACCAACTCCGCTGGTCTTGCATCCTTCGACATCCTGCTCAAGGCAGCGACCGAAGGCCTCGACCTGGTCCTTGACAATGGGTTTGGCCAAACGGGCTTCTATTCCATGGTTCCGCGCAACGCGACCTTGGCTCTGACCTTCGATGATCTCCTGGATCCCGAGTTGATCAGCTCCCAGAACATCAAGGTCCTGGTGGGTACCCCAGCGGTTGTGCCCTTCGCTGGCCGAATCCTGCCGGACCCCTTGTTCGGAGACATTCAAGACTTTGATGGCGATGGTGTGAATGAATACTACACGACCCGCGTATTGATCGACTTTGCGGTCAACTCCTACGAGTCGTTCAGCGCGTCCCCTGCACTGCCGATCGAGCCCGAAGGCCTGCCGCCCTCCATCGATCAGAACCATGACAATGTGAACATACACATTCCCACGATGATCAATGGGATCTACGGACAACACACCCTGCTTGCCAACCTGACCGGTCACTCGTTGGAAATATTCGCCAACGGTAGTGTAAACACGACGTCCCCGACGCAGGACATCATCCGAGCCTTCCGAGCGGGTGGTAGCACGGCCACAACAGGCGACCAATACAATGGTTTCCTCAAGGACGAAAGCCCTCCCGAGGTTGTGGCTTCACTCGCAGCTAACTTGGACGCGGCTCCCCTGCAAGATTTGGCAATCCCTGAGATCTTCACGGTACCGGCCCTTCATTTTGCCTCCCTCAGTTGCGCGCAGACCCCCATCATCGGCGACGTGCTGTTCCAGACTCAAATCCAAGGCGGCGTTTGGTCCGAAGTGATTGAAAACCCCGCCAGTGGCCCCAACGCCTCTGGGGTGGTGGCCGACGTCGTCGTGAGAGTCCTCTCCTACCCCCCCGTGTGGGACGATCCGGGTAACGCGATCGTTGGAGTGGGCAACTGGGTCAATGAAGGCACGGGCCCCGTGCAGTTTCTCTCCGCATATGACCCGGCCGCAGACGTGGGTCTGGAGACCTGTTTCATCGAGACTTTCCCCCTCTCGCTCGGATTCCCTGAGAACCCCGCTGTCAGGATCTCCAATACGGCTACTTGGGGTTTGCGTTTCAACGAACCGATGGATCCGATCCATTTCTCCGCCTACGACGGCATGCGCTTGACGCGTGTGAATCCTGATGTGCAGGCACTGACCGCCAGCGACTATGCGGTCACAGAGATCACGCACAGCTCCGATCTGACCCGCTTCTCAGTGTCTCCCCACTTTCCCCTCAACCACACGCTCACGCAGAGCGAGGCGTACTTTCTAAGTTTGACGTCGAGCGGCGACTTGGCTCCCACCGACCTTGCGGGCAACCTCTTGCTGAACCCGCTGCCCGCTATCATGGGTACGCTGAGTGAGCAGGACCAAACCGTGGTCAACGGCACCCATGTCAGCCTGTTCAGCGGCACGGACGAGGAAGCCCCGGTGTGGGACCCGTCGACTGACCCCTATCCCTTTGCGGAGTGGTCAGGACAGCATGTGTACTTGACCGATCAGGCCGCAATTCACCCGCGGCCCGTTTCACGCTTCACCCAAGTGGTGGAACGCTCCAATGACTTCACCCAAGCCATGACAGCCCTTGCTGGTGGCGTGGAAGAACCCCTCTCACGAATGGGCACCTTCACCCAGTTCCTGTGGCGAATCTACGATTTGAACATGGACCTGCTGGATCAAGACATTGCGAACCCTTCATTCGCCGACTCCGAGTGGAACCTGGACACGGGCAAGCTCAACATCGACGTGGAGCGCATCTACTGGAGCCCGGTGACCGGCGGCGTGACCTTCGATAGTTTCGCTGGTTTCAACATGCGCCTCAGCCATGCATCCGTGCTGCCCGATGAGTTGCTTGTAGGACAACCCCTGATGCCGGCCTTCCCCAATTCTGGTGTCACCGGCACTTTCGCTCAAAACCGGTTGAGCGTCATCAACGACATCCCCAAGGAAGTTCACCTGCGCCAGCAAGGTTACACCCTGGATCCCGGCGACAAGATTCAAACGGTCTTCCCGACCGTCTTGATGCCCTTCCCCATGAACATGGATCCGGGCGTCGATCCGTCCTACTACACTTTCCGCGACACCTCCCTCACAGACCGCGCAGGCCCCGGGGGCTACGGTGCAAACCTCGCTCAGTGGCACGCCCTCAGTGGTGTACCTTTCTTTGAGGACGAGCCTTGTGACCCGGCAAACCCCATCGCGACGAACTTCTACTTTCCTTCACAAATTCAGAGCGCCGCTTTGCCCTTGCTGATGGAATTCCGCTGCTACCCTGATACTGCCGCCACCACGGCGAACCGCTTGGACGTTTCCGAGTCCCAAACCACCGCTGGTCTAGCCCCTATGTTCCGAGCTTTCAGCACCGGTGGAATCAACACCGATGGTGACCCCGTGTTTGTGGAGCCCGATGCCGAGGTCGCAGCAAGCGGCGGTTACAACCCGTCCTCGCAACCAGCTCCCGGTGCCCCGACGCCTGGAACCGACCGCAACGTCTACATCGGCGGTATCGATTTTGTCGTCCGTGTGAGCCGCTCCTTCTCGGTGTGGTTCCCGACCCCCGACACCACCGGCACCGCTATCAGCACTCCTAGCTACTACACCCCGGTGGTGGAGCCGGCCGACGCCGACCAGCCTGTTGGTACCAGCATTCAGTTTGCTTACCGCGGTGCTGATGCGATCGCCAACGCATACACTGGCGGTGCTGTGGCAGATCCCGAACTAAGTGGTTTCCAGATGACCTCTGTGGCAAACCGGTTGGACGCCTACGGCGACCACTACGACCGGGTGGCCCTCTGCCAACTTGCCGAAGTTCCCCCGGGATCCGGAACGTTTATCATTGGCCCCAACGCTCCCTACCAGGTGGTGAACCACAACGCGACTGCCGCAAACGTGGATGGCCTTGGAATACTTGGAGCGGGTCGCTGGTTTGACAATGCGGGACAGATCAATGGATCCAAGTTCTTCCAGGTGCGAGCCACCTTTACGTCGAATGCCCAAACAGGCCAGTCGCCGATCCTGTCGACGTTTGCCCTGGGCTGGCACAACTAGCCCGGATATGAGAACATGATCCGCGCGATTCAAAGGCGGGGCACCCATGTGGGAGCCCCGCCTTTGTTTCACCTTTGATCCTGGCCGCATCGATGGGCTGCTGCCAAGGTCCGTGGGCCAGGGAGCCCTCGACAAGCGTAGCCCGGTTGATTCATGAAGAAGCATGCCAGACTTCGCAAGCGGTCGCCTTTGGTCCCTCACGTCCGCTGGCGGTGATATCCTCCTCGACAGGCAAGCTCCGGTCTGTACAGCGGATCACATGCCCCTTCGGGACCTGTGAAGGGGATCACCACCGCATCCCTTGTGGGACCAAAACCCATATGGTCCCACCAGGAAGCAGCTCGCCTTGCCTGGAGCAGCGTTTTTATGGAATACCCGGGCCAGCAGCTCGCGGCCTGTCAGAGATCTGCTAGGCAGTAACCCAATTGGAACATCCAACCAGATCCGAAGGTGCAGCCGAGCCACAATCCACACGTGCCCTCGGCCAGAAGTGCGACTCTCGCCCCAGGAACTACTTTGGGGGCACCGGGGAAATTCGAGCGTTGCCCTCGACGAGCAACAGCAAACCCACCAGGTGCCCATCGACGCGGGCAACCACGGGGGCGCCATGCCATTCGGGGGGGAAGCGCATGTCTTCGCTAACCTCCATTCCACGCGGACTCTCAACCATGCGGTACGCACCGATAGACTGGGGAGCCATTGCGGATCCCGCGTACACCATGCAGTCCTCCGGCCCGTCCATGCCGCGCATGCGTTCCCGTGGCCAAACAGGCGCATCGGCGGCGCCCTTGCAAACGGAAATGTCCCCAGCCACCTCCAGTTCGGGAAGCTCTTCAAGCAACTGCCCTCCTGCTGAAAACCGCACGCTGCCCTCTTTCACATCTTCAGGCAATTCGAAGAAATCGGAGGGACCAAGCAGGCCAGCGTCGGTTGCCAGCAGCCAGGATTCGTTCTTGGACTCAAACTTCAGAAAACGTCCTGTGCGCCATGCGAGTTTGCCTTTCAGGGGAACCGGGGGGGTCAAGCCCAAGGGCAAAGCTCCAGGTCCAATGGGGACGGCGGGACGCCATTCCAGCCACTCATCTTCAGCCCCTGCGACCAGGGCGAACCGTCGCCCGTTGGGGACCACTTGGCCGGGATAGGTTGGCGTGGCCATTGCCACAGCCCCCATCAACAAAGATCTCAGGGTGCCAACGTCCAGGGTGACCCCGCCCGCGAGGGACAGGTCCATCTCAATGCCGCTCTCCTCCCAGAAAACCGAATTGTCACGGACCAGTGATTTGTAATCCCTTGAAATTCTGCAGCGAACCTCCACCACCGTGGCGTCGCTGGCCAGGGCCACGGAAACCACGCGACCGATCCAGAAACCACGATAGGTAACAGGAGCCCCAGCTTCCAAGCCGAATTTGGAGGGTGCATCGAGAACGATATCAAGCCCCCCATCGGCCAGAGAATCTTCCACCGGTGGCTGGCTTCGGGCGGTGAAATCGGTTTGCCTGCGGCCCTCCTCTGCAGCGGATCCGGGTGCGACCGCCAAGTATCTTGCACCGATCACGGTTTCGATTCCTTGGATCCCATCGAGCCCAACCCGGGGGAAGACAATCCAAAACTGGGATCCATCCTGCGCAAGATCGCGGGCGTCATCGTCCAAGCGTACGAGCAGCTCGACACCGGCCAAGTCCTCTTCTAGAAGCACCTTTTCGACAGTACCCACTTGGATTCCACGGTATCGAACCGAAGCGCCCTCCCGGATTCCATGGCCTTGATCCGCATGCACGGAAATTTGCAGACCGCTCTCCTGCAAGCTCGAATAGACCATGAGGGTGGATATGCCCAAGGCCACCGCTGGCAAAACTGCGATCCACCAAGGCGAATGGGAAGGCTTGACCGCTGCGGTGGGCAAGGTGCCGTCTGCTAATGTGTTTTGATTCATTGTTCGTTGCGTTGCGATTCGGGGCGCCAGATTCCCTCGGGGTCAAAAAATGCCGACGCGACAAGACTCAAGACAACCATGGTGCAGAACAAAATGACCGCCTTGCCTGGTTGAATGGAAACAAGATCGCCCATTTTTACCCAGGCCACCAGGAATGCGATCAGCAGGACATCCAGCATGCCCCACTTGCCACTCCGCTCGACCCAGCGAAATAGTCGGCTTTGGGCTCGGGGTTTGATCCAGCCCTTGCCGTGAACGAGGAACAGAAGACTCAATAGCTTGAGCACGGGGATGATCACCGAGCAAGTAAGTACCACGGTGCCAACGAACCAGTCCCCGCTGGTTAGGAAGCGCACCACGCCTTCCCAAACGCTTGAGGGCCTGGAATAACCGAGGCGCTCAATGGTGAGGATCGGCAGGGTGACCGAGGGCAGGTACAAAATCAGCGCGGATACGGCTGCGGCTGAGCAGATTCGATTGCCAGATTCAGACTTGAATGAGTCCTGCACCACCATGTCACAGCGCGCACAGATGGCTTTTTCGCGGCGGCCCAGGTCGGGTACGTGCTGAATGAGGCCACAGGATCTGCAGGCATGACGGAGTATTGGGGAGGCCATGGACCTATGATACGGAGCAAAGCGGGGTGATTCGCAAGGACTCCCCGTCCATTTCCATCCCACTGCCCGGGACCTGGAATTCGAAGACTATTGAGCATCCGGCTCCTTTGGGTGCAGCACGTCCTCCAATCGCACCGGGTTCCTCGGCAGGTCCTCAAAACCCACTTGGCGGTAAACCACCAGAGATTGTGGGTACCAGACCCCATTGCGGAGCATGTCGACCCTCTTCACTTCCTGAAAATGCTCTGGATGGTTTTCCAAGTAGTGCCGAATGGATTCATGGTGTGCAAAATAGTGGCGACGCCAAAGGGAAAGATCCAAGAACACAAGGCCCACTGGGACTTGCTTCAGGAACGCGCCAAGGCTCTCCTCTGAATCGAAGCGCTGTTTGTAACCATGTCCTAGCCAATCGTCATGGGCCAGAATTTTGCTGGACCGCAGCACTTGCAGCTTTCGGTGGCGCGGATCCAGGTGTACCGCTTCGCTAACGATGAGACCTTCGCCACTGGCATCTGAACAAACCAGCCATGGGGCCGTACTCAAGGCTGGATCCTCTAACGCCCAACCCAAGGCCTCCCTAAACCCGCGGTGATTCGGAGCAATTGGCGCAAAGGCCTGCAGGGAAAAGCCCACAACCAGAAGGCCTGCGGCGGGCAGAGCTTGTCGGTTTCTTCTCCAGCCGAGCACATGCCAAACACATACGGATCCCCGACCCGCCAGGGCCACCGCGATGGGAAGCACCACGGCCAAGTGCCGCATCTCGATACCCGTTCGTATGAACAGGTAGCACCCTCCCAATCCAATCAACCACGCAAGGCAAGTCGCGTTGGCGTTGCGGGTGGATGCATCCAGGAGGCCGACAGTCAGTCCAACCACAGCCAAGAAGGAGACGATAGATCCAAGGATCATCACCAGTTCTCGACTGTAATAGCGGCCTGCAGACAAGGAGTATTCGCTGGCTGTGCGTCCAACGCCAGCCCAGGTGGCCTGGGAGTATTCGAGTGTGGCTGTATACCAAGCAAGCCCCACCACGCCGACAGCGATCCCGGCCGCAACGGTTCCGCGAGAGAACATTCGCTTGGGGATTCCAGCAATCAGCGGAGTCAGTATGGGGACCAAAACCAGTCCGATGCCACTACCCTTGGTTAGAACGGCCAGAACGGTCCACATGCCGAAGAGCAGTGCATCCCGGTTCCTGCCGGTGGTCATGTAGCGCCCATAGCAGGCCACGGCAAAAGCTCCCTCAGCAGCCAATAGCAACTCGGTCATGGCCGTAGCCGACAGGTTTTGAACCAGTGGCAATGCCAGGAACAGAATCCCTAGCAATCCGGGCAAGGGCCGCGGCAGTCCGCAATGGCGGGCCAAGGCCCGTGTGGCGAAAGCGGCCAGCGCTGCAATCAGGCACGTACCGAGCAGGAACGAAATGCGGGAAATCCCAAGCGGAATCAGGAGTCCACCCAAGAAAAAATGCAAGACCGGTGGCCATTGGCCCACGCCGACCTTTGGGAAGTGCAGGTAGTAATCCCCCACGTACTCAATAGGGTGTATGGGGTCGGGCCCAGTGACGTAACTCCTCATCAAGGAAGCCGTAACCATATGGGCGGGTTCATCCTCATAGCTGCCATACCCGTCTAGGTGAGAACCTGCCAAGTAGCGCCCACCGAAGGCCAATAGCAAGTACAGGGCAAACCAGGCGATCGGGTAGCGACCTTTGGGAGTGGATGTGTCGTCTCCCAAAGCTACCCCCCCATTCTCCACAGTGCAGGGAACTCGACACTATCCACGCGGAATAGGGGGTACAGGGAGGGAATTTCCGAAAACATCAGTACCACAAATACCGCCGAGCACAGCAGGGCGAAGGCAAAAAATCCTTTGCGCTTGTAGAGCTTTTCGGGGTTTTGCACGGGGCTATCGTCCTCGAGGGTCATCGACATGTACATCGCGAAGAACCAGGCGACAAAGGGCATGGCCAGGATCAGTTCGAACTTGTAGCGCACAACGAATATGCCACCAAACAGACCGGCCAGTGACAGGTAGAAGGTAATGCTGGTCATCAAGCGGGATAGGTCATAATGCCCAAATGACTTCCGGTAGCGTGCCGCGCGTTCAGGATCGTCGATGGTGCGATACTCCGCATACCGTTTACACGCCATGAAGTAGGCCCCCAACATCCAATAGCTGATAGCGAGGGACAACGGAGGCATGTGCTCAGGGACAAGGGCAAACCACCCCAAGAACAAACGAATCGGGTTGTTCAGGGATTCAGACAAAACGTCCAAATAGGGCAGCTCCTTCATTCGAATCGGAGGGATGTTGTACAAACATCCCATGACCCAAAGCGCCAGGGCGGAAAGTCCAAAGCCAGTCCCAAGCTGAAAGCTAAAGCCGACACCGATGGCGCCGAGCGCCAACCACTCCGCATAGGCATAGGTTCCCTTGATGGCACCACGGGCGGCGGGCCTATTGCACTTGGTCGGGTGGGAGCGGTCCATCTCCGCATCCAAGTACTCATTGAGCACATAATTGCTGGAGGCCACAAGGCAGGTCAATCCTACCGCAGCTATGAGCCGCAGAATGCTGCCGGTGTCAAACAACCCCGGCTGGTAGAAGAAGGCAAGCGCCACACCCAAGAGCATGAACGCGTTCTTAAACCAATGGTCGATCCGGGCAATGTCTATGTAGGGCCGGATTCCCTCTGGGTGGTAGTTGTCAGACACCGAGTTTTCTCCCGAGTTCATTGTAGTCGCGGGCATAACCCGGTCCAGACTGTTGACTATCCAAGATAATGCACCTCATGCCAGCCGCGTTTGCACCTTCAGCATCCACGTCCTGCCGATCTCCCACATAAACGACCTCTTCCGGCGGGCAGCCAAGTGCGCGGCATCCGGCCAAAAACCCGCGGGCATGCGGCTTGAAAGCATTGATTGATTCATCCGTTGCGGCCAACTGGACTTCAAAAAAATCGTCCAATTCAAGGGCTTTGAGCTTGTCGCGCACCGGATAATCAGAGAATACCCCAAGCCTAACTCCCTTGTCCCGCAAACGGCCGAGAATTTCTGCGGAGCCGTCAAATCGGGCCGCTCGCAAGTAGGGTAGCGGATGTTCCAGCATCCAATAGCGCACCAATGTCTCAAAGGGCTCCACGGCGGTGCGAAGCTGTTGCGCAGGCTGGTCGAATTGCACCCTATCCAGAGAGCTTTCTGCATGGCCCAAACCGCGCAGATTCTCGCGAACTTTGCGGTAGCAACGCAGCCAACGCATCATGCGCAGGGTTGCCGCTGGACTTTGTCTCAGGGCGGCTTTTCCAAGTTCGATCAACATGCGTCGACGCAGGGGTGGCTGGTGATACAGGGTTCCATCCAGGTCCCAAAGGACGGCCCGGATTGGGGTAAGGGGAGTGGACGACATGGGTATCAAGTGTATCGGTACATGCAGGGCTCTTACTGAGTAGTCACCTAGGAAGCCTGTACCGAATTGTTTTCCAATGCGGAGGGCTGCTGCCTCTTTCTGAGCCAGATGAAGGCATAAATAACATGAACGATGCTGGTTGAATAGGTCAGCGAAAGGGCAATTGCGATTCCCTTCTCTGGCATCAGGTGGGCCATGACAAAAAACACGGGGACCAGGCAGATGAAGGAAACTGTGGAAATCAAAATGCCCACATGCAATCGATCGGTGATCAGATAGAAAACATCATTGACCACCGAAAAACCCATGAGCCAGACGCCCGGTAGGAAGATGAGCACGAAGCTCAAAACGGGCTCTTCGAAATCAGAGGGCCAAAAGCGGTCCAGGAACCAGGGTAGGAATGGGAGCAGCCCAAGGGATGTCACGATTACGCATACGCCGCCGATCAACGAGGTCTGTCGATAAACATGCCCAAGTCGTCGGGAGTCAGGATCCTTCCCAGCCGCGCTCAGGGCCGCAAATCCAGTTCTGCCAACACCAGCCATGAATAATTTGAGCACATGAACAAACCGCTGCGCCACCCGAAGATAGGTCACCAAATCCGTGGATCCATAACGCCCAAGCACCATGGCTGGTAGAACCTGAACCGCATACGCATCGATACTGCGAACCAACCCCATCCGGACACCTAAACCCCAGCGACCTCGAATTCGGACCTTACCGATGCGGCCCAGCACCGAAAGGAAGGCCGGCAAGCGCCCATCCTTGGAGCGTTCCTTGTGATAAAAGTGCAAGGCTACTCCGATCCCACAGACTGCGGCGACGAGCTGACCGATGACCGCCCCCATTACGGAATCGGTCCAGAAGGCTCCAGCGATGACGAGGCCCGCCCGCGAAAACTCTTGAACGTTCTCCATGCGGGTCAAAGATGCCATACGCCTTTGCCCCTGAAACCCCACACCGCAAAGAAGGCGCGGTAAACCGATCAACGGCTCGAGCGCCAGCAGCACGGAAAATTGGGCAACCCGTTGCGCCAGGTCGGAATCCCCAGCGAACCACCAATCTAGAAAACTAGGAAGGGTCCACCAGCAGAGCAACACACAAAGTGACCCCATGATAAGGGTCGCCTCCACCGAAAAAGCCATCCAATCCCGGACCTCGTCCAAGTCTCCGGACTCCGAAGCCATGGCAACCCTGGATGTGGCAACGGAAGCGACGCCCAGGTTCAATGCGAACCAAAACGCTCCAAACACTGCACTGCTCAGATAGTATTCGCCCAACTTGGAGGCGCCGAGGATGTGACTGAGTGCGAGGGCCGCGAAGAGTCCAGAACCCGCCAATACCAGTGAACCGGCCTGGAGAACGGTGGAGTCTCTGGCAAATCGACTACCTTTCACGCTCTGTACGAACTTTCTCAAAGGTCAATCCTGATCCAAGATCAAAGAGGGCCCAATACTCCCAGGAAGCAGCAGCACATCACCGATCTTGGGCAGGGCATCAAAATCAATGGCCCCATAACCCAGGCCCACATAACGACCGATGATTTCGCGTTGCTCCTGCCAGAATGGATGGTAATCCTCGCGCATGAGCTCGGTCAAAATAGGAGGCCGCTGCCCGGTCTGCTGCAAGAACTCGAAGAGGCCCTGCAGCACAGCATAGTCAAAACCCTCCGTGTCAATCTTCACAAACGCTACGCTTTCGATTCCGCGCTCTTTGGCCACATCATCAAAACGGCGGCAATCAATTCGTTCTTCCTCCACCACCGTGCGTTCGGTGACCTCAGAGTTCTCCCTGCGATCGAACATGATCTCGGGCAATACTGAGTTGCCGCCGGGGTTGTGCGCAGCCTTGAAAATGGGACGTTGCTCATTCTTGCTCGAAAGTGCGATGTTGAGGACCTGCACCCCTTGAACTCCCTCATAGCGCCCTTGGCAAATGCTAAAATAGCGCTGCACCGGTTCAAAAAGCAGATACTCGCAACGTGGTCGGCGGGCGCGCAGCTGCTGCGTAAAAAGCCCCACGTTGGCACCCACATCCAAGATCAAACCTTCACCAGGGATGCGGTCGATCACTTGGTCCAAAGTCACATCCACAACCGAGCGGTGCTTTTCTGCCCATTGGTCCAGGTCCAGCCGCTGCGGTGCAATCTTAGCGCGAAGTTTCCGGAGCCAGTTGCGGATAGGTGAAATCGTCATTTCTGTGTCCTAAAACCGCGGTGGAGATTATAGATCCTGAACGAACTTGCGGAAGCTGTCGGCCCATTGTGCAGAGGCTGCGCTCGGAACGGTGAGCTTGACGGTGAAAACGCCATCGAATCGACCGCTCGGTGATTCAATGTATGCGGCCATGAGCCGCGTTCCCGTGCTAGTACTACCATCCATGCCAGTGAAAGCACTTTCCCCATCGAGCAGGGTGCTAATCAAGCCATTCTCCGTAAACGTGTCAATGGTAGGTTCTGGTGTGCCCTCACCCGTACCGATTTGCTCCTTCCAGCGAATCAGATTGCGTTGCAAGCCGCCAATCCCCCCTTTCCAGTATGCGACACAAACATCCACTTCATTCTCCTTGTCATCTCCAAGGGTGAACTGCTTGAGGCGCATCGGCCCTGTGGGTTCCACCTCGGTCCAGCCTTCGGGCGCGGCAAAGTTCAAGAGATCGGCTGGTGCAACGGGTGTATCCGTTTCGGAGAGCGCACCGCCCTGCTGCTCGGATTCCTCGCTGACCGGTTCAACTGAGCATGCCAGGAGGGCAAGGGACAGCAGAATGGCTGATTGAACTTTCATGGATGATGAGTCTAGGGAAGACCTCTGCGAGGAGCAACATGAGTGTACCCCACTCATGCCTTACAGATGCCCCACTCCCGGTCGTGATCCAGGAAACCGCGGCTTTACACCGATTTGGCTCAGAATGGGGATCTAGCGCGACGATGAGAATCCCATGTTCAAAAAAGCTCTCGGAATCCTCCTCGTCATCGGCCTTGCCTTCTTGGCACTGACCCAAATCCGACATGCACTCCGGTCACCTTCCGAGCGCCTCATGTGGCGTATGGGCGCCATGGTGGAAGACTTCAACGACGGGCGCATCCGGCAGCTCATGGCCGGCTTCGACGTGGACTTTCGGGATGAAAGCAGCGGGGCGCTCAAGCCAGATGTACACAGCGCCCTAGCTGGCTTGGTTCTCGCCGAACGGGATCCCGAGGCAAACTGCTTCGCCATCAAAGCTGCCTGGGTCACACCCTTTGAACCGATCTTTGAAGAGGATGAGACCAAGGCCAAGGCGGAGGTCGAGCTGCGGCTCACGCACACCTCCCGTGGGGAGTCGTGCACCTGGTGGGAGGCCAAGGCGCTAATCAGTTTTGTCTACCGCGACGGTGACTGGTACTTGCACCGAAGCCGAAGCGTCAATCACCGGGATCGGAGTTGATTGTAGGCGACGGGTCCGATTGCAGAATACGATCTCGCCAGGTGGTATGCAATTCACTCCAGCGTGCCAACCCTTCGGAACGCTCAACCACCAGGGTAGAACTCGGTTGCAAATCGGACTCCAGGGTGCGCCGCACGCGGGCTTGAAGACCCGCCTTGATTCCCTCAACAAGGGCGGTGGCACGTCGACGCAATAGGAAACGAGTCGCATGGCGCGCAAGGAAAAGCCAAGCGCCTGCCAAGAGGGCGGCGTTGACCAGGAAGTCCATGCCAACATAATCACCGGCAACAAACCCGCTGACCGCCCGAACGAGAATCCATAAACCGAGCGCATAAACAGGCAGGTCGACCAAGATTTTCCAGGGCGTCTGGGCCCCCTGTTGGGCCTGATCCATCAGGTCGGAGTCCAGCAGTTGCGCCAAGCTTTCGCCAACGGCCACGTGCAGCCCATCGGAAACTTGCGCCTCGGACGGCAATGCAAGGTCGATGCCACCCAACCTGCGCTGGGCGAGTTTGAGAGGAGCAAAGGCACTGTCATAAACACGCTTCAAGTCCCCTCGCCCGGGCAACCACTCGGAACCATCCCGCATGGAACGCTCCCGGCCTGCGGTTTGCAATTTTTGGGTTGCCAGCGCACCAGCCGCTGCGCCCGCAGCGAGCAACGGATTGCGCCTGGCGAGCCAGGCTCCGGCCCCTAACCCCATGGAGGACAATCCTCCCACACGCAAGGCCATGCCACCCGGGCCTGTCCATCGGCGCCCGACCTCATCCCACAAGAGCCCTTGCACATCCCTGGATCTAATGTCGAAACGCTTGCGTACTTCTGCAAGAACGTCGCGCTGGTAGATTTCGGGAACAGCATGCAAAAGGCCCTGAAGTTCACCCAGTTGATCCAAAATCGAGGGGGCCAGGGGGGCCAGGGCCGCGGTGAGCTGTTCCGTGGTTCCGATTGCATTGTACCGGCGCACCCTTGAGAGCTGGCCTGCCAGCGTGGCCTGCTGAAGGTCCTCACAGAACTCCGCCCAGCCCGGGCTTCCAGGACCATTGAGGGCCTGCATAGGGCTCAGCACATGAATCCGTGGCTGATCGACCCCAAAGCGTTGAACCGCGATCTTCTTGAACTGCTCAGCCAACTCACTGCGACCCCGGTCGCTCAAGGTGTCGGCATGCCCCAGGACGAACAGCAATCCACGCATGCCCTGGAATGCATCCAAGAACTGAACGGTGGAGGCTTCCGCAACCGCTTGCCTGTGGGCTACAACCACAAGCACGTCACTGCGCTCAGCCAATGCCTGGACCACTTCCCGATTCACCCGCTCGACCGAGTTCGTGTCCGGTGCGTCGATGAGGATTTGCCCCGACCAAACACCCCCACCACCCTCCGCATACACTTCGATCCGCGGCGTGGGGCCAGGCAAATCAGCAACCCACTCGGACACATCCGCATCCAGCGGGCGGTAGATCACAGGTTGCCTGGTGGTGGGTCGTGCTTCACCTGCAACAGCGATCTCTTTACCCACCAAAGCATTGAGCAAGGTGGATTTTCCCGCTCCTGTGGATCCGACCAGGGTCATGACCGCAGCTCTGTCAACCCGGCTCCTCTGCGCCTCCAAGTCGGCCAGCAGTCCTTCCACCCGGTCCTTGGCAGGCTGAAGCGCGGACAGCGGTTTGAGTCCCTCCCAATTTTTCAACAGCTCATCCATCAGATCGCCGAGAAACGAATTGCCCCGAATTTCAGTCATGGTTCAGGTGCTCCCTGGAAACGTGCAGCCAGCGGGTCCACTCGCGGGCATCCCCTTGAGCTTCTGATTGAAGAAGAGTCCACCCAGTCGGCATGGAGGCTCCCAAGAAGTTCTCTTGAAGTTTGGGCGCGCGCAATTCACACCACTTGTTCCGGGCCCTGCTGGCTGTGCCTGTGCCAAGGAACTTGGAGAGTTGCTCTGCCGCCATGGCGGAAATGGCCCCCATCGACCCCACGGCCATGTCGGTCAGCAATCCACCGCTCTTGACGATGATCGCACCGGCAACGGCAGCGGGCAGGAGATGGGTCAAATCAACAAGGGCCTGGAGACCCCACTCGTTGCCGCGCTCGTCCAAGTCCTCCTCAATGAACGCCTCGCAGGCCTGTTCAAAGGCTTGCCACACCTGGGGATCCGATTGCAGTTTCTCCATGGCTCGCTCCATGCTGTTGGACGCCCCACTTGGAGTGAAATCCTGACATAACATGGCAGACCAGTCAGCGCTGGCTCCGGCGCCACTTGCCATGAGCTTGGCCTCAAGACGATCAAGAAAGGGAGTCCAAAGGGGAGTGAGGGCTTCCCGTTCCGCTTGCAATAGATTCAGGGGAGCCGGGTTTTCAACGGAAGACAGCTTCCCTCCGACCTTGGCCCAAATGTACATCGCACCCTTGCGCGCCTGCTGAATTCCCTTGCGCATTTGAGAGCGAACCAAGCCTGGTCTGCGGTCCAAGACAGCCCGGAAGGCGTCCAGAACTGGCCCCATCGGCATGGCATCCTTGCAGACCTGCTTGGCCAGATCCGAAGCGACAGCTTCGGCTTCCTTGAGCAGCACTCGGCGCAGATTCTGCTCCCCCTCCCAGGCTTCGACAAAACGATCGAGAGCTTCTGCCAACCTTCTGTTCGAAGCTTCGAAAGCGGACCGCTGGAGCTCGTCAGTTCCTCCCAAGCTGCGAATCCAATTCTCGAAGCCCTGGCCTACCTGGGAACCGCCCTGCACACACAGGGCTTCCAGTGGTCGCTTGCCCTCGGCGACCTGCAAGTCGGAAGGCGCTTGGAACAACGCAATCGGTCCGGCGCCCACACCTTCGGAGAGGATTTCGCAGTGTTCCTTCGCTACCGTTTCGGAGGGAGCTTCGTTGTACACCATGACCCAAGGCCTGCCCGAGCCAAGCCACTCGCGCAGAAAGCGAACCACCTCCAGATTTTGATAGCTATGGCGCGTCACGACCACGACCGCCAAGTCCGTGATGCCCATCAACCCTGCGGCGGATTCCTTGTGTTGTTCCATGATGCTGTCGAAATCGGGAGCATCCACAACAAGCAGACCCTTGGGCAGCGATTCGCACTTTGTGATCAGCAGTTCACCCGGCGGGCCGGGTTGTGCCACGGCGGAAACACCATCGGGCCCAGGTTCCACCTTGACCACGCGGTCGAATCCGCGGACCGCAGGGACACGATCCCCAGGTAGGCTATGGGCGGCCAGCAACCGTCGTGTGGCGCCGCCATAGGCTCGGGATGGGCTGCACTTGCGGTCCACTAGCGCGTTGAACAAGGCGGATTTGCCCGCGTTGTTTGGACCCACCAAGCCCACGATGAAGAGATCGTTTTCGATCCTGGGCAACAGGTCCCTGTCCAAGATTTGCAGGGCCAACCGCAATTCTCGCAGGGCGTCTCCCTGGCAATGCGAACACCAATGGGACACCCATGCACGCAGGTTCTGCAAATCAGAAACCGCATCACCCACAGGATTTGAAGGCCTGGAGTTCATCTGAGATCGCTATCTTCGGAATCGGGAAGGGACCCACTCCCTCCGCCATCGGTGGACTTCTTGGGATCTTCCCCAGGAGGAGACTCGGTGTGCTCACGACTCTTTTCCTCCATCGAGTTCAAAGCAATGCGCAGGCGCTTGGAGAGTTCCGTGTTGAGGGGGCGTAGCTCCTGAAGCCTGGCGCGCGCCCCATCGAAATCGTTGCTGCGCGCCAGTAGGTATCCGAGGTTGTAAAGGGCGGGTGCGTTGCGTGGGTCCAGCTCCAACACCGCCAGGAAACTCACCCGTGCATTCGCCACGTCCCCCAGGTTGTACTGACAAAGGGCCAACGCTTCGATGTAACGAATCACATTCGGGCCTGCCTTCGCGGCCTCTTCAAAGTGCTTGAGGGCCAACTCGAACTTGCGCTGTCGAAGCCGCGCCTGTCCGAATTCAAACTGGGATTCCGCAGAGTCAAGCGCTTCCGTGCGGACCAGTGATAATTCGTACTCCTTGGCCACATGGGGCAAACCAGTCGCTTGGAACGAGCGCGCCAAAGTCACCCAATCCGGCTCCCGGTAGGGGTCCAAGTACAATCCATCAAAAGGAAACGAAGCTCGCAAACGAGCTGGTCCCTGTAAGGAAAACAACGAGCGATCCTTCAGAACTTGTTCGAACCGCACGCTTCCCCGGTACAGCACTTGAAGTCGACCCCGTTCGTCTATCAATAGGGAGGTGGGCACTGCCAAGGGACGCGTGGACCCCATGACCTGTGAGGCGAGAGCCGCAAAAATTCGCCCGGTGTCCCCAGAAATACTACCCCTGGCAAAGGGCCATTGAATTCGATCGAGCCAATCGGATGCGGTGGCACCCTCCTTACGTCTTGGCTCAAGCTGAACCGCAAGGACCGACAGGCCAGCCTTCTGAACTTCATCGCGGGCTGCAGACCATGCGGCAAGCTCGGTCAGACAAGGCGCACAGTCGGGAGACCAAAGAAGCAAAACCATGGCACTGCGATCGGGCCCATTGAGGCTCTCAGCCACCCCGCCCAGGACAGCCGTATTTCCCGAAACCGTTCGAACCGAAATATGAGGAATAGGCAAGGGCGCAGCCAACACGACCCGGCCCGCCCCTTCACCCGAATCAATCCTTCGCTTGGGGTCGCCTTCCTGCATGACCGGCGCTCCGGGGGCCAAGCGATCATTGGAAGGGCGCAACCATTCCCTGGGTTCCGTCTCACCTTGCACTAAGACATGGCTACTGCCCGCGGTCACTTCGCCATAGGTTTGAACCTGCCCATCTGGCCAACGCACCTCCACACCGACCCGGTCGAGCTGCCCGACCCCCACATGCATCCAGGCACTGCTCTGTGCCAAGTACCCTTCGCCCGCGCGACGCGTCCGAATCCAAAGCGGGTCCTGCTCAGACAGGCCGCGAATGGACAACCTGGCCCCGACCGTAGTCTTGGAAGCACTCGAGGAGACCAACTTGAATTGCACCGACTTTCCACGCATGGGCAAACGGTTTTCCAGGTACATGATGCGGGGGGCGGTGCGTGCGCGCAGAAAAAGGTCCAGGTCCCCATCCCCGTCCCAGTCCACACGAATCACGCTGCGGCCGTCTCCGATCTGATCCAACCCGACAACCCCCCCACATTCCACAAAAGTGCCGTCTCCCTTGCCGAAGAATGCGCCATTTCGCTCGTGCCCGCTCCAAGTTTGCCCCTGTCTCAACAACCAGGCCACGGCGCCCCAGGCCGCGGAATATTCTTCCACCGTATCCGCTTCTTCCAATGGTGATTGCGACACGACCTGTCGCCAGAAGAAGCTTCACAAGTCAGACGTGCTCTCGCCGGTGACGAATCCGTTGGGAACCACAAGGTCGGAATGGCCATCGCAGTCCAAGTCCATGGCCAGTCCGCCCCAAGCCCAACCTGTGCGGCGAGCACCGCTGCCCACGGTGGCATCCTCAAAGCCGTCACCTCCCTTGGACATGTACAGCGAACTTCCCCGTGCGTGGCCCTGGTATTCGGCGCGCGTACCATCCGCCGCCCTGGGAATGAAACCTGCGGAATGCGTAATGCGCTGACCGGCATTGGACCCCATGTTCGACACATATAGGTCCATGAAACCATCACGATTCCAATCTGCCCAGGTGATGCCCATGCCGGCGGCGAGGTCCTCGGCACCCGCCTCCGCTGCCACGTTCTCGAACACTCCCCCGTCATTGCGGTAGAGTGAATTGCGTCCGAAATCATTGCTCACATACAGGTCCTGATCCCCGTCGTTGTCGTAATCCTCAAAAGACGCAGAGAAACTGAATCGTCGCCGTCCGACTTCGAGTCCCAATTGGGTAGAGGCGTCGTGGAACTCCCAATCCCCATTGTTTTGAAGGGCCCAGTTGGCAGCCCCGTTCTCCGCGTCGTGATAGGGAAAGGGAAGCCCTGTGGAAACATAGGGAGATGAATAGCGACAGGCGTAAACGTCCAGGTCGCCGTCCCCGTCCATATCTGCTGCTGCCAGGGAAGTGAGGTCCGTACCAAGCTTTTCGAAACGCTTGCTGAATCGCCCGGCGCCGTCATTCTCAAACCCATAGAGACCAGAAGCCGTTGCCGCCATAAGGTCCTTGTCCCCATCTCCGTCCAGGTCAAGAATCAGCGCGGAAGAGGTAAAATCCAGGATGTCCAGTCCAGCCTGCTTGGCGACATCCTTCGTGCTCCCATCGGGCAGATGCAAGAAGAGCCTGTTGGGAAGCCCGCCGGGCTCGCAAACGTAAAGGTCCTCCAACCCGTCCGCATTGATATCGCCGAGCGCCATGCCATGGTGTCCCAATAGCCCAACACCCAACTTGGTATGCAATCTCTCTCTCCAGTGGTCAATGCCAGGGCGCAGCTGTGAGCCGTACAACTCACCACCGAACAGGCTGACGGAACGATCTACAAAGCCATTCAAACGCGAGCTGGCTTGAACACTGCGTAAGGCACTGGCCTCCCGTTCCAATTCTCGGATGGCTGCCAAGCGCACATGGCCATCGCCGTCACGTTGCCAAACCGCACGCCAAAAGCCATGCATTGCGACCGTCGTTTGGGCCACCTTGCGCAATAGAATCAGATGCATCTGAGTTTCCACGCGCTGATCGTCTTTGACTTCGAGCGATTCCACGTGCCACTCAAAGCGGGTGGCTTGGCCTCCCAATTCCTTGCGGAGCAACTCAAAACCTTCAAGCATTGCAAGGTCCGAGGATTCGCCAGGAAGAGATCGAGCGCTGTGAAACCACCACGGCCCCTCGCCAGCCAACCAATCCTCTGGCGCGGCCTGTAGCCAAAGGCCGCGGGCCGCTGGCAAGGTCAATTTGCCCAAGGCGACCGGATCGTACTCAGCCCCCAGAAACACCGCATCCGAAAGCTGCCGCATGGGACCTTTCAGGGCCTGGTTCCAAACCTCACCATCCCAGCCATCCACCTCGGGCTGCATCCCTTGAAGGGCATCTTGGATCCCCTTTGGAGTGTCGTCGTGGTCCCCAACGACCTCGGGCACTTGGACCTCCTGGGCGAGCAGGGTTTCCGAGCACAGGATGTTGCACAGAAGGATCCACATAATGGGGAACCCGACCATCCGCCATCGGTCCTTGCGGTTGGATAAGTGGTACGTATTCACAGCTGCATCTTAGCCTGGAACCAGCACCTCTCCGAGGCTTCTTTCCCCACCCGGAAGCAGACACAACTCAATTCCGGGCCCTGGGGGTGCCCTAGACTGCCTGATGGCGCTATTCTGTGGTTTCATGTCCCTTCCGACTCCCATCCAGGATCTAGCTGGTCGCGCCCTGCGCAACCTGCGGCTATCGGTCACCGACCGCTGCAATCTGCGTTGCCACTACTGCATGCCCGAGCATGACTACACCTGGCTTCCGCGGCAGGACCGACTCTCTTTGGAGGAGTTGACAGCCATCACCAAAGCCCTGGTCCCCATGGGGGTTCGACAGGTTCGCTTGACCGGCGGGGAGCCCCTACTGCGCAGGGGCTTGGACCAACTGATTGCCCAGCTTCGCGCCATCCCGGAAATGGAGGATGTGGCCCTGACCACAAACGGTGTTTTACTGGTTGAGCAGGCCGAAATACTCAAGGCCGCCGGGCTCCAACGCCTAACGGTGAGCCTGGACACCCTCAAGGCCCAGCGCTTTGAGGACAGCACCCGCCAGGATTTCCTTCCGCGCGTGCTCGCCGGGCTCATGGCCGCTTCCAGAAATGGTTTCCAGCCGATCAAACTCAACACGGTTCTGCTGCGCGGCAGCAATGACGATGAACTGGAATCCCTGTTGGCCTTCGCTTTGGAAAGTGGGTTCGAGCTGCGCTTCATCGAATACATGGATGTGGGCGGAGCTCAAAATTGGCGCCAGGACTTGGTAGTCTCCAGGGATGAGATTCTGGCTAGGGTGCGCAAGCATTTTGGAGAGCCAGAACCCGTTGCGACCCCCGACTACGTGCCTGCGCGCCGCTGGCAGCTCCCCCAGGGAGGAACCTTTGGCATTGTGGCGTCTACCACCGCTCCATTCTGCGGAACATGCAACCGCGCCCGCATCACGGCGGATGGCCGCTTCTTCACTTGTCTATACGGCACCGAGGGGATGGACCTTCGGAATTTGGTACGTCAAGAAGGTGGAGCCCGCAACGTGGTTCAAGCCATTGAGGGACGTTGGCGGGATCGCAATGACCGGGGCGCCGAGGAAAGGCTTGGTCAAGACGATCGTGGAGCTTTCCAAGGGGTTGAGGATCTGAAGAAGAACCCCCATTGGGAAATGCACACCAAGGGTGGCTGACTCACGTCCCGCCTCGATGCCATGACTGCGGGCCTGCACGGTCGCCAGGGTAGGGGTCTGCCGATCGAATCAATGCCCTGCAGCCGCTCCCCACCCAGAACAAACTAGGCCGCCCCCTTCAACGGGGCGGCCTTGATTCATTGGACCTGGGCACTAGGCCCAGTCCGATGACGGCTCATGCTTCCTAGGGGAAGGTGACGCTAACACCATTGGTGAAGTTGGAGTGACCAATACCAGCAGCGGTGTCGCGGAACCAGCACTGGAAGTGATAGGTGTCGCCAGAGACGATGGTGGTGAGCGGCGTGCCCGCGATTAGGATGTCGTAGGGGATATCGAAGCCGTAGCCGCTGGTGCCACCGGTGCCAACCATGTTCTCAAGGTCGCCATTGGCGTCGAAGAGACCCAGTGAGTATCGCGTAGTGCCAGCAACGTTGTAACGGCCAAAGGAAGCACCCGTGGCGCCGATTAGGCAGAAGGTGCCGTCACCAACCGGGGTGCCGGCGGTAGCCATGTTGCCAACCAGGAAGTAGCCAAGCATGCGGCTGCCGCCGGGAAGGGGCAAGGGGCCGCCGGACACGTCAAGGTGAACGTCGGTCTCGAATCCAGATCCGCCAGTGCCGGACAGGACAGCAGGGGCGCCGGTCGAGTTGTTGCTGGCCGGGGTGCAGAAGTCAACGAGCGTCGGGCCAGTGGGAGCACCACAAGCACTGGGCACGCAGTTGCCAGTCAGGTCAGCCTCGATGACAGAGTAGAGCCCCATGTAGAGGAGATTGCCCCCGTTCGGGTTGGGCTGAACACCACCAGCGCCGTTGGCAGCGCAGTAGAGGTTGTCGTACCCACCGAAATAGTAGCAGCCAGCTGCTGCCATAGGAGAGCCCGGGGCGAAGCCAATATATGCGAAGTCACTGTTGTCCAAACCGGTGGAATTTAAACCGCCAGCAGTGGGGGTACAGCACTCAACGGGACCGTAGTAGGTGCCTCCACCACCGCCCGTTGCAGCGACTGTGCAACCAACAACGCCAGCACCACTGGAAGCGGTGATCTCGCCTGTGGCCTGAACGGTCCACATGCGGTCGCCCGTAATTATGGGGCCGAAATCGATATTGTTGACGTATCCGCCGGTTCCGCCGGGGTCGAACTCAAGGCCAAAGCCAAAGGAGTCAAAGTCGAGGTCGGAGTCAAAGAAACCGTCGGCGTCGCCTTGGATGCAAATCTCATCGCCGCCGGAAAGGTCGAAGTTGATGGTCCAGCAGGTGGCCCAGCCATTAGCGATGTTTGCTGCGGTAGCACCGGGGAGACCTATGCCCATGAACTCGCCGGAACACAGGTGCACTTCCGGGTCCTCACAAGGCTCATAACTGCCGTAGATGGTCACCAACACGTCGGCACTGTTGGCGGTATTGTTGTCAATACAGTAGCCGATAGTGACGTCGGTGATGTTGTAGTTGTCCCGGTTGGCGCTGCCAGCGCTACCTGTGGTGGGGATACGACCCGCATCGACGATCTGATACGACTGGGTATCATCGGTCTGAGATGACCAAGCATCCAGGTTGGCGGTATTGTTGTAAATGATATCCCCGGTGCCGAGCTGGGCGCTGGTAGGGGCGTTGCGAGTCCACGTGCCCGTGGCGACGTGGTAGGTACCCCCGAACTTGGCAGCGGTTTGCATGACCTTAGACTGGACGACACCAGTTTGTGCTGCGGCTGCAGTACAAAGGATCACGGAACCAGCCGCGATAAGAGAAGAACGAAGCATAAAGCAGACTCCTGGAAGAGATGTTTTAGGTATGGGAGAGGGCCGAAAGGGCCACTTAGCCAGCCAATCACGGCTCCTGACAAAGTCAGCCCCGGACAAACTGAAGGTAGAACCTAAAGGCATTGGTTGTGACGGCACGATTTAGCGTGGTGTTCCCCACGGCAACCAATAGTACCCTAAATATGTTAAACAAAATACAAACCAGGGCCCGGGCAGGGGCCAATTGGGCCTCCAAACCCGAGGCGCGCCCCCTCTCGGCCCCTTCCACAGTCCCGGAAAGCGGCATTCCCAGTTTAGAAAAGCGTATCAAAGGATGACTCAAATTGATTCCGGGAAGCCCGGCGCCACGCGTCTTCATAGGCTTCGGGCACCGGATCCGAGATCAGGGCCCCCCTTTCTATGAATGGATAAAGGTCGAAATAACTGAGCACCTCGGTCCCCTGCACCCTGCGCATGATGTGGTGCGGCGTGATTTCAGAGGGCGCTTGCAACCCTGCAGCCCCCACCAACTCCAACAGGCTCTGGATCGTCTCCATGTGGTAAGACTCCACACGCGGGGCCTTGTCCGCCACATTGAGCCCCTGCATGAGGCTCTTCTTCTGGGTTGCGACCCCAGCGGGGCAATCATTGGCATTGCATCGCCTGGCTTGAATACAGCCGATGGCCATCATCATCGCACGGGCCGAATAGCAAAGGTCCGCGCCCAACGCAAGGCGGGTCACCATATCGAAGCCCGTGATGACCTTGCCGCTGGCGACGATTTTGATCTTTTCCCGCAGAGCGAAGCCAACCAAGCAGTTGTGCACGAACACCAGACCTTCATTGAGCGGCATGCCAACCGAGTTGGAAAATTCCAATGGGGCAGCTCCGGTCCCTCCTTCTCCCCCATCGACCACGATGAAGTCTGGGTGTCTTCCGGAAGCTCTCATAGCCATGCAAAGCGCCATGAATTCCTCGGGGCGACCTACGCAAAACTTGAAGCCGATCGGTTTGCCGTCGGAGAGCCTGCGCAGATCTTCGATCCACTGCAAGAGTTCCGAAGGGGTGCGCCACGTATTGTGCGTAGGCGGGGAGAGTACGTCCGCTCCCATGGGAACACCACGGATTGAGGAGATCTCCTCGGTCACCTTGGCGGCGGGCAAGATACCCCCATGGCCAGGTTTCGCGCCCTGGGAGATTTTGATCTCGATCATCTTGATCGAAGGGTGTTTTGCCGCTTGTTTGAATTTTTCTGGATCGAACTTGCCATCGCTGGTTCGGCAACCGAAATAGCCGGTACCCAATTGCCAAATCACATCACCGCCGGGGTTCAGGTGGAAGGGGGATGCGCCGCCCTCCCCCGTGTTGTGCGCGAATCCCCCCAACTTGGCGCCGAGGTTTAGGGACTCCACAGCGTTGGCGGAAAGAGACCCGTAACTCATGGCGGAAATATTCAACAAGGAGGAAGAGTAGGGCTGCTTGCACGTGTCGCCTCCGATCAAGACCCGCGGAACCTCGTGGGCAGGATACTTGGCCATGAAGGAGTGTGAGATCCACTCGTAACCAGGTGCGTACACGTCCATCTGCGTGCCAAATGGCAGGGTGTCCATGACACTCTTGGCGCGTTGGTACACGACCGAGCGACGCTCACGGTTGAAGGGCACCCCATCGGTATCGGCTTCCACAAAGTACTGCTGGATTTCCGGTCGAATCATCTCGAACAGATACCGAAAACGTCCCAGCAAGGGAAAATTGCGCAGGATAGCGTGACGATTTTGAGTGGCATCCACCAGAGCTACGGCAAGCAGAATGGACACAAGTGCAACCGCAACCCAAACACCGCTCCACATCAACGCGAGCGCGATGCAACCGGCCAACAGTGCAAACAGAATTGTGAAAATCGGTGCGCGCATAGACTCTTGGCTCTAGGCCACTTCCATCAGGACTTGGAGTTTGATGAAGTCCACCGCCTCAATACGAATTGCGATGGCATAACCTTCGGTGAAAGACAGACTGCGCCTGCCCTGTTGAACGGTAAGGGTACTACCCGTGATTTTTGGACGTGCCCCAATCACACGCAGGGGGATGAATCCAATCACATTGTATTCTGGTAGCTGGACTTCGATCCCTCCACGGGAAACGCGCAGGACCCGGCCTTCCGCTTTCTCACCTTCGTGGGGTTCCATAAACTGGCACACCTTCAAATCGCCGATGGCCACCTCGACCATCTTGGCCGTGTCGGCTTGCATGGAACTGTGGCCAGCGACCTCGGACAATTCATCGCTCCAGCCGCCGTCTCGCAACTCTTCTTGCGCCTCTTTGCCGCGGTTCAAAAGGTCACTCAGCCAGCGATGCACCATCAGGTCCGGATAGCGGCGGATGGGCGAAGTGAAGTGCAAGTAGGCCTCTCGGGCAAGACCGAAGTGCTGGGCCACATCCTCGTGGTCCTTGACCTCATAGACCGCCCGCTCCACAAGCCCCATGATTCTGGGGATCAGGGCGTCCGCATTGGGCTTGCGTCTTGCGGCGCGGATCAAGCGGCTCACGTCGCGTCCAGTCAATCGCTCCTTGAGGGGCACGTGCAAGCCGAACTCCTCGAGCATGTTTGCAATGCGCTCAATCTCCTCGGGATCCTTGTCGGGATGCACACGATAAATGGTCGGTAATCCCAGAGTGCGAAAATAATCCCCCACCGCCTGGTTTGCTGCCAGCGCCGTTTCCTCGATGAGGGTGTTGGAGAAATATTTGGGAGCTTCAATGATGGCGGAAACTTCGTGCTGATCATCGAAGACGAACTTACGTTCGCGCGAGGGCAAGCGCAGGGAACCCTTTGCGTCCCGAATCGCCTGCTGCCTGCGCGTCCACTTCTGGAAGGCTTCCAGGGGGGCGCGAAGATGCTCGACTTCCAGGGCGTCATCCGTGGTATCCCCATCTAGCAATTCCTGGACTTGTTTGTATGTGCACCGCTTGACACTGCGGATGATGCTCTTGGCCACGCGGTACGACTCGCGTTCACCTTGTTCATTGAAAATCATGTGCACGGAAAATGCGAGCCGGTCCTGGTCTGGGACCAGCGAACACAAACCATTGCTCAATTTCTCTGGCAGCATGGGCACGACCTGATCGGCCAAGTAGACACTGGTCGCCCGGGCCAAGGCCTCGTCATCCAAGCGGGTTCCTGGCCGTACATAGTGCGACACATCGGCGATGTGAACACTGACCTCAACGCGACCTTCATCCAGCTCCTGAATCGCGATCGCGTCGTCGTAGTCCTTGGCGTCCTTGCCATCGATCGTGAATATGGTTTGCCCGCGCAGATCTTGGCGCCCTTCGCTATCGGTGGGGCGCGGGTTGTCGGGCAAACCCTCAACCTCCTTCAGGACATCGGGCAAGAAAATGGTCCGTACACGAAAAGAACGCAAGAGCTCTAATTCGTCGGATTCCAAGTCAGAGTAGCATGGGGGGCCGGTATCCATGGGACCAAACCCTGGAGCCTGACGACCTATGCGTGCACGAGCCCCAGCATCCTCATCGCGTAGTTTTTCGAGGGCGGCTTCATCAAAAGCCGCGTCGGCTTCAACCACCCAACCCCGCCCCTTCGACTTGTCTTGCTTCTCTTCCGGTTTGCCCCCCTGGGAGCGTAGAAGATCCGCAAAGCTACTGAACTGCCCAGGCTCGCCAGAGTTATCGCCTGATATATTCTCTTTGCTTTTGTCGCCTGCCATCAGGGCAGCATAGCCAGCGGAGCGACCAAAACGGGGTCTGCAGCGCACCAATGGGTGGTTCCATTCCCACAATGTGGAGAATGGGCCTATTGGATGAAGGTCACATTGCGGAAGCGTGCGGGTGCCGCGCCATGGCTCATCTCGGCGATTTGGTAGGGATTGCCCTTTCCGCAGTTGGGCACCCCAAAGACCTGGAAATGCTCGGGTCCGCAGATGGCGTCGCAGTCATTCCAAAAATCCAGGGTTGACCCCTGGTAGGTGGGCTGCCGCAATAGGCGTCCGGGCCGGCCGTCCTTAACTTCCCATGCGGCCTGGCAAGTGAATTGAAAATTCACCCGACGTTGATCGATGGACCAGGTCCGAATGCCGTCCACCAAGATGGCTCCGTCTTCGGTATCCTTCAAGAGCTCTTTCGGACTCCACTTCCCCGGCAAGAGGGAAAGGTTTGTGATGCGAACGATCGGTGGATTGTACCAACCTTCCGCCCGACTGGCGCCCCGGCTGTGCGCTTCGCCAGCGATGGCCGCATACTCGCGGCTGGTGTGAAAGCCGGCGAGCATCCCTTCCTTGACGATGGGCCAACAACCACTCGGAACACACTCATCGTCCCAACCTCGGGTATCCAGACCATTCTCAAGAGTCGAGTTGGCCTCGAAATTCACGATGGGTGAACCGTAGCGGAAATCGTCCTTCATGGAAGGCTGAACGAAGGATGCCCCAGCAAAATCAATCTCGTGCCCGACGATACGGTCGAGTTCCGAGGGGTGCCCCATGGACTCATGGATCTGAAGAGCCAATTGGCTGCCCCCCATGATTATGGTGTGATTTCCCGCAGGACATTGTGGCGCAAAACACAAGTCCGCAGACTCGTTGCCCATGCGCGGAGCGGCCCCTTCCAAGTCCATGGCCTGCACATGCTCCCAGCCCCCCGTCAGGAATTGGCCGCCCGTAGCAGGATGGCTGCGAACTTCCACGTGGCCATTGGCGCTGGCGGTGGCGGTCACATGGGCCCCCACCCGCACGAGAATCTGGTGCAAGGCGGCGCCATCACTGGAAGCTTGCCATTGTTCCTCGCGGCGCAGGGAAAGCATGGATTGGCCCACAACTACTTCGGGACGCACGTGCACTCCGGCTTCAGCTCGGCGCAGCAAGGAGACCTTTTCATCCAAGGACACACCAAAGGGGTCGATCTGCACGGGCGTTGTGTACTCACCCACATGGCCAGACTCCTCGGAGAACAGCACCGGTTTGGACCGCGCCGGGCCCAGATCTCTTGCGGTTTTAACTGCACGACGAGCCACCCCCTTGAGGACCGCGGGCAGATCGCGCGGAACCGCCGGTGCCGCCGCAAAGCCAAAGCAGCCATCTTTCAGAACCCGAATGCCTATGCCGAAGTCTTCGGGCGCATCGGCCTGCGCCAGTCGGCCGTTTCGAACACTGAGTTGCTCCTGGGTCAGGCGTACTACACGCGCATCTGCGTAGTCAGCACCCACCCTAAGAGCTTCTTCCACCGCACCTTGAACTAGTTTTTGCATGGGGATCGTTTGCTAGAAAGCGGTGGTGGAAGTGAATCGGAAGCCATCGATGCAAAGGGCGGGGCAGATCACTTCGCCGCCGAATAGCGCACCGGCAACCTGCAACTGATTTCCGATTCCGCGCACGCGCTCGAAGGCTCCAATGGCGGACTCGGTAAAGCGCAGATTGTGAACGGACTCGCACACCTTGCCCTGCCGAATGCGGAAGGTCCCGCCACGCGTCATCCCCGTGAACAACCACTCGCGGGGATCGATCATGTTGGTGTAGTGGAATTGCGAAACAAGCAGCCCTTCCTCCACGCCAGCGATGAGCTGCTCAATGGACTGATGCCCGGGGGCCATAGCCAAATGTGTCGGCCAGGGGCCATGGGCCGAGGGTTGGGGGACGCCATGTCCTGTGTTCGCAAGGCCCAGTCGAGCAGCCCAATGGGTATCGGTCACAGGTCCCGTGAAAGCCCCGTGGCGCAGAAGGTCTACCTTTCCGGAGGGGCTGCCCTCCCCGTCGAATGGGATACTGGGGTACAGCTCGTGTTGACTGTCATCGCAGATGCTAAGCCCGTCGGGGAACATGCGCTCCCCCACTCGCCCACACAATGGGGACCTGGATTCGTGATATTCCTGGGCACCAAACCCGGCGTAAGACATGCCCAGCAGGAGTGCGCTCACCGCAGGGGGTTGCAAGACCACCGTATGCTCACCGGCTTCGACCGGCTGGGGATTGCGTGAGGCATGCGCGCGATCCACCGTCTTCAGGATCGTGTCGGAGACCTTCAAGCGATCCACATTGGCGTCCACGATTTCAGATGACGCGGCCACGCCCGATTCGCCGCCTTCATAGGCCGTGATCGAAAATGCGGCGCGTGCGCGGGAGCCATGGGATACTCGCCCGGTGGAATTGACGAGGGTTTGCGTAACCGCCGTCGTCTGAACCAGGCCGGCCGCCAGTAGGCCTTGTTTTGCTGCCACCTCCCGGGCCTGAATCACCCAGCCACTCTTCTCCACGAAGGTATGGTCCTGCGTGGGGCGCTGCAGGGCACTGCCGGCGATTTGAACCGGACCGCCAAAAGCAGGTCGGTCCCCCACCGGATCCGCGTGATGCGCCAAAACCAAAGCCCGTTCCAATGCGGCTCGCATATCGTCGGGATCGATCGACCCCGCCGTGGCGCGTGCCTCGCGCACTTCACCATCCACCGGAACACGCACACGGAAGGCTACCTGGTATTTTTCCCGGTCCGCGCTTTGGGTCGGCCCATCCGCGCCGTAGCGCACAAAACGGTCCTCCACGCAACTAAGGGAAACTTCGGTTTCCTCCGTTGGGCTCTGCGCCACAAGGGATTGACACAGCTCGATGGCGTGGTCGTTGGATAGAATGGCCATAGAGCGGGAAGCGTTCTGGGTCGGATGGAAGGGGGTCCCGAAGCGAATCGGGGACAACACTGTAACCAGCAAAATCCGGGACGCAATCGTGGATCGGACCCGGCCTGTTTTGTTTTTGGGAATCGAAGAACGCGATGCCCGTTTGAAGCGCGTGTGGCCGCTACTTGACCACGAAATTAACCAGGCGCCCGGGCACCACGATCGTCTTCACGACCTGCTTGCCTTCCAGTTTTTCTTGCACCGCGTCCAGGGCGAGCTGTTCCAAGGTCGCCTTGTCCGCATCGATCGGAGCACGCGTGCGACCGCGCACCTTTCCCAAAACCTGGACGACCAACTCGAAGTCGTCGGCCTTTAAGTATTGCTCTCGAACCAGGGGCCAGGGGGCGCGGGTGATTCCATCCACGTGCCCCATGCGGCTCCAAAGCTCTTCACACAGGTGCGGAGCGAAGGGAGCCATGGCGCAGACGAAACGCTCGCACAGGTCGCGATCCATGGCTGCGCTCTTCTTGCTGGCCAGGTTTATGAACTCCATGAACGCGGCCACGGCGGTGTTGAAGTTGAAGTGGGTGAAAGAATCTTCCACCCGTTCCATGCAACGGTTGAAACCGCGTTCCAGCTCAAGCGTATCGCCCTCTGGCTCCCCGGTGCGCTCGGCCAATACGCTGGCGCGCACCGCTTGCTCCCCATCGGGGTCCACAAAGAGGCGCCAAACACGTTCGATGAAACGGCGTGTGCCGGGCACGTCGCGGTCGTTCCACGGCTTGGAATCGGCCAAGGGGCCCATGAACATCTCGTACAGCCTAAATGCGTCCACGCCATACCTTTCGCAGACGTCATCGGGGTTGACCACGTTCTTGAGGGTCTTGGACATCTTGGCCACGATGCGTTCCACCGGTGTGGAATCGGCGATCATCGTGGGCGGCTCCACATCCTCATGGACTTCGTCCACAGGGATCGTACGCCCCGCTTGGTCCTTGTAAGCGAAAGCTTGCAACATGCCCTGGTTGAACAAACGCTGAAAGGGTTCCTTGTTGGCGACCATTCCCTCGTCAAACAACACCTTGTGCCAGAAGCGTGAATATAGCAGGTGCAAGACCGCGTGCTCCGCGCCACCCACGTACAGGTCCACCTGGGACCAATACTCCATCGCTTCTGTGGAGAAGGGCGCTTCGGTGTTGTGCGGATCCATGAAGCGCAGGTAGTACCAGCACGATCCCGCCCAACCGGGCATGGTGTCGGTATCGCGCATGCGCGGCTCGCCACTAGTCGGGTCGGTCACGTTGACCCACTCGGGGACCTTGGACAGGGGCGGGCTGCCATCCTCGGGAGGGGAGAACTCCTCCATGAAGGGCAGCTCGACCGGCAACTCGCTATCGGGAACGCGGGACATGTTGCCCTCGGCATCGCTCCATACCGGGAACGGCTCACCCCAGTAACGTTGGCGCGAAAACAGCCAGTCGCGCAAGCGGTAGGTGATCTTTGCATCGCCCACGCCTTTCTCGACCAAGACCTCGATGGCCTTGGCTTTGGCGGCTTCTGTCTTGAGTCCATTCCACTCCGGAGAGTGGATCGCAATACCCAGGCCGGGCGTGCACTCGCTGCCGTCGGTGGGGCCTTTGCCCGTGTCGACGACGGCCTTGATCGGCAGATCAAAAGTTTGCGCGAATTCGAAGTCGCGATCATCGTGACAGGGCACGCACATGATGGCGCCCGTGCCGTAACCCATCAGCACGTAGTCGGCCACGTAGATCGGAATTCGAGCTTCGGGGTCATCCGGCGACAACAGGGGATTCAGGCCGTAGGCCCCGGTAAACACGCCCGTTTTGCCTTTTGCCAAATCGCCCCGTTCCAGATCGGACTTGGTGGCGGCTTCCTTTTTGTAGGCCGCCATGGCCTCCCGCTGGTCGGCAACGGTGATCTTATCCACCAGCGGATGTTCGGGTGCCAGCACCATGAAGGTGGCGCCGTACAGGGTGTCCGGCCGCGTGGTAAAGACGCAGATCTGCTCCCCTTCGTGCCCTTGAACGGGGAACGTGATTTCCGCGCCTTCGCTGCGACCGATCCACTCGCGTTGCATCGTCTTGACCGACTCAGGCCAATCCAAATCGTCCAGGTCGTCGAGCAAGCGATCGGCGTATGCGGTGATCTTCAACATCCACTGCTTCAGCGGACGTTTCACGCAGGGGTGATCGCCACGCTCGCTGCGGCCGCCGATGACCTCCTCATTGGAGAGCACGGTCTTCAGCGCCTCACACCACCAAACGGGGACCTCGGCCTGATAGGCCAAACCGCGGTCGTATAGGCGTGCAAAAATGAACTGGGTCCAGCGATAATAGGACACGTCGCAGGTGGCGAATTCCCGATCCCAGTCGTAGCTCAAACCCAAGCGCTGCATCTGCCCGCGGAAGGTCTTGATGTTCTCCCCGGTACTTTCCGCAGGCTGCTTGCCCGTCTGGATGGCGTACTGCTCGGCGGGCAATCCAAAGGCGTCATAGCCCATGGGGTGCAGCACGTTGAAGCCTTCCATGCGCTTGCGACGGGCGATGATGTCGGTTCCGATGTAGCCGATCGGATGCCCCACATGTAGACCCGCGCCGGAGGGGTACGGGAACATGTCCAGCACATAGAACTTAGGCTGATCGGCGTCGAACCCGGAATCACCCGGATTCAGAGTTCGGAAGGTCTTGTTGTCCGCCCAGCTTGCTTGCCAGCGGGATTCAATGGTCTTGGGATCGTAGGACTGCACTTTCTTGGCCTCCATGGGCGCTCTGGGGACGGCAATCTGGGGGTGCACAAAGAAAACAACACCTGGATTTCGAGCCCCCGGGGCTGGGCAGCATAGGGCCCACCGGGCCGCTTCGATCGGCCGCTTCCAAAAAAAACGTGAGCAGGCTTGACCTGGACCCATTTGGTCAACATTCTAGCCGCCC
>JAAETM010000108.1 GCA_024228395.1 bacterium | reverse complement strand
TAGCCGCCGTTACCTGACCGAGAAAACCGGCCTTCCCAGCCTGTTCATCGAGTCCGACATGATGGACCGCCGAGTCGTCTCGGAAGCCCAAATGAAAAACCGCATCGACGCCTTCTTCGAAGGTCTTGCCTCCCGCCGCCTTTCGGCCGGAAAAGCTTAATCCCCCCCTATCTAACGGAGTACACAAATGGCATACGCAGTAGGAGTGGACGTTGGTTCGACACAGACCAAAGCAGCCGTCCTCAACGAGAAGAAAGAACTCGTGGGTCGCTCGCTCATCATGACGGGCGCCAACGTGGTGCAAGCCGCGCAGGAAGCCTACGACTTGGCCCTCAAGGAGAATGACATCCCCGAAGAGGAAGTCGAATTCGTCGTCGGTACCGGTTACGGCCGTTACCGCGTGACCTTCGGCAACACCCAGGTCACCGAAATTTCCTGTCACGGCCGAGGCGCCGTGCACCTGTTCCCCAAGACACGCACCGTCGTGGACATGGGCGGTCAGGACACCAAGGCCATCAAGGTCAGCCCCGAAGGCGAGATCGTCGACTTCTGTATGAACGACAAGTGCGCCGCGGGTACCGGACGCTTCCTAGGCGCAGCCTCGGAAGCCCTGGACATCCCGCTGGACAAGCTCGGTGAGGTGGCCCTTTCCGCCACGCGCACCGTGCCGATCAGCACCACATGCACCGTCTTCGCCGAATCGGAAGTCCTCTCCTGGCTCGGCAAGGGCAAGCGAGTGGACGAGATTCTACTCGGTGTGCACAAGTCGATCGCATCCCGCTCCATGGCACTCATGCGCCGGGTCGGTATCGAAGATGAGATCACCTTCACCGGTGGTGTCTCGCGCAACACAGGCATGGTCGCAGCACTCGAAGAGCGCCTCGAAACCAAACTCAACGTGAGCGAAGAATGTCACTACATGGGCGCCATCGGAGCGGCCCTCTTCGCCCTCGACCACATCGTCGCAGCCCGTACCCCCGTCACCGAATCCGCGGAGACCTCCAAATGAACATCACCATCGGAGTCGACGTAGGCTCGACCTACACCAAAGCCGTCGTGCTCGACGCAAACAAGAAGATCCTCGGCCGCAGCATGAACCCCACCGGGTTCCGCCTGACCCAGATCTCCACGCAAACCATGGAAGAGGCGTTGAAGGACGCTGGCGTGGAACGCAAGGACATCGCTTGCATCGTGGCCACCGGCATCGGTCGCCACCAGGCGACCTTTAAGGACCTGCACGTGACCGACCTGTCGGCCACCGCACGCGGCGCGAACTTGCTGTTCCCCGGAACACGCACCGTGCTCGACATCGGCGGCCAGACCATGAAAGCCAGCCGCATCACCGAAGCCGCTGGCGTGGATTCCTTCCGCCTCAACGACAAGTGTGCAGCCGGCACCGGAGCCTTCCTCGAGAAGACCGCGCGCTACATGGGTTACAGCACCACCGAGATCGGTCCCCTGATGACCACCTCGAAGGCCTCTGTGCCCATCAGTGGCGTCTGCGCCGTCTTCGCCGAGTCCGAGGTCATCAACCACCTCTCGATCGGCACGCCCCCCGCAGACATTATGCAAGGTGCCATCGAGTCCCTTACCGCCCGCGCCGTGCAGCTCATGAAGCGCGTCAAAGCCCAGCCGGAGCACACCCTCGTCGGTGGCATCCTGCGCTTTGACACCATGGCCGAGGCCGTGCGCAAAGAGCTAGGTGGAGCCGAGGTCAACGTGCCCGAAGGTGAAATGGCCCAATACGTCGCCGCCCTAGGCGCCGCCGTGCTTGGTCATCGCCGCCTCGAAAAGCTCGCCGAAGCCGAAACCGCAGCCGTCTAAGCCCCATGCGCCCGGGTTCAAGTCGCAAGGCCCGAACCCACTCAGCCATGTCAACCGACGACCTGCTACCCATCCTAGGCGAAGGTGGCCAATCCCCCTCCGCCCCCGGCGACCCAGCCCTGCTAGCGCAGGGCTGGGTCCGCCGCACCATGGCCGAACCCGCCCGGGTCGATGAACTCACCGAGCTCTACGAATCCACCGGCTTCGAAGTCCATGTGCAGCAACTCTCCAAAGAAAACTTCGGCCCCAACTGCGAAGGCTGCGCCGAAAGCGCATGCAGCACCTACGTGCTGATCTACACGCGAATACAATCCTAAAATCCGATTTCAAGCAATACAGAAGGCAGGCTAGGCTCACCCCCGGCCTGCCTTTTTCGTTTCGATGACTACAGTTGGTGCCCAGGACTCGTTCCTGGCCACTTGCCAGATCTTGCACCGTGGAGTCCTAAGAATGAACGGATTGGTGCTGGGGTTACCGCAACCAGCCCCTCTACAAATCATAGGAGGTCCACTTCGTCACTCGAAAACAAGATCTCATACAAGCTGACCTCGCTCTCCCCAAACGGAACCCGCTCAACAAGCTCCTCCCGTCGAATAACGTGAACGCCATGGCTGGTCAGTAACTCGAGAAGAGGCTGAGCCCAGCTCAGCCCCGAATACTTGAAGTAGTTTAGCAAAACACCTTCCGCAGCGGACACAACTGCGAACGGCCCAATCAAAGAGAGCCGAATCCCGAACGTACTGCCAGGGCTGGAAATGGACAGAACGACGGCCACATCATCATTGAGGTCCGTTGTTTCCTGAACCTCCCCAAATTCGCCCAGCTCCTGCACCAAGCTTAAGTAAGGTTGATTGCGATACTTCTTGTGCAAGCCACTAAGCCGGGGCACCTCGAACGAGCCATACGAGTCACAAATTGCAGTATGAATATCCTTTTGCATAGTGAAATCCACCAAGATTTCTGACGGTACATGCTCCTTTCAGAAGTTACAAGAATTTCGCCAGCCCTACTGACGGATCGCATCCGGCTTATGAACTGCGCCTCACCCGACTCTGAACAATTCTCTCGACCAGCCGAACCGGAATTGACGAGAACTACCTTTGCCAAGAGTTTGTGCCATCAAAGAAAGAGGGAGTTTTGCGGCCGCTGGGTTGCGAAAAAAACGATGGAAGTTGTCCGGTCTCGGTACCCCCCACTTGCGACAGGCCCCTGGAGTTCCCAAAATGCGTGGGAGGATGCCCGCGCATCCCCAAAAGGATCCCAAGACAGGCAATATGAACGACTCCTCGTCCCCAGAAGAAGCTGAAGAACCGGTAGCCACGCCGGACTCCAAGCAACTGACCGTTCTCCCCTACCACGTCGCCGTGGAAGAGCACTTCCGCGAGAATCACCCGGAGATGACCTCGTGGATGAGTCCTAAACCAGGAGACGACGCAGCCAAACGAGAGGCGCTGCGCCTGGAGCTGCTCAAGACCGCAGTACGCCTCGATAGGGCCTCACGACCGGAGCTTTATAGCCTCGCGGAAGACGCGCTCCAAACCCTAGGCCTCGAAGCCCCGCTCACCCTTCACCAGGCTCAGAGCGGAAGCGAAATGAACGCGTCGCTTTGCTATGCCCCTGGGGAAATTCACGTCGTGTTCTATGGGACCTTACTAGAACGACTCGATGAGCCAGAGCTCCGGGCCATTCTCGGACACGAATTCACGCACTACCTCTTTAGCGAGACGGAGACTTCCGCATATGGAACGACGGACGGGCTGCTTGATTCCTTAATGAACATGCACGATAGGGACCCTGCCCAGGTCAACACGACTCGCAACTTTCGACTGTATACCGAGATACTTTGCGACCGGGGAGCCCTCCGTAGTTGCGGCAGTATTTTTCCGGTAATTGCCATGCTCGTAAAGACCTCCACTAGCTTACTAGAGGTTGATGCGGAGGCGTACCTCAAGCAAGCCCAAGAGGTTTTTGCTTCAGGTGACATACAAACCAAGGGAAGTTCGCATCCGGAAAATTTCATTCGTGCCCAAGCGCTCCACCTCTTCGCGGAACAGGGCGATTCCGCTGAACCCGAGATCAGCAAGATGATCGAAGGCCCGTTGCAACTCGATGACCTGGACGTACTTGGGCAGGAACATGTTTCCAATTTGACCTATCAACTCATCCACTGGTTTACCACCGAGGCCGAACTTCAAACGCCCGCCCATATTGCGCAGGCCCACCTGTATTTTCACGATTTCAAACCGCAGCCGATCCCGATTGAATCCAAGTCGCTGCTCCGCCAACTCAAGGACCTCGAAAACCCCCTGCGGGATTACTTCTGTTACGTCCTACTTGATTTTATCGCCGTAGATCGCGGCGCGCTGGATTTCGGCTATGTGCGGGTGGTGAGTTTCCTGCAAGAGCTCGATTGGCACGAGCGGTTCCAGGACCTCGCGGGTAAGGAACTCGGGCTCCGCAAAGCGGAGATCTCCCGGCTAAAAAAGCAACTGGCCAAACGCGCGCAGCAAGCAGGTTCCTCCGATGAGTAGCTTTTCCGAATTTCTCACGCGGCGCAACGAAGCAGGAGGGTTCTCCACGGAAGACGTACTCAGCACCTGCCTTCCCCTCCTGCGCGAGGTCGCCGAGACCCATGCCCAAGGTAAAGTAGCGCCCCTCAACGGGATCGAAGCGCTCCAGGTGGATGGGAGCCGAATCTGGTACCCCGAAACCGCTCGCCTCGACAGCCGCAGAAGCAAGGGAGTCCTCCGCTCGATCCACAATGATAAGAAGGTCAGTGTGGAAATCATCGCGGAACACAGGGTTGACCACGATCTCAACTCAGGGGAAGTTGAAACAAGCCATCTGGACATTGATGCCAACAAAGTTGAAGGCGATGGGCCCAAGCCTTCCTTCGTTCCAGGTTATCGCTCCTACGAGCACAAGCTCGACCACCACGACCCTCTCACGGACACCTTCGTGCTCGGTCTCATCCTCGCGAGCGTCGCACTCAGCCTAGACTTCACGAATCCAGAGGATCTAAATTCCTTCGTGGAGCACCGGGACAATCTCTTCGTCCTAGACTCCAATCTGCATCCGGTGATCGCCAAGGGCATCTATGAGATGACCCAGCTGGATAGAGCGCGTCGGCCACAAGACTTGGACGCGCTGATCCGCAGCCTCGCGGACTACCGGGACCAGAGCATCGACCTCGATCTGGATCTGCTCCGTGAAAAGGGCTTCCAGCAGAAAGATCTGCAGGGTCGCCACCAAATCGTGCTCTCAAAGCTGCAGCAGCGGCTCTTTGAAATTTCACGCAGAAACAGACTCCTGCACTTCAAAGCCACCCAGCAAAGCACCAACCTAACCTGCGCTTCCGTCCCGCTATCCTTTGATCCCAGCAGCCTCCGGGCGGACCAGATCCTCACATGGAACCACCGATTCAAGAAGGACTTGATCTCCGGAGATAAGGTTTCCCTCAACAAGTATCTCAACTACGAAGAGGCGTCCTACCTTCCCTCAGCTCTCGATAAGATTCGCTCCGAAGCCCGCAAGGACAAGGCTGAGTTTGGCTTCTCCCAACTCCGCCTGACCCTTTGTTTCCTGCGCTGGACGAACCTAAAAGAAGGGAAAGAGCATTTTGAGTCCCCCCTGTTGCTCTTGCCGGTAAGCATTGGAAAGAAGAAGGGCGTCAAGGATCAGCATTACCTGAAAGCTCACAACAGCGAGGCCGAGGTCAATCCAGTTCTGCGTTACTACATGCGGGAACTCTACAACCTAGAACTACCGGAATCGATCGACTTGGAGACAGCTGAGGTCGAGGATCTGCATCGGCTCCTGAGTACGCAGATCCGAGCCAGCGAACCAGCGGTCAACCTCACCCTGCTAGACAAACCACGCATCTCCTTGCTGCATCAGCGCGCTCGACAACGCCTCGATCGCTACCAAAAGCGCACAACACTGGGGCGCCGCGGCAAGCGCACCTATCCGGACCTGGACTACTGTTACGCCAAGAGCGACTTCCGCCCCCTCGGCCTTCAGCTCTTCCGGCAAAAGGTGCAGATCAACAGCACCAACCTCTCGCGCTTGTTTTCCCCTGAAACTAGGCGCCCCGAATATGTGGCCGAGGCCGCGTCCGACGACGGGCCGATGCGGGCAGTCTCGCAATCGTTTTACTCGCTCGAGCATGACTCCAAGGCCAATCCCTACGAGTGGGAGATGGACCTTTGCTGCGTCACTTTGGGTAACTTCAAGTACCGCAAGATGTCGCTTGTCCGAGACTACGAGGCCCTCCTGGAGGAGATGCCGGACAACCCTGCTTTCGATGCAGTGTTTTCCCTTATGGCCGCCCAGGACCAGCCCCTACCGGTGCAGGAAGGCCGGCTCGAAGACAGCTACCCCGTCGTGCCATGCGACCCCACGCAGAGCCAAGCGATAGCCTATGCCAGCGCGGGGAAGAGTTTCATCATCCAAGGCCCTCCCGGCACCGGTAAGTCCCAAACAATCACAAACCTCATCGCCGACTACGTGGCGCGGGGAAAACAAGTGCTCTTTGTGTGCGAGAAACGGTCCGCGCTGGATGTGGTCTATCGAAGGCTTGAAGAGCGCGGCCTGAGCAAACTCTGCTCGCTCGTGCACGATGCTCAAGCGGACAAAAAGGAACTGATCCTGGATCTCAAGGAGGCCTACGAAACCACCCTGACAGAGTATCCGCCGGTGGACCGCAACGCTCAACTGAAGGGGCTGGGTGAGAATCTCCTCCCCCTGCGCGACAGCCACGATGCCATGCTAGAGGAACGGGCAGAACTGGGATGCAGCGTGCGTGAGGCTTTGGCGCGGTCGATCCACTTGGAGAGCCCAAGTGAGGAGCTCTCAGCCGTTGAGAGGCAGAGTTTGCCTGCCTACGCGCATTGGTCGGTGAAACGGGCCTCGCTCACGCGACTGTACGAAGCGCTGCTCGACGCAGAACCCAGCGGTGTCTATCGGCGTCACCCGCTTCGCATGCTGAAAGCCAGTCTCGGCAAACAAGTCCAAGTCGGAGCCACGATTGCCAAGTGCATGGAAGAGGTACTTCCGCTGCTCGGGCGCGCGGTGAGAGTTGTCGAAACGATCAGCCTGCCCGCATCGACCACTCGGAATCTCGCCGCTCTCTTAGATGCTAGTTCCCTAGCGGACCGCCACCGCGCCCTCGCGGAACGAAGCAAACTAGGCCTCTGGGATTCGAGCAGCGAAACCACGCGCGATTTCAAAGAGTGCGATGATGCCCGAGAGGTTCTCGGCGAGACATTGTCCAAGGCGGAAGCCAAAGCCGAAGCTTGGCATACGCCCCTGTCCGAGGATGAATTGGAATCGGCCATCGCCCAGGCGAAGGCCCTTGAGTCGAATCTACTGGCTTTTCTGAACCCTGCCTGGTGGCGACTGCGCAAGGCCCTCAAGCAGCGTTATGACTTTGACAAGGCCGCGATCAAGCCGACATGGACCCAAGCCCTCAAGCAACTGCACGATCAATATGCAGCCGAAGGAGCCACCACCAACCACGAAGCCAAACTGCGCGACGAGTTTGGAATCCAGGGCGAAATGGAGCAGCACCGAGAGGGAATCGACGACATCCATTCCGCACCCAGTCACAGCTCACACGGCGTTCTCCGCGACGCCGTGATCGACGGAAGTGTCAGCCATGATGACTTTCTCGCCCTCGCCGATCTATCTCCGATATTGGTGGAGCTCATGGTCCAGGCGGATTCCTGCTTGCAGGGGTATGACGCGGATCCCCTGGGCGAGCTTGCCACGGAACTCGAAACGATGCTGCAGAACCTGGATGCGGTTCCCGGCTTCCTACATTGCCTCGTGGAACTCGATTCCCTAAGTCCCGAACTGCAGGCGGAGATTCTCAAGCATGATTGGACATCTGATCAACTAGAAGCTGCGCTCGCCCACCAAACGGTGGACGTGGTGTTGCGCGGAGACCGCCGACTGTCCCACTATGACGGCCGCCAGCGAGATCGCATTGCCGGCCATTTGGCCACAAACTACGACACCTGGCTGGAGCACAATGCGGGCTGGGTCTGTGGTGAGGTCCAGAGTGCGTTTCTTGAGGACCATCGACTCCTCGCTTTGAACGCGGCGCAAATGACCCCTGAGGAGAAGGCACGCAAGAAGGTCTTCAATAAGGGACTGCGCGAGCTACAGCACGAGTTCAAGAAAACCCGCGCCTACAAATCGATCCGCGACCTCTCCGCAGAAGAAAGTGGCCAGGTGATTCAAAAACTCAAGCCCGTTTGGTTGATGAGTCCGCTCAGTGTCTCCGACACTCTCCCCATGGAAGTCGGGCGTTTCGACGTCGTGATTTTTGACGAAGCGAGTCAGATCACCCTGGAGGAGGCTGTCCCCTGCATTTTCCGCGCACAGCAGATCATCGTCGTAGGCGACGAGATGCAGCTTCCCCCCACGAACTTTTTCTCTGCCAAGCAAGCCAGCGAAGACAACGACGATGAGGAGCAAACGGAACATGTTCTGGGAAGCGCGAGCTTCCTGAGTCACTCGACGCGCAATCTGCAATCCAGCATGCTGGGCTGGCACTATCGCAGTCGTTCGGAATCTCTGATCAGCTTTTCGAACCAACTATTCTATGGCGGTGCACTGCTTACAGTCCCCGATGAAAGGGTCTGCACGGGGGCCCGTGAGGAACTGATCGTCACCGACACGGGTCAGGGCGCCAACAACGTGGCCCCCCTTCTCGACCGCGCTTTGAGCTACCACCTCATGCGGGGTGGTATATACGACATGCGCCGCAACCGAATGGAAGCGGATTACATCGCGGAGATCGTGAGGGAATTGCTGCATCTAGAGAATGGCAAGAGCATCGGGATTGTGGCCTTTTCCCAGGCCCAACAGACCGAAATCGAAGAGGCCCTGCAGCGTCTCGGAAGGGCTGATCGTCGCTTTGCCGACCAACTTGAAGCCGAATTTGAACGCGAGGAGAAGGGCCAGTTCATGGGGCTCCTCGTCAAAAACCTCGAGAACATCCAAGGGGACGAGCGCGACATCATCATCATGAGCGTGTGCTACGGGACGAATCCAAAGGGCAAGATGCTCATGAACTTTGGCCCGATCAACTTAAGCGGTGGCGAGAAGCGCCTGAACGTGGCATTCTCCCGGGCCAAGCACCACATGGTCCTGGTAAGCTCTATTCGATCCACTGCGATCACCAACGACTACAACGTGGGAGCCAACTGCCTCAAAAGCTACCTGCGCTACGCCGAGCTCACCTCCAGGGGCGACGAAACGAGTGCCCAGGCTGTATTGGAACAGCTCCGGCCTAGCTCCAGAACCCAGCATGCCAGCGAACGCACTCCCCACCCGGTGGCAATGCAACTCGCAAACAAACTTCGCGAAGCCGGCTACCTATGCGAATTGGACCTAGGCCACAGCGATTTCCGATGCGACCTTGCTGTCCGAGTACCCGGTGCTCCGCACTACGCATTGGGAGTTCTCCTCGATGGTGAAAGCTACTATTCCGAGAGCGACCCGATCGAGCGGGATCTCATGAAACCACGCCTCCTGGACGCTTTTGGCTGGAAAATCAACCACGTCCTTGCCATGGATTGGTGGAAGAACCCCGAAGCCGAATTCGCCCGGATCTGCGAGCTACTTCCCCCTTCAGGTAACGAAACACCTGCGTACTCAGGGCCCGCCCTTGAGTGACATGGATGCTCATTCATGCAGCCACTAGTCGAGCCGCTTCTAGCCTAGGGTTTCGCGGTGCTAAGCAGCCATTCCGAGCCTCAGTAGGGTCTTTCGAGTTTCTGCAAGGGTGCGGTTTGGTAGCGGTCTCGCTAAAAGTCTCCGTGCATGATCTCGATTCGCCGGGATTCGAGCATGTCCTCGCAGCTGGGCGCTACTTTGGACCGGTGCCAAGGTTCCCCGTCGCGTTGGGCTTCTACGTCTTGCCCCACCGATTGGTGCGCAAATACCAGATGATCACGATGCCATAGACGGTCCAGATAAATGGGACGGTTCGTTGCACGGCTTTTTGTCCTCGGCTACCTCGGGGTTGAGGTCCGGGTTTGGGGCGCCCTGGTTCCTCGCTTCCGCGGCTGAATCCATTCTTCGGGTCGGTGAGTCCAAGCAGTTTCTTTGCCTCTCGAAAACTCACTTCGATGAGCTATCGTTTTGCAAAACGTTTGAGCAGTTGCGTTGGGATTACGGTTAGATCTTTTGAGAAAAAGGCGCGGTCTTCGTGGTTGCCTTTGGGGTCCCGTGTCACGATGACGTGCACCAAGTCCCGCCCCGTGGCCGTGTACCACAGACACTTACGATTCAGCACGAGCAGGGTCACTCGTTTTCCGTACAGCTTCAGCTTGATACGTTTCCACTTGGCTTTTTTGTTGGCGGCCCAGGCCTTTGGGCTCGGGAGGCGCTACCCCTTTACCCGTGGACGTCCAACACCGCTGTAGCTTGGTATGGGTCCATTTAGTAACGCGTTCATGGGCATGGGACCTGTGACTTTTATCCCCTTGTCCATTTTGCGAAGTACCGGTTTGCACGCGTATTCGCGGTCTCCTGTCAAATGTACGCTCCTGCCCCTAGGCAACCAACTCGCCAAGATCTCGACCATTTCCCTCGCCAGCTCAGTCTTCTTTCGGTAATCCTCTTTCGCGCATCGCTTGGGTGATTAGTAGAGCCTTTGCAAAATTGGTACGGCTAAGCCCCGGTCATTCCAAGGGACGGGGACACAAATTATGAGCACGACCCACGCGTGCCCGCATGCAAGGTTACTGTATTTTCCAGACGCTCCCGTACCGTATGAGGACGCGGCGCCATCGTGATGCATGGAAATTCCAAAGATGCGCGGTCCCGATCGGCGGCAGAGAGTGTCATCGACCATCGCGTCAACCGTTTCTGGCAGGAGATCCAGAAGCTGGTCCAGCAGGCACCGACCCAGATGGTCAGGATCCCACGGAGCCGAAGTGAAGAATCGATAAAAGGCGGAGATGTGCCTGTAGGCCAAGGCTCCGCGGGCGTAGACCACCCGAGTGACCCACCGACGTCGCCTGCAGAGTATCCAGCCTATGGCGAGCAACTTGAAGTTCGCAAAGCTCGCCTTCGAGAAACAGAATTCAAATGGTTGTAGTACCG
>JAAETM010000107.1 GCA_024228395.1 bacterium | reverse complement strand
TGCAGCAGCGGTCGGCTTTGTCAAGCTGCTCCACGGGACCGCTTCGGATGTGGCTAATTTCCTTGGGGCCGTCTAAAGCCCTATGTGTCGCAATTCGATTAGCAACCCCTCTCGGTCATCCCCGGCTTGACCGGGGAGCTATGAGGAGATTGCGGAACTTGAACTGCGGGTCGCCCCGGTGTCCGCCACGACTGTCCCCACACCAGCCGTCAGATCGCCTTATGGCTCCCGGCTCAAGGCCCACTACTGTCCGGGATTTTGTTAATGCGTTCACAAGGCGAGCTCCATCTGTGGTTTCGGGGGTCTCAAGGCCGGTGGTCTTGGTGGGGGTTTGTGGCGGTCTGTCAGGTCGATCGGGCTGAGCAGGGCGCATTTGAGGCGGGCGGTGAGGTCCTTGAGCGAGCCTTTGTGCGAGCTGGCCGCTTCCGCCTTGAGCCAGCGCAAGAGCACGAAGGCGATGAGCGCCACGTAGAGCTGGATCTTCACCGCGTTCTCCGAACGGCCCCAGAACTGCTTGACCTTGAGGTTCTGCTTCAGCCACTTGAAGAACAATTCGATCTGCCAGCGCTGCTTGTAGAGGGCGGCAATCTCATGGGCCGGGCGGGCAAAATCATTGGTCACCAGGACCATCGGCGCCTTGCCGTCGCGCGCCACCACCACCTCGCGCAAGGGCGTGTCGTAGAGCGCATTGTCCGCTCCGCCGCGCGGCTTTTT
>JAAETM010000106.1 GCA_024228395.1 bacterium | reverse complement strand
CCGTCTATGGCATTGTGGTCAGCTGGTATTTGCGCACCAATCGATGGGAGCAAGGCGTAAAAATCCAACGCGACCGGGCGCCATGGTACCGGTCCAAAGTAGCACCCAGCTGCGAGGACATGCTCGGATCCCTGCGAATAGAGATCATGTCCCAAAGCCTTTTGGCGAGACCGCAACCAAACCACACCCTCGCAGAAACTCGAAAGACCCTGCTGAGGCTCGGAATGGCTGCTTAGCACCGCGAAACACTAGTCTAGAAGTACCAGGAGAGTCCGAAGGTGAAGTAGATACCTTCCTCTTGAAGTGAGCCGTCATAGCGGGACTCGGTACCCAGGACCGGAACGCCGGGGACCGGGTTCAGGATCAGAGGGGCTTCCGTTGCGGTGATGGCCTTCTCAAAGAACACCGACAGGTCAAAGGACAGGCCATCGCGAAGCAGGTAGGAGGCCCCAGCCAGGGCGCCAGCCGTAATGAAAGAGTCTCCATCCAGGCTGATGTCCTCGGTGACGCCGGGCATGCCCACGCCGGCGAAGGCGTCGCCATAGTCCACAATGCCATCTGCCTCGATGCCCGGCACATAACCTAACTGCAAAGCAAAGTAGGGGCGCCAACGGTTGTTCTTGCCCATGGGATCCATGACGTAACGCATGTCCAGCACGAAGTGGTTTGTGCCGAAGTCGTCGATATCCACGTCGGCGTTGAGGGGGCGTGTGCTCTCCGGATCAAAAATTCGGTGCTCGATGATGCCACCGATGGCCCAGTTGTTGGTCAGGTAGTACATGTACCGCAGACCCAGGCCAAACACGGGTTCCAGGTCCGTGGTGGAAGCACCATTGGGGTTGCCGCTCAAACTTGGATTTGCCAGGGGGCCGGTGCCATTTTCGAGTTCCACGTCCGCTTGCGTAAACGCCCAGCCGCTGGACACCGCAAATTGGTGGGTGCCGGTGGCATCCTCGGGCCACAGGGCATCGGGATCACTGAATGAGGCGCAGGACGGCATGCATAGGCTTGCGGTCAACAGAAGGCCGCCGATTGCGGCGCGGGGACAGGATGTCATGGATGTGGAGTGAAGGGGAGTAGGCCAAATTGCTTGGCGGGGTCCGATAGCCTAACCAATCATTCAGAAATTGGCAGAACAGACTACCCGCCCGCCGATTTTAGCTCTGCCAAGCCTTCTCAGCAGGCTTTGGGGGCTGTCGAAAGCAAATCCGCACGATCGATGGCCCTCTTTGTGCGGCCACAAGGGCTCCACGCTTGGCTCCCGACCTCGGTCGGCCACTTCCGTTTGCAGGACACGCTGAGTTCCAGTGAACCCCGGATCGACCACTTCACCTCAACGATGTCCTTGCCCGGGATCAGGCCCTGGAAGGTCTACCTCACCATTGCGTGCGCCAAGAAAGCTTGGTGGAGGAGTAAAGATGACCTGACTATGTAATCAACTAGACAACAGAGGTAGGACATCCCAAACCTCCTTTGGAATCCTGCGGGTGCCAATCCCGCCCGGAAAGGCTGGCCCCCATCCGGAAGCGAGTCTTGCGTGGGTCCGGGTGTACGATCCCACCGGGGTCCGAGAGCAGGGCATGCAGACAGAGGAATCCCCAGGAACTTGGGAGGCCCTGTCGTCTCCACGCGCATGAACCGGAAGGGACCGGTCGATCAAATCCCGCGAGCAGGGCGTGCCCGCCGACCTGGCACTTGACCCACGGGCACAGCGCAGTGGTACCGCCAAGCGAAGGAAACGAAGCGCGGCGGGACGGGCGGCAGGGAGTCGGAGTGCGCCCTGCCAGTTAAAGCGCAGCACACCAGTCTGGTGAGGAAACTACAGGGCCATTGCGGGTACTACGGTATCACCGGAAACTCGCGCTCCCTGGCGCTCGTCCGGCACCAACTGATTCGAACGTGGAAGAAGTGGTTTTGTCGCCGCTCCAGCTCGCGCCAACACGACTGGGCATGGTACAGGCAGCTCCTGCTGCGCTACCCCATCCTCTTTGCCCGCGCAATCCACGTGACCTACCGCCGTCCAGCGAGCACATAATGTGGCTTAGCCACTGCCGGGTCACTCCCGGCACCGAGGAGCCGGATGCGTCAATCGCGCACGTCCGGATCTGTGGGATCCTGGGGCCAGCAATGCCCCTGGGCCACCCGACGAACTACCAGGCCGTCT
>JAAETM010000105.1 GCA_024228395.1 bacterium | reverse complement strand
GAGATCTTGGCCGTGGGCGTGCACGAATTGGAAACCTTAGCCGGCGTGCTCGGGGTGTCCTTCCTCATTCTGCTTTGGTTGCAGAACGACTTCCTGCTCGTGAGCTACGACCGCGAGACGGCGCAGGTACTCGGCAAGCGCGTGCAAGTCTTCGAAGCAGGCCTCGCGATTCTTGTGGCTGCCTGCGTGGCCGCTGGCACCATGACCGTGGGCCCCGTGGTGCTCTTCGGACTGCTGGTGTTGCCGCCCATCGCTGCGCGCCCTTTCGCGCGCTCCATCACCCACTTTCTGTGGCTGGCGAGCGCCATCGGAGTGACTGGAACCTCCGTTGGAATTTGGGCCTCGTTCCAATGGGACGTGCCTTTGGGGCCCTGCGTGGTCTTGGCCTGCGCCCTGGGCACGATTCCCGGTTGGATCCTCTCCCTGGTTCGCAGGTAGGCGCGCTCTGCGGGGAACTGTTGGATCGGTTCGTCGATGCCTTGCCCCTAACGAATTCTGGAATACTGGTGATTACGGAACCTGGTGAATGTCGAACCAGGTCCATTTTCACACGCTTCGCCAAACCCGGAATGCGGAGTGTGCGATGGTGCCAAGCTCCAGCTTGGTCTTCTCTAGATTTCCAGCGCATGCCAACCTGACGTGCTCCCGGAAAACTTGACACGGACCTAACGGATATACTAACCACCCAAAGGATCCATCCATGAGTACCGCCAGAAGAAAGTGCAGCCGCGAATTCAAGGTTGAGGCCGTCCGCTGGGTCACAGACCAAGGCCAGACTATCGCCGAGGTCTCCAAGCAGCTTGAACTCGCTCCAGGCCTTCTGCACCTGTGGCGCGCCGCGGTC
>JAAETM010000104.1 GCA_024228395.1 bacterium | reverse complement strand
GATAGGCTGGTGCGGCACGCTTCCCCCTTGTTTGTTTGGTCGTTATAACCAAAGCATCGGGGGGGCTGGCGTGCACTTCCAGCTGGGAGGGGGCCTCACCTGCCCGCGTTCTTAATTGTGGGACGAACCGCGAAACCCTAGACTAGGCGCTCGATGAAAACGAGCTGGTCAACGCGAACGGCCTGGGTGCTTGAAGTAGCTATCCGCGACCTCTTGCGTGCTCTTGACGGTGGGGGGGGCGGGCTTAGGATCCTGAGTGGAACTCGCCGGGGCAAGGGAGAGAAGCAGAGAGGCGGACGCGAGAAGCAGGAGGTGCGGTATGCGGATAGACATTCAAAAGGGGCAATGTTGGGGGAGGGGCGCGGGTAGGCTGCGATTGTATGGGATCGGGGCGATAGGCATACGGCGTCTGACACCGTATTCCTCTGGCACAGTACTCCTTCAACGAACCGTTTACACCTTATCCCGCATGCAGGTGCTATCCGCTCGATGGCCGTCGTAGCGCCCGACCAGGATGCCCAGGAGCTGGCGATAGGAAACAAGAGAATGGCCCTGGGTGCGCAGGCGCTCGAATGCAGCGGAGTCTGGCCAGCGGTAGTAGGCGCCTTCGTTCTCGGCTTGCACTTCGGGGTTGAGTTTTCCGTTTTGTAGCGCTGCGAGGCAGTCGGGCAGCAGACGCGCCGCGCATTGAATGGTCAGGTAGTAGTTCAATTGGACCGACATACCCGGTGTGGTCGGGTAGCTTGTGCGCGCGAGCACGCCTCCTGTGTCGACACTTTCATCTTCGATCAGGTGCAAGGTCGCCCCGGCTCGCTTGGAGCCCTCTGAAAGCTCCCAGAAGTACGGTTGGATGCCGCGGAAATCGGGCAGCAGGCCGGGGTGCACGTTTACGATTCCAAGGGGGGCGAGGGAGATCAGCGGCTCCTTCAGTATTTGATGGCAGAGGCTCACGATCACGTCGGGCGCAAATTCCCGGACGAAGGCCAGCGCCTCTGGGCTCATCACGTTCTCGGCGCGCTGAAAGGGAATGCTCTGGCGGCGGCAGGTGGCGCGCAACCGGCGGAAGATTGCGCCCCGCGCCAGGACCTTGGGCAGAGCCGTGATCGTCAGCAGGCTCATGTACTCTACGAGTTTGCCCATGGCAAAACGCCGTGAGAGTTGTGGCAGAATGCGTTCGGCGGTGCCCCGGCGCCCCTTGCCCTTTAGCACCAGGGGAATTTTGACCACCGCGAGTTCATCGCCCGGACGCGTGGCTGCGTAGTGCGTCAGGAGCGAGTTGTGCAACACGTAGTCGCTTAGCAGGAATAGAACCTTCATGGGCGGGCCTGTTTGCCGCACACCGTGGGGCTACTTCGTCTCGACTTTAGAGAGGTGGAAGGTAGCGAAAGGAGCCTCTTCCTGTCCCTCGGGAAAAAGGAACCAGCGCGCCGTTATCTGGCCATCAGCGGTTGCAGTCTCCCATTGCCGGCGCGAAACCATCGCGCCCGATTCCGCGGGTACTGCACGAGTGAGTGAAAACTGTTTTCCTTGCAGCTTTCCCGTGTGAATCTGCGCAGGGCTTGAGGGTTTGTTGTCCAAGCTCAGTTCCATGTATTGTTCCTGTTCCTGGTTGTAGGTGAGAAGCGCGAAGCTCTTTTGCTGGGCGGTACCAGAACCCCAGGAGAGAAAACGCATGACCGAGCAGCCATCGAGGACGTGGTAGACCTTCATCTTGGCGGGGTGGGTTTCCTCACCCTTTGGACCAGCGACGGAAACTTCGCCCTCCCATTCGCCTGCTAGGGAGTTGATCGCATCATAGGCGGCACCGACGCAGCGCTCGCCCTTGTCAAAGGTGAGAGCCTTGACCCCTTTGGGCCAACTTGAAGCAGGCGCGGTTCGGGAGAACTCCATGATCCAGTTGTTTCTCCAGTTCTTGCCACCATCACCGGAGAACGCATCGTCCCAACGCAGGCTATTGGGAGTGATGTCGCAGAAGGTGTAGCGGCTGATCCTGGCGCTTGCATCTCCCAGTGCAGGTCCCGAATAGAATTCCCCCGCGCCCATGTCGAAATTCCCCCGCGAGCTGGCTGATTGAGGAAGCGTTGTTTCGTGGCCAGCTGAGGTAGAGCATCCACTTCTTTTGTTCGGGATCGAAGTAGCGCAGGCTGAACCCCTTGATCGGACCTGAATCCCAAAGCTCCAGTATCGCTTTTCCATCGAGGATGCGATGGATGTTGACCTTGGCCCCAACGGAATCCCGCCAGGTGTTGTCGGGTTGGATCATGCGCAAGAGCACGTCCCATTCGCCGATCCAGAAGTCGAACTGACGGAATTCCTCCGCTTTCCACTCATCCTTCAGTGTGGAATCCTGAGCGTGCGCGATGGGGCTGAGCATGATGGAGAGGGATAGTATTGCCTGCAAGATTCGTATTGCCATGGCATGAGTATAGGCAAAATACGGAACCAATCACATTATTCATACCGCGGCCCAAACCGCAGGTAAATCTACGGTTTGGACCGCTGAGTGAACAATCTGCCTGGCTACGCATTTCTACTCGGCAGGCGGTGGCCCACACAGCTCTCCAGTCTCCTCAAATCGCTCAAACAGACCTGCGCAGAAGCCCACTTCTTTGGCGAGAGCCTCCGGCTTGTTCTGAGCGATCCAGTTTAGGCGCCAGAGCTCTCGACCCATTTGAAATACACCCAAGTCTTCTTGCGGCCAAGGCATGCGTCGCTCGTAAGCCTCCTTGAAGATTGGCAGCAGGGTTCCATAGCGTGCCAGTCCAACACTCTCAATGAGATCCAGCATCGCCATCGCAAGGTCGTGTATGCGGTACCCCCAGATCGTATCCTCGAAGTCAAAGGGGGTCAGCACGCCGTTGTGCAGCATGATGTTGTCATGCCAAAGGTCACAGTGAATCACGCGCATGTCCGTGGGGTTCATTGCGGCATAGGCGGCCTCCACGATGTCGCGCATCGTGACGATGGCTCCGCGTTGGCGAGCCGAGAATGGTTTTAGGGAACTCTTGTCGAACAGCACGGGTGCCTCTCCGTGCGACATGAAGCGATCGAAGCGATCGTCTGAAAACCCCGTAGGCGGCTTCCACGTCTCTGCATGCAGATGCATCCGTCCGAAGAGATCTCCCATTTTGGATAGGTTCTCTTCGGTCAACCGCTTGCCGAGAGGGACTCCTGGTAGCCACGTCATCAAGAGAGCATGTTGGGAGAGATCGGAACCTTTAGCGCATGCATCCACAACGCCTGAGCCATTCTTAGCGCGCACGATGGAGGGGACGGGGATGTCGGTTTCCCTTGCCAGAGCATCAAGCCACATCACCTCCGATACGGCATTCTCCCGCTTGCGCCAGCCCGGGTAGGCCAGGCGAAGGGCATAGCACCTGCCGTTCGTGGCCGTTACGCGATAAATCAGGTTGGTGTCCTTCCCAATGAGATCAACGCGCTTGATGTCAAGGTCGTACTGCCTCAGTGCCGCCCTAGAATTTGATCCCTGGCGGCGCAGCTTGCCGAGGGGAGTGAGCTGATTGAATGTCTTCATTGCTGTTTATTACTTGAGAGTGCAGGGTTTGAGTGGGGAGCCTCAGGCCGCATGTAGCGTTATTGGGCAGCGTTCGCGGTCCAAATGCTCCCTGAGGAATATCGCCAGTTGATGGTCATCAGGCGCATCCAGGAGAAATTCCTCCAAGG
>JAAETM010000103.1 GCA_024228395.1 bacterium | reverse complement strand
GGTCGTGTATGAAATCAGTGCGGGCTGCAAGCGCCTGCTTTGGGTTGGCAAGGACCGCAAGGAGTCCACCATCAACGCGTTCTTCGACTTCTTTGGCGACCACGCAAAGAATCTGGAATTCATCTGCAGCGACATGTGGAAACCCTACCTCAAGGTCATCGCGCTGCGCGCATCGTCGGCAATCCACGTTCTCGATCGGTTTCATATCATGTCCATGCTGAGCAAGGCCATCGAGAAGGTACGTGCTGAGGAAGTGAAGAAACTGGAAGCTGACAGCTTCGACTTAGATCGTGAATTCCTGCCCTGGGCCTTCGCGATCGGGCGCAGGCGGAAACGGAACAACACGGGGCCAAGCTGACCGCCCTCGCATCCTGCTTGAACAAATTGAGCCCTGAGCAGCGCGGCATGATCCAGCGGCGCTACCAGCGAGCCGAGTCGGTGCAGGATATCGCGGCCAGTTTGAATCGCACGGCAGGCTCCCTCGCAGTCACATTCCACCGGTTGCGGGAGGTCTTGGCCCGCTGCATCGAATAGGCTCTAACACGGGGGTCGCAGGCATGAATATCGATCAACCTTGGCTGGAAGAATTCCATGGACTGCTGCAGGACCGTGAATCGGAACACTGGACTTCGGCGCACAACGAACGCTTGCATGAACTGCTGCGACAGGAGCCGGAAGCCCTCGCCCTGTTGGCCGAGGACTTGGAAGTGTAAGCGCTTCTCACCTGGCACTTCGGCGGGGTAAAAGTGAGCGAAAGGAACGTCAGGCCGAAGCGAAAGCTCGCTTGGCTCGCGATTGCGGCGGCGCTCATGATGCTGTTCGGATACCTGCAGAACCTCTCCGACCGCCAGCGGGGCGAACCGGGGAAGGGGCCCGCGCATACCCAAGGAGAGCAGGTGGGAAACTGGGTTGTGAGCGCTACTGAAGGTGCGCGTTATGAAGTGCTGAGTCCGCAATCCGTGCGCTTGCTTCAAGGAGAACTCCACGTGGAATCCACGACCCACCCCGCCGGCACCTTCTCCATCGAAACACCCGAGGGCACCGCATCCGCCCACGGAACCGAATTCCTCTTAGGCACCCATGTCCCCCATACCCCTTCCCCTACCATGAACCGACTCACACGCATTTTGGTGCTCAGCGGCACCGTAACCTTCTCCAATTCCCTTGGTACCGCCGAGGCTCACCAGGACGAGATTCTCGTCGCAGAGCAGGGCAACGCTCCCCAATTGATCGTGGGGCACGCGAACAACGCCTTCGGTCTGGATATCTACGCCCAACTGGCCAGCGAGAGCGAAGGCGATTTGTTCTTCTCCCCGTATTCGATTTCGGTGGGACTCTCGATGGCCCTGGAAGGGGCCCGGGGCCAAACCGCGGATCAACTGGCCAGCGCCCTGCACATCCCACCCTACCTGCGACGCATCGGTGATGACGCCCAGCAGCTTCCCTTCCAATTGGCGGAGATGCACACCGGGCACCGCTTGATCGCGGAGCGCATGTCCAACTCCCAACCCGATCCAGCACTGAAAGCCTCGCAGACTCGGCTCTTGGAACTGGAAGGGCGTCGACAGACCCTGCACGCGCGCCTACAACAGGCCAGGAACGATCGACTCACGAGAGCGCAGCGCATGGCGATTCGCGATGAGGCTCGGGCGGAAGCGCTGGAGGTTCGTGACCTGCGCGAGTTGCTGGGCTTCAAGGAGCTCACCATATCCGAGGCCTACGGCACCGGTGCGGTCTCTCCCTGTGATTTCCAAAACAACGCCAATGCCGAGGGCGCACGAATCAATCGCTGGATCACCGAGCGCACAAACGGGCTGATCACCGACCTCCTGCCCCCGGGATCACTGACCGAAGCCACCCGCATGGTGCTGGTCAACGCCATCCACATCAAAGCCCTCTGGAAGGAACCGTTCGATCCGAACGACACCAGTAGGTGGGAGTTCACCCTGGGCGACGGAACGGAAATCTATTCGCACGCAATGTTCCAAGAGGCCAAATCGGTGCGCTATGCGGCCTTTGAAGCCGACGGGAGTCACTTCGCCACTCCGGCGAACCAGACCGGCGAGAGCGAGCAGAGGCTCTACCCCGGACCCGAGGGCTTCACCATGCTGGAGATGGACTACGAAGGCCAAGCCCTGTCGATGGTCGTACTGCTGCCCAGATCCAAGGATGGATTGCCGACCCTCGAATCCAAGTTGAGCGCGCGCAATTTGGCTAAGTGGAGCGGGGTACTCAAGGAGCGTCCCGCCACAATCCGACTCCCCCTCTTCACATCCCGCTGAACACTTCCCTGAAGGATATCCTGGAGCACTTGGGTGTCATCGACGCCTTCACTCCCCCCGATAGCCGACCTGGAGCCGACTTCAGCGGCATGACCACCTCCTTGGAACTGGAGCAGAGACTCTACCTGAACGATGTGCTGCATCAGGCGGTGATCAAGGTCGGTGAGCTGGGCACTGAAGCGGCTGCTGCTACTGTGATAACAAAAGGCCTCAAAGGCGCGATCCTTCCCCCGGTACGCCCCTTCATCCCCTACTTCGGTGCAGACCACCCCTTCATCTATCTCATCCGCGACAAGCAAACCGGCACCATCCTCTTCCTCGGACGAGTGACCGACCCACGCTAACAGCGGGCCTGCTACTCGTCTTCGTTGAGGCCTTCGAACAGCATCAAGGAGTTGCGGTCCGGGTCGAAGAAGGTCGCCAGGGCCACCATGCCTTCGATGGTCATGGTTTCGCCGTCGAACGATACGCCTTTGCTTTCCAAGGTGGCGCGGGCGGCGGCGATGTCTTCGACTCCGAAGGTCGGGGTGGGACCGCCTAGCTTGTGGTCTTCGACCTGGCTCAACCCCACGTTGACTCCGGGTACCGACGACTTGACCTCGGCCCACCCCATCTCGTCCAGCTTGTAGAGCAGTTCAAAACCGAGGATTCCCGTGTACCACTCGATGGAGGCGTCCAGGTTGGTCACGGGCATGGCGAGGGTGAGTTCTTTGGTGTAAGGGAGGGTCATGGTCTTTCGATTGGGATGTTTCGGGGAAATGGGGCGTTGACACAAAAGTATAGTTACTATACGTTCATGTCAAGCCCATACCCGCGACCATGCAGGACCCCCCTCCCCTAGCCCGAATTTTCGAACGCCGCTGGGCCGTCCCAATCCTTGCGGATCTGGAAGGCTCGAAGGGTTGCAAGTTCGTGACGCTCGCGGCCCACCTGGACGGATCCCGGGCCGCCCTCAAGGCTTCCCTGGGTCTGCTCGAAACCCTGGGCCTTGTCATTCCAAACCCGGGCCATGGACACCCCATGCGTCCCGAGTACGTGCTCACTCAACGCGGCGCCTTGCTCACTGGCCCAGCCAAGTCCCTGGTGCGCGCCTTGGACAAAACCCAGGCCTTGGAGTTCGGCCTCAGGAAATGGTCCATGCCCATGGTGCACGTCATCCACTCGGGACAGGAACGGTTCCGTGGTATCGCCGAAGCCTTGGGCCCGGTCACCGACAGGGCGGTCTCGCTCGCCCTGACCGATCTGCAGGACAACGGCTGGGTCAAGCGCAAGTTGTTCAACGACCGCCCCCCGCGGAGCATCTATTCCGTCGCGCGGAGAGCCCAACGCTTCGCCCCCATGCTGACGGACCTCGGACTGGCATTGGAGTAACCACAGGAAAGTTCAAAGCCCCGCCCCATCGGTTGCCGCTTTGGCATGGTCAGCGTTTCGATTTCGTATGCGCTTTGTTCAGAACCCTGAGCTCGATTGCTGCGGCTCAAGCCTGTCCCTTAGCCTGGGGGCAAATGCAGAAATCCCATCGCCGCCTGATCCTCTCTGCCCTCCTGGCGATTGGCCCATGCTTCGCCTATCTCTTCTCAACGAATGGTCACGAGAGTAGGGAAGCCGACCGTTCTTTGCACTCGACCCAAGCTGCGCCAAGCGAAGAGCGAGCTGAGCTCGAACAGACGGAGGAGCCCATGGGGCCGGGGCGAACCACAGTCGAGGAACTTGCGCCAGACCCGCAGCCTGGGCCACCCCCCAACACAATCCTCTTGCGGGGCCGCTGCATTCTAGGAAGATCGGAACAGCCGCTCGCGCAGTGCTCTGCCCAAACACGGCGTGAACCATCCTCGGCGGGCGCAAGCAAACCAGAGTCCGATCCGACATCCAGCACGATCACCGGTGCAGACGGGGTTTTCGAACTCGAAGTTCCGATTCTATCCGACCATGAAGACGTGGTTCTGCAACTTGCAAGATCCGGCTTCGTCACCCGCGAAGCCCGCTGGAAGCGTCCCAAGGCAGGAGCCGAATTCGATGTGGGTGACATCGAGATAGACCGTGCCATTCAGGTCACAGGCAAGGTGACCTTCCCCGATGGGAAGCCGGTCATGGACGCGAGGATCCTGTTCGCAAATGTGGCCTTGACCGGTCAAGCGAAGGTCGAACCCGAACGAATGCTTCGAACCCGCACCGATGTCATCGGCGGCTTCCAACTGGAAGAGCCCGCCTTCTTCGGAGAATGGTATCCGCGTGTCGAAGGCTCCGGCGCCCTGCTAGAACCACAAATGGTGGTCCTTAAGGAGGAAAACCACCCCGACTATCGGATCCACCTCATCGTCGAAAGGCCGGACCCCAAGGTGTCCATCACTGGCATGTGCGTGGACGAAAATGGTCGAACCATGTCGCAGGTTCACGTTTCTGCCGCTGGAGATGGTTTCAGGGGACAGGGCTGGAGCCGGGAGGATGGCACCGTGACGATCCCCCGCGCGGGCCCAACCCCGCAGGTCGGAAAGGTGTCGTTGTGGGCCTCAGACGAAGACCTTGAGTACGAGCAGGTGCTACCCGCCCCCAAGGCCGACCATAAATGGGGAAATCGCGACGTTCAGTTCGTATTGCGTCGATTGGCAACCCAGCATGTGCAGGTGGTTGACGAGCGGGGCGAGCCCGTCGGCAAATTCAGCCTGTTCGCGTTTTCCAACCGGGATGACCGCGCTTCACGCTATCAGCACCTCAGCATGCATGGGGAGCATGCCGATGGCCGGGTGAAACTCACACGCCTCAAGAACGGCGACAATTCGCTTCTTGTGGTCCCCAAGATCCCCGGTCTCGGGCCCACCAGCATGGTCCCTTTCACTGCGGACAGCTCGATCCCTCCCCAGGGCTTGTGCGTAACGGTTCCCGACCTGGCGACGCTCGATGTGCAAGTCCATGACGCCTCGGGCGCGCCCGGGGCTGGGAGCCGCGTTGAACTCTTGCAATCGATTATCGACGTGGCCCCCAAGGTCACGAGTGATGTGGTCGATGTGGCCGACTGCGATCAAGGCCAGTACTCCCCCTACTTTGCGCGCCAGACGGAGGCTCAGTGCGATGCGACCGGCACGGCCCACCTATTGGCTTCTCCTGGAACCTGGTTCGTGCGGGTCAGCGGAGCCTCCCACATGCGTCTCATTCAGGAGGTGCAAGTAAGCAAAGGGCACACGAGCATCCTCGTCACCGTTCAGGCGGGTGGTTCCTTATCGGGAAAGGTCAGCCCACTTGCGGCCATCAAGACCCTTCAGCTGCTTTCGCCCGGCGACTCGAAGCCAGTGTCGGTAGAGCTTAGAGAGGAAATCTATACGGATCCGGTAATCGCATCCATACAGCCGGATGGAGCCTACTCTGTCGCGGGCATCACCCCGGGAAAATACAAGGTCTCCCTGCGCTACTGGATGAAAACGAGCACGGTCACCGACGGTTGGATAAAGGTCCCCATCGCAGACATTGAGTTGGAGTCGGGACAACACGAGAAGCTAATGATCGATGCACAGGCCTGTCTTCCTGGCCAAGTCTCTGGGCATTTCTACGTGGACGGCAAACCGCTCAAGGACAAACATTGTTTCGTCAAGCGCAGGGATCCGAGCCCCAACATCATGCTACGCCTCGCGACCGATGGCGAAGGCCACCTCGAAGCCAGCATCCCCCCCGGCACCTATTCCTATTCCATCACACTCGAAGCAATGCCCGGTCCAGGCTGGGTCATGATGACGATCCCAGGGGAATGGCCGCTCGAAGCGGAAGGGACACGGAAGACCACCCACAACATTGAACTTCGCACGGTGAGAGTTCAGGTGCTGGATGAATCCGGCAAGGCCTTGGCAAATCAGGACATGAACACGGTCGCACCCGGCTTCCACCGCCCCGGCCCCATACGCACCGACGACTCGGGCTGGGTTGCCGTCAGTCCCGCGCCACTCTCCGCATTCCATCTCGTCACGACAATCGACGGGGAAAAGCGCAAACTCGGGCCAATCGACTTGCCACCTGGCCAGACCACCGGAGACGTTACGATCCGCGTCGGAGGAGACGGGGACTGACCGCGCACGCCCGTCACCGCGCCTTCCCCTCCTTGAGATGGAATACCGTCCAGTCCTCCACCGCACAATTCGCTCGAAACAAGACGTCGGCGCCATCTGTCCGCTTCCAAGGACGAAAGAAATGCGGCCCGCTGCTGGCTTGAACCAGATCACAGCGGCCATGGGCGAAATGGTTGGTGTGACCCAATCCAACGCAGCGGCGGCGGAACAAGCCGCAGCCACTACTGTGGACTTGTGCAGCATGGTCGACCGGGTCGCCGGATTGGTAGGGAACCTTCAGACCCTTATCGACGATGACCGCGTGGCTCAGAAATAGCCCTCACCACCAAAACCGTGTGGAGCGGTGAGCTAGGGCAGCCCCGATTGCCAATCCACAGCTCGGAGAGCGCTTCCAGACCGGCCCCGGCATGGATCTAGGCGCCTTGGCGCCGCGCAGACCCGATAGGTTCCCGTGATCGCGATTCGAAAACCTGTCTGGCGAAATCGAAGGTCTAGCTATGGAAGGGAAAGGACGATGGGGCCCTAGAGGAATGCCATGTCCAAGCCCAATACTGCCAGCGGTCGCCTGATTCTCGTCAGCAATCGCCTCCCAATCATCGTCCGCGAAGAGGCCGATCAGCTCTCCATCGAGCTGGCCTCCGGAGGCCTGGCCACAGGTCTGTCCGGGCCCCACCAGGAAACCCAGGGCCGCTGGATAGGCTGGCCCGGCATGCAAAGCCCGGGCGGCGGGCTCTCAGGGGAGGTTCAAGGCCTGCTCGACAAACGCGGCATGACCGGCATCCCCCTCTCCAGCGAAGAATACGACAGCTACTACATGCAGGTGGCCAACCGCTCGCTCTGGCCCCTGTTCCACTACTTCACCGACCGGGTCCACTACCAACCCAAGGACTGGGAGGTCTACGAGCGGATCAACCAACGCTTTGCCGAGGCCACCGCGGCCGAAGCCCAACCCGGCGATCGGGTCTTCATCCAAGACTTCCACTTGATGCTGGTGCCGGCCATGCTGCGCGAGATGCGGCCGGACCTAAGCATCGGCTTCTTCCTCCACATCCCTTTCCCCTCGTCCGAGATCTTCCGCATCTTCCCCAAGCGCAAGCAGATCCTCGAAGGCTTGCTCGGCGCCGATGTGGTGGGCTTCCATACCCTGGACTACACCCGGCACTTCCGTAGTTCCGTGCGGCGCGTGCTGGGGCTCGAGACCTCGGCCCATGGCGTGCAATACGATGGGCGTGAGGTGCGTTTGATGGCCCAGCCCCTGGGATTGGATGTGCCCACATGGCAAACCCCGAGCACCGATCCTGCCATCGCTGCGGAAATGCTCAAGCTCTCCGAAGCCGCCGCCGGCCGCAAGATCGTGCTGGGCGTGGAGCGCTTGGATTACACCAAGGGCATTCCCGAGCGACTCCAGGCCTTCCACAACCTGCTGGCCAACCGGCCCGAATGGAACGAAAAGGTCATGATGATTCAGATCGCCGTTCCATCGCGCATCGAAGCCGAGGAGTACGCAGACCTGGCGGACAAAGCGCACCAACTGGCGGGCGAGATCAACAGCAAGTTCGGACAGCCTGGCCTTCAACCCCTGCACTACCAATTCCGCGGCGTGCCGAAAGAAACGCTGATCGCTATGTACCGCATGGCCGATGTGGCCGTGGTGACACCCCTGCGCGATGGATTGAATTTGGTCGCCAAGGAGTACGTGGCGGCCCGTTCTGAGGACGATGGGGTTTTGGTGCTGAGCGAGTTTGCAGGTGCAGCCCTGGAACTTGGAGAAGCCTTGCAAGTGAGTCCTTTCGACCTCGATTCGATCGAAGAAGCCATGGCGCAAGGCCTGGAGATGGATGCCCAGGAGCAGGAAGAACGCATGGCGCCCATGCGCCAGCGGGTCATCGATGCGGACGTACATGCATGGACCTCGGCGTGCCTTGGCGCCCTGGACGAGGTTCCCGAACGGCGTAGCCCGAGCATGTTTTCGGGACAGATCACGGCCCAATGGAGCGCGGATTTCAAATCGGCGCAAAAGCGCCTGGTGCTTCTCGATTACGACGGGACCCTGCGCCCATTCGCCGAACACCCCGACCAAGCCACGCCCGATAAGCGGCTGCTGGCCCTGCTCAAGCGAATTGGAAACGATCCCAACACCGATGCCTGGATTGTGAGTGGGCGGCCTTCCGAATTCCTGGCCCAACACCTGTCGGGACTGGGCTTCGGCTTGGTCGGCGAACACGGCGGCATGCTGCGCGGGCCCCATGAAACCGAATTCACACCCGGCGGTTCCTTGCCCGACGACGAATGGAAAAACGACGTGCTGCAAATCATGGAACAGGTGGCTCAAAGGGTTCCGGGGAGCCACATCGAACACAAGTCCATGGGCCTGGGCTGGCACTACCGCGCCGCCCGCTCCTCCGCCGCGGAAACCCAGGCGGGCGAGCTGTACCAGCACCTGGGCGAAGTCCTTTCGGGGCAAGGCCTGGACGTGCTCGCGGGCAACAAGGTCATCGAGGTTCGCCCTACGGAATTGAACAAGGGCAGGGCAGCGCGCACGATTTTGGAAAACTACGCCACCACCCCCGATTGGATCCTGGCGGCGGGTGACGACACCACCGACGAGGACCTGTTCCACGCCATGCCCGCGCAAGCCCTCACCCTGCTGGTCGGCGAACGCCCCTCCAGCGCCCACTTCCGACTCTGCTCGTGCTCCGCCCTGCTCGATCAGCTCGAACGCTGGTACGAGCCCCAATTCCAAGCGACCCGCACTCAATCATGATTCTTGACCACGGTGTGATCGGCAACGGAAGCCTAATCGCCATGATCCATCCGAACACCAGCATCGACTGGCTGTGCCTGCCCAGGTTCGATTCCCCGTCGATCTTTGGCCGCATTCTGGACGATAACAAGGGCGGCCATTGGCGCTTTTTGAGTGCTGGTAAGGAACTCAAGGGCAAGATGAAATACGTGCGCAATACCAACGTGTTGGTGACGCGCTTCAAGGATGGCGAATCGGAGTGGGAGTTGTTCGACTTTGCGCCACGCATCCCCGCGGGGCTCACGCAGAAGGCGCCGCTACGTGTCGTTCGGTTCCTGCGCCCCATCAAGGGCAAACCGCGTTTGACCGTGGACTTCAACCCGCGCCCGGACTACGGCCGCGTGGAGCCGACCATGATCCCCATCGACCATGGCATCCTGGTCGATGGCGGTCCCGTGCCGCTCACCCTGCACTCCAACGTGCCCGCGCCCTACATCGGCGCCGACCGTGATTTCGTGCTCGACCGTCCGCGCTACTTCGTACTCAGCTGCGATCGCGGTGTGAATCCTATCCATCTAGATGAGGTCAACCGGGATCTGGACTTGACCATCGCGGGCTGGCGCCAATGGGTGCAGGGCAGCTACCTGCCAAACTTTGCGGACACCGAAGTCATCCGGTCCGCCCTGTGTTTGAAGTTGCACGCTTACAACGAAACCGGGGCCACAATCGCGGCGGCGACCACCTCGATTCCCGAAGCCATCGGGGAGCCGCGCACCTGGGATTACCGCTTCTGCTGGCTGCGCGATTCGGCGTTCACCGTGGAGGCCTTGCGGCGCTTGGCGCACTTCCAAGAGGGGCGTCACTTCATGCAGTTCATCCTGGACGTGGCCGAAGGGGGCCCGCTCCAACCGCTTTACGGGATCGGCGGTGAGAGGCTCTTGACCGAGTACGAACTCGACCACTTGGACGGCTTCGAAGGCACCAAACCGGTGCGCATCGGCAACCAGGCATCCGAGCAATTGCAAACCGATCTCATGGGCGAGGTTGTCTTGTGCCTGCGCACCCTGCTGACCGACGCGCGGGTGGAATTGCCCGATCCCATGGCGTGGATGCCGTTGGTGGAGCGCATGGTGCAGGAATCCGTGGACGCTTTTGATGTGCCCGATTTGGGTATTTGGGAGTACCGGGGCGGGGCCAAGTTACACACTTTCTCGCGTGCCATGTGCTGGGCCGCCGCCCACCACGGGGCTGCAATCGCTTCCCATTTCGGTCGTGGCGAGCAGACCTCAGCATGGAAGGCCCAGGCCGACCGAATGCGTGAGCGCATCCTGAACGAGGGCTACAGCGAAGAATTGGGCATGTTCACCCAAGCCTTCGGCGACACCTTCGCCGACGCCGCGAACCTATTGCTGCCCGCCATCGGATTGATCGACGCGCGCGATCGGCGCTTCATCTCGACCCTGAATGCCTACCGCAAAATCCTGGTCCACAACGACGGTGTCATGCGCTACGTGCACGACGACGACTTCGGCTCCCCGAAGAGCACCTTCACCATCTGCTCCTTCTGGTGGATCGAATCCCTGGCCCTGGCCGGCTTCCTCGACGAAGCTATCGAAACCTTCCACCGCGTAGCCTCCTTCGCCAACCCCCTAGGCCTCTTCAGCGAAGACGTGGACCTGGAAACCGGCCGCCTGCTCGGCAATTACCCCCAAGCCTACACCCACGTGGGTCTGATCAACGCTGCCACCACCATCGGCACCCTGCTCCGGGCCCGGGAAAATCGCTTGCACGCTTGGACCTAACCCGGATATTGCATAAGCACGCACCCCAGTGCACCCTCCTTACGCTGCGAGCAACCTCATGCTCGCCACTTGGTTCGCTGATCATCCTGGCCATCCCTCGAAACGGCCGCCTTAGAATTCCTGCCACCTTCACTGTCGATCAGGAGTTGCATCAAATTGACCTGGGCTCGTTGGGCATTGGTGTTAGGCAATCCAGGCACAAAACAGAAACTTGCCTGCTTACTGTACTCAAAAATTCGATCGAAAAGGCTTTGCACCTGATAGCTAAGCGCGTCCCGCAATTGCTCGATACTGATGTGCTTGTCATTCAGCAGAGTTTCGCCCAGCATCAAAGGACTGTTCCAATGAATAGACAGAAGGGATTCCATGTATTCCGGCGACATGACTCCCTGCCCAACCAACACATCGCCAAGCCGCAATTCACTGGGGGCGTTCTCGCTGTAAGCATGCACCAATTGGCCAGCTTCGAAGTGCAGGTTAGCGACCTCGTCAGGCATGCTCAGGGTGAGTACACCGGTCATGCTTTGTCCTCGGACCTTGACGAGCAAATCGGAAAACTCCATCACCGCTCCATGACCTTGGAGAACGCCCCCATCGAACGAGTCCCCCAGCACCTCCTTCGTTGGGACCCCTACCCCCCCCCGCAAGTCATCGGATTTTTCGTCCCCACCGGTACTCAGGTACTGAAGAAGACCCCTGGCTGTGCGCGACAACCATCCCGCGCGCTTCCTATCCTTCCGATCTGAGCCGCCAGGTTTGCACAGGATTTTCTGAGCTATTTCCAACTGGGACTGGACCCTGCTGGCAGCCGCAACAAACTCCCTGGAGCGCTCCCCACTGCGCCAGAACCGCTCTCCCGCTCCAAAATGTTCGATTTCATTCTGAAGCGATTGGAGAGCATCGCTCATCCGCTCCAGGGCCTTAAGGTTGTGGTTCTGAGTCATGGCGTGTAACGCGGTGAAGCCGACCTGGACAGTCGGAAAACCGCCTCCTTACGGATCGACTTGTTGGTCACTGATCCAAAGATGAAATCAGGTTTTCGGGACCCACCCGATCAATTTTCAAAAAGGAGATCCTGCCCAGGGTCCAAATGACCCCAGAGCCTGAGTGCTGACTCCCAGAACCGCCAAGCTCCAACTAGACCCCATGGAGGCGGTAGGCCCTTCTCCGAGCTTGGTACCTGGCAGACCTTCCTGGCGCGGCACCACAAGTGGAAAGAGAAAGGCATTCACGAACCCAAACGATTCGTTGCGCAGGCCACTGGGGTCCAGGCACTAGCCCATCAACAAGCTCGTCTCACTTTGTGGCATCGCAGAAGCGAACCGACGACTCGGATGGTATCGACTCCGCTCCCCTCCCGGAACTGGACCATTGCCAACACATGAAGAATCAGGGTCTAAACCGGTCCAGCACGAGGGGTCGAAATGGGAAATGTCCGCAACATTCATGCCCAGCACCTGGCAATCAATGAGAACAAATCTCTCCGATTCAAGCTGCTGACTGGGCTCGGATTGCTGGTATTCCTCCAAGCAAGTTCCTCCGTCGTGAGTCTGTTCACATTCCATTCAACTCGTGCTTCGGTCGAGAAGACAATGGGTTCCTATGTAAGTGAGGGCACGTCTATTGCAGATGCGCAGACGCACCTACTCACCACGCTTAGACTCGAAAGGACATTCCAGGAGGAGCAGAAGCCAGAACTTCTCGAAAAGCGCTCCGCGATTCTGGGGCAACTGAAAGGGGACCTTGAGCAAGTCATTGAGCTGGAAAATAGCGCGAGCCATGTGGAAATGGCCCAGGCCTTGCTAGAAACAAAAGCCACACATGAGCAAACGTTTCAAGCGCTGGTCCAGGCCTTGGCAACCCGTGGAGCCACCGAAAAGGAGGGGCTTCAGACTTCACAATTTGGAATCCTGTTACTGCTTGGAGTCTCCCTTGCCATTGGTCTTCTGGTAAGCGTTCGAATGCTGAGGGCCATTCTGAATCCGATCAAGCTCCTCCACGGATCACTTGAGGATCTAGTCTCCGGCTCGCGCGACTTGACGCGACGCGGAGACTCGGCACTGGGCGAATTCCTTGACGTCAACGATGCCATCGCAAGCCGACTGGAGGAACTCATTGTGGAAATCAATCAGCGATCCAATGCCATGGAACAGAGCTCCCATGAACTCGAAGCCTCTAGTAGGAGTGTCTCCGAAAGCACCCTCTCCCAGGCCGATTCGATCACGTCGGTGAACTCCACTCTCTCCGGAATCACTTCGACCGTGGAGCAGGCGACTTCCCATGCCCATGGGGCCCATACCCTAGCCGTTAAAGGCAGTACGTTTGCCGAATCAGGAAACGGTCAAATCCTCGAAATGCAATCCGCCATGGAGGGGATCAGCCAAGCTAGTGAGCAAGTAACCACCGTCATAAAAGTCATCGAAGACATCGCCTTCTAAACGAACCTGCTTGCCCTGAACGCCGCGGTAGAAGCCGCCCGCGCAGGCGAAGCTGGTGAGGGTTTCTCCGTTGTCGCCGAAGAGGTCCGTAACTTGGCTTTGCGAAATGGGGAAGCTGTCCAAGACACGGCGAAAATGATCGCGGACGTGCAAGCCGGTGTGAAACAAGGCCGTGGCATTGTGGACAAAGTCACCGAGTCTTTCGGCGGCATCCTGGAGGGGACCCAAGCTGTAGACAACCTGCTAAAGGAAATTGTGGTTTCTGTCACATCTCAATCCACCGCGGTAGACAGCATCTCCAATGACATCGGTGCCCTTGGAAAAGAAACCCAACTGAATGCGTCGCAGGCTGAAGAGCTCACTACAACAGCCCGTACGGGGGCCTCGGTGGTTTCCGAGCTTCGTGAACTAACTTCTGAATACACCGTGAGCCAGTAGGACCGGTGCAGCTCCAATATCTCAATGCTTGAAATGCGCGCCGGAGTTCATTTTCTATGATCTCAACCCATTCATCGGTCGCGGTTGGGCCAAGGTTCTGATCCGGCTATTTGCGTACCAATGTGAAGGTGGATGAGTCATCTGAGAAGATCCATTTCCAGCGCCTGGGCATCCTGGGAGATCCTCTGCAAGACTCCGCGAAGGGTTCTTGGAGCGACGACAAACCAGCCAGAACCAGCGACTAGGAGCGCAACTGGCGGGTGAAGGTCAGGAATTCCAGTTGTTCCAGATCCCGTTGCAGCAGGCCAAAAGCAACCAAAAGCGAGACCAGGGCCGCAATGGAGTAACCCAGGCCGAAGAAGACCGGGGTACCCAGGGCGGATAACCAGGGCAGGGTCAGATTTAGCGCGAAGAAGACACCGGCGGCGATCGCGGCGGACTTGCGACTGTCGAAGTACAGGAGGGTCAACTCCGTAAGCAAGAAGAGCACGTGAAAAAATGCTCCGATGCACAGAATGCGGAACGTGGGTGCAGCACCGACCGGGACTCCCAGGTTGGCCAAGAGCTCCGGCGCAATCACCACCATCAGGCATGTGATCCAGGCCTGGATTCGAATGATGCTGCGCACCGATTCACGCAGGGTGCGCACCATCGTGTCGCGCGCCTGCAGGATCGAATGCAGGGTATGACCCTCTTCAATGCGCTTGTAATAGGCTCGATAGTGCTCGTAGAACACGGTCTCCGCATGCACCAGGTTGATCGCCAATGCGGGCACTACGGTGGCGTAAGCCAGGAAGGAACAGGTGTCGTACATCGGATGTTGACGCAGCCAACCCTGAATCTGCACCCCGTCCACGATCCAAAAGATGACCTTGTCCAGCCAAATTCCCACGTTGTAAAGGACGCCGATCAGCAACAGGCTCGGCATGGCCCATGTGGAGGATACGATTTTGAGGGAACGTTCATTGGAGGCTTGCAGGCCCCTGGAAATGCCAGCGCCAAGCATCAGGAGAGTGACTCCCTGGCCAGTCGTGAAGACGAAGAGCAGCTCGGTGAGCCCGATGCGCAGGTCGGGGATTATCGTCAGTCCAGCCGATATCAGGGCCCCCGCAAAATAGGCTCTCAGGACTTGATCGTAGTCCCGTATGGCGCCCAGCCAGTTGAGGGCCAGCCAGGACCAGGTGCAGATGACATACAAGCTAACGGCCAGCATTCCGTCCGTCCGGTCCAACCCCAGGTGCCACACGAAGAGGGAACCCACCACGGCTTGCAGCAGTCCGGTCACCGCCATGGCGGCCACGTATCCAGGCAGAACAGCCCCATGCAACCGGCTCCACAATTGGTCGGCGATGTGGCGGATCATGGGGACTTGGATGGCGCCCACCACGATCAAACTGAATGCGGCGGCATAAGTGACGATGCCGCGGAAGAGCGCATATTCCCCCTCAACCCAGCCTTCAGGGCTCATCAGGTGCAGGTAGGTGAGCAGCAGGACCGTCACAATCCAGGGGCCCGACGCGACCAAGCCTGCGCAGACCCAAGCACGCATGCGTGTGGTCACCGCGGCGTCCTCATCCACTGCCCGACGCAATTCGAATCCGATACCGGCCATTAGACCGACACTCCTTGGTTCAGAATTTCATCGTATACGCGGCGGTAGCTCCGGATCATGTCCTCTTCCCTATAAAAGCGGCGCACCCGTTGGTATCCCGCCTCGCCCATGCTGCGGCATTGATCGCGAGATTTTGCGAGCCGCACAATTGCTTTTGCGGTGGCGACCGGCGAGCCGATGGGCGTGATCAACCCGGATTGGCCCAGGGATTGGTCTTCCCCGGCCCTACCAAAAACCATTTCACGCGAAGCGCCCACATCCGTCGCGATTACGGGCAGGTGGGCGGCATATGCCTCGAGTAACACAAGAGGTTGGGCTTCCGAAATGCTTGTGAGAATGACAACATCAAGATGGGGAAGCACATCGAGCACGTTGACGCGTCCGTCGAAGGTGAGGATGTCCTGCACACCAAGGCGCCTGGCGTGATCCATGCACGATTCAGCGTACTCCTCGTCCTCATCGGAGGGCCCCATGACACGTACCCGCAGATCGGGGTGTTGTAAACGGGCGAGGGCGGTGGCGTCGATCAGGGTGATGAGGTCCTTAATGGGAGCTACCCGGCCAATGAAGCCAACCGTAAAGGGCGCATCCCCATCACGGGGGAACGCAGCCTGGACGGCTTCGGCGATGCGAGACGCATTGATGCCGTTGGGGATGACTTCCATACGATCGGACGCGGCCCCATCCCTAATCTGCAGGGCGGTGTTCCCATAGTGGATGGTGAGGATGCGGGCTGCAGAGTCGTATGCGGCCTGGCTGAGGCCTGCGAAAGAACGGATCCACCAGTTACGGAAGTAGGGTAGCTCCCTCTCAGGACCCTCGCGATTCGAGTTTCGATCCAGAATCCACTTCGCCTGATTGATCTCGATCCGACGTTCTTTGGTGTAGATCCCATGCTCGGTGATCATCATGGGAGAGCCGGTGACCTGACTGGCTCGGGCTGCGAGCCAGCCCGCATAGCCGGTCGAAATGGTGTGGTAGACGCGCGCCTTTGGGATAGGGGCTCCGAGCAGATGGATGATCGGTCGGAGGGAATTCACAAAGGTCCAGAAGAAGTCGAGCATGGACTCCGACCTGGCTTCCGATTGATAGATGTCCAGCAGTATTTGCCAGACGTCTGGGCGGGCGAACAGGGCCTCCGGGTTCACCGGCTCCAGGGGGTCCAGGGCTCGCATGGCACTGGCAAAGTGTTCGGTGCTGCCGTCGATCAATATCTCCAAGAGAGCGGGGAGCTGTTGCACCCAACCTTCCATGTTACGCTGGTTGGAGCTTCCCTGGACCGCTCTTGTCACCAACGGAATGTATTCGATACCCACCACATTGGGGGGCAATTCGTAGCTCATCTCCTTTTGGGTGGTCTTGTCGTCGGCCACCACGCACCACAGGTAGAAGCTGTGCTCAGGAATGCGGTCGATCAGCCCATGCACCCATGAGGAAACACCTCCCATGACCCATGGATAGGTTCCTTCCAGCACAAGACAAAAATCCGCAAGAGGGTCATCCTGCATGGTGGGGTTCCTCCTGAGTCACGCTGTTCAATGTTGTCGTCATCCACTCAGGGATTGGATGCCCCCCATGACGCATGCGCTCTTTCATGTTCAACAGTCCGGGCCAGTTGCGGACTTGGAATTGGATTTGGGCTTGGAAGCTCAAATCGTCCAGGGAACCGTCTCCAGCGAATTCTATTTGTGCCAACACCCGTTCAGCCTCCTCGAATTGCTCCATCTTGATTAGGGCCTGCAGCAGAACTCGCTCCCACCCCGGTTGTGTTTGTGGACCGGGATTGTCGAGTAGCTTTAGGATGGCTTGCCACTGGAGGGACTCGAGCTCTGGTTCGAGCAGCCCACTTTGGGCGTAGTTCTGATGTGCCAGCGCCAACTGCTGGGTGCCCGCGCCTCCCTGCGGCAGAGCCTTATCGAGGGATCGAATGCGGGCCTCGTACTTTTCCCGTTGACTGCGCAACTGCAAGAATGCTTGGATGCGCAATTCCTCATCCGGATCCTCCAAGAAGCGGCGCAGAAGGCGCATGTGCTCCGGCCTTCCCAACAGAGCCAGCTTTCTAACAAGGCCGCTGCGTTGGGCCAAATCTCCGTGGTGCAGAACTTCGGAGTAGGACTGGATATGCTGGGCGTCGAACCCTGTGAGCTGGCTTTTTTCGACGGGCGAAACTTGGATTTGCAGTGCCTCTTCGAAGGCCGCATGGGCGTCTTGAGGCTCTTCAGTGCGGAGTGGGCCGGGCAGAGCCCAGGCACACAGGGGACCCAGCCCGGGAAGTCCGAGGGCCATGAGGAACACCAGGTCCCGTTCCGAGCGACTGCGCTGGTTGTGAACCTGGGCGCAGGCCAGGGCGGCAAATACATGCAGTCCCACAGCAACGATCGAGAAGATCTGCTGGGGTTTCTCTAGAAAAAACCAAAGAGCCAGGCTCTCGGCTATCCATGCCAGCAGTACGCCGATCAGCAGGCGCTTGGGCATCACACGCCGCTCCCTTCCAATTCCAGTTTGGCCGAATACGGAGTCACCTTTGCGGTGCCACCGCCTAGACGGTGGTCGACCCAAACCTGCACCGCACCGAGTTCGGATCCCAGGCCGGGTGCCTTGCCAGCAAAGGCCAGCACCCATCCATCCGCCTGAAGCTGGAAGATCTCGGGGTGGTCGAAACCCTCCGAGCCGATTCTTCGGCCCAGGGCATGCCGAACTCCCTGGCACCCTTCGAGTCGGTCCAGCTGGTACAGATGAAACTGGAAACCATAGCGAGTGGTCATCGACCGCTCCCGGATAATCCAGCGCTCAAGATCCACGTCATCCCCCAGCAGAACCGTATCGGCGGGGGGCCATTCCGCCAAACCCAGGGGTTTCTTCGATTCCTCGCGGAAGCAGCTGGCGATCTCGCTGAGCACGTCTTCCGGATCGCCCTGCCCATGGCCCGGACCAAAGGAGGAAATTCGACTGTGAACCCCGGCCACGCTCCCCAGATTTTCGAGGAGGCGCATCAGCCGAGCCTCAACCACCGACGCCCCTTCCACTCCCGTTCCTGGAAGCACGATGGCAAAGGCGTTGTCATAGCAAAAGCGATAGATGCCATCCGCCGCACGCAAGCCCTTGGAGATAGCGTTTAGCAGAGCCTCATCCAGTGCTTCCCCCGGCTCCACCGGCAATTCCTCGGGCAACTGCAAGCTCAAAATCGTCAGGGGGATTTGACTGGACTCATGTCGCTCCCACTCCACCTTCAACCGGTCGGGGAGGACCGCAGCGGGGCCGACGCAGGGGGGATGATCCCAGTCCAGAGAGCTGGAATCGGAGGCCCTTTCCTGGGGGCTGAAGGGGGTGCCCATGGCCAGGTGACCGATACCCGAAGAAACCCAATGGGCGATGGCGGCAAAGGTGCGAGGGGTGGAAGACCGGACACGTTCAGGCGCCAGGTCGTGGACGGTGAGCAGGGCGGCCACCCTGCGATGGTGATCGAAAAGCGGCGCCACGAAAAGGGGACCGACCCCCGATCTTGCCCCAGCTGTTTGCAGTGAGTTCTGCAGACTGCCTTCTTGGATGGCCCTGCGGACCAAGCCGCTGAGAGCGATTTTCGATAGGGGCAGTACCCGCGCGCCAGGTTGGCGACGCTGCGCCTCCTCTTGCAGTTCTCCCCCCTCCAACACGGAATAGACCACAGTGGAATCCGCACATTGCTGCAGGGTGAGTTCGACGGCGATGACGAACAGGTCCTTGCGATCGGCGAAGCGCATGCGGTGCGCCATGTGGATGATCTCACTGAAGTCCTGGTCGGTATTGGCCACACGACGTTCCAGTTCGCGTTGGATCGATTCCAAAGTGGTGACCTCGCGGGAGAGGCGGCTTTCACTTTGTTCCAACAATGCAATGCGCTCCTTGGAAGCCGCCAACTTCTCCTGGATCCGATCGCGCAACTCTCCCACGAGAATCGCCACACCCACAAACAGTAGGGCTTCCTGCAATACGGCCCTGTCGAAGAGCTCCACCATTTCGGAGAGGGTCCCGCTGATCAAGGCGCTGAGCGCGTAAAGGGCGCTGGCCATGGTTGCGCCTGTGAGTCCCGCGATCAATCCCCGTGATGCGGCCAGGGGCAGCGGCAATAGCCAATAGGGGTGTGGGTGTTTTCCATAGGAATTTAGCACCCCATTCCCGAGCACCCATTCGATCAAGAAAGCCAGTCCAGTGAGCAGAAAGCACAGGATCAGCGTCTCTTTCCACTTCTTCAGCGTTTCCTTACGAGGCGTCGACAGGTCGTGCGAAGGGGCTTGACTAGGGATGGATTGGCTCATAGTCGCAGGTGAATTCCAAGGAGAATGGCATGGAACTCATCTTCGTTTGCGCGCCCCATTGAGTCCCCTGTTGAGCCGCGCAGTAAGACTTCGGTTCCAAAATTCGGCCGCCAGGTAAACCCGGCCTCAAGCGACTGCGTAAATGAAGCCGAGTCCAGTTCGAAGCCCAATTGTCCACCAATCGTTGTTCCAAATCCAGGGGCGAGGCGTCGATCGTAGCTCAATCCAGTCAGAGCATACGAGGCATTGTCAGCAATGGGCAAGCGACTCGCCAAGACGCCGTCTCCGAGCAACTTCTGTTGCTCCAAGGCAAGCCACCACTCCAAGTGCTCTTCACCGCTATCTTCCAGTGCTTTGCCGAGGTAAGGGGAATCTGGAAGCCGATCGAAATGGGGAAAACTGCTCGCTTCCGCCATGGCGCTGCTCTTCCCGAGCAAGGTCGTGCCCCAACCGAGCGAGGCCTCGACCAACGTTTCATCCAACTCGTCGCTTCCAACTTGAATTGTGGGTTGACCCAGGTGGACCTGGACGTGCCACCACGAATGCCCCTCCTGCTGTCGCATGTAACTCCATTGCAAGCTGGATTCGCGACCGCCCAAACCAGCGGCTGCCACAGGATCGGTCCACAACTCTTCCAGCCCAAGGCGCAGGGAGGATTGCACGCCAACCTCATAACTTCCCCAGCGATGCGCGCCCCAAGCCCCCACCGAGCCAGCACCGTCATCTGTGCCAGGGGCGTCGGGAAACACGGTCACACCCAGGGTGAAGCGTTTTTCATTGCCCCGGTCTCTCATCCAGCCCAGGGAAGCCGCAGAAATAGAATCCTCAAGTATTCCGGGGCCCGGGACCGGCGGAGTCCAATGGCCTTCGAAATCGAGTTGAGTGACCGTGGCGAACAGGCGGGTGTGTTCCTGATTGAGCTGGGCGGATCCAACCAGGGCCCACTTCATCATGCTGTCGTTCCCCGCTTTCATCTGAGAAGCATAAACACCCACCATTGGGCGCATACGCTCTCGCAGGGACTGCAAGGTTGCATGGGCGTCGGGATCGGTGGGCCCATCCAATTGAATATGGCGTTCGAGCGTTTCAGCCGCAGCCGCTAGCTGGCCGGATTTCCGTTGGACCTCGCTCATGACCAATGCAACTCGACCCGGATCGGCTCCCAGTTCGAGGGCTTGCACAAGGGACTCTTCCGCCTCCTCGTAACGCCCCAAAGTCATTTCGATGGATGCGGTTTCAAGGCACAGCTTGGGGTCCAGAGGCTTGAGCTGAACCGTCAACCGCGAGAATTCCAGGGCCCGTTCATGCCGGCCGGCCTTCACGTTCTCGTCGACCAGGTCGATCCAAAGCCGAACCTGATTGGGGGATTCTTCCGCGATCTTGCGCATGGCTTGCAGCCCTTCCTCGCTCCGACCCAAACGCAGCAGGGCCTTGGCGCTGAAGGTGCTCTGACCCGCTGGATCATCGAGTAGTTTCTGGTACAACTCGATCGAGCCCTGATCGTCGCCGGTTTCCCGTCTCGCTTCCGCCAACAGGAAAATTTGACGGTGGGTTGGGTCGGGCTCGAGGGTCCACATGCGCTCAAGGTAGGGCCGCCCGAGGGAAGCTTCCTTGCGGGATAGGTGGTGGTTTCCAAGGCCCTCCAGGGCTGGGATGAAGGTGTCCGCGCGTTCCAGGCAGGCCTCCCATGCCCTGCGGGCCTCATCGGGATATCCGGCCGTCATCAGGGATTCGGCGCACAGATTCCAAATGGAGAGGGGTGCCAGCCCATTGGCGAGGATTTCAGCAGACCAGCGCCAGACGCGCCCGCCGTCCCCCATCGCCACGGCGGCCTCCAAGGCGGCCCGCTGGGCTACTGCCGAGCGCTGGCCCATCGGAAGAACATCGGCTTGGGACGTGACGGTCTCCAGGGCCTTTTGGGGTTGGCGATCCAGAATGTAGGCATCGGCGAGCTTCGCCCGATTCTCCGCATCCCCTGGAAGGAGGTCTAAAAGAGCCAGGCGAGAGTCGATTTCGATCGTGCGAGCGTTTTGCCACATGGCGTTCTTCGCCAAGTCGATTAAAAACGGCACGTTGCCCGGGAATCGCAGGTTGAGGTCCTCCAAGTAGAGCAGCACGCGGTCGCTTTGGTGTTTGGACAGTAGGCCCACGTGGGCAACGTGCAGTTCGGCTGGGGGCTGGCGGTCTTCCAGCGGAACGATCAAGGCGCTGTATAGTTCTTCATCCCAGGGCATGGCCGTCAACGCCTGCAGACCCTTCAACATGTCGCCTGGGTTGAAGCTTGCAGATCGCAGGGCTTGCAGTAATCTGCCCCTGGCGTCTTCGACCCCATATTGCTGCAAGATAGGCAACCGCGCAAGGTCGCTACCCGGAGTGCTGCTGGACTCGAATTGCCGCGATAGTATGGCAGTGATGATATCCGTTCTGTCTTCGGAAAGGGCGAGGCCGATCACGCGCCGCCGCAGGTACCCGTCATCCGGAGTGGTCTGCAAACGCCGGTACCAGTAATCGAGCAAATGGGGTCTGTCATCGGTTCCTCGCAGGATCTCTTCCAAATCTGCCCGGTAGAGTTTCGGGTCGGACAACTCCAAGGTGATCAAGCGATCGCGAAGCTCATCGATGCGCAGGTCAGCTCGCAAGAGCTGCAGTTCCTTTTTCAGCCAGGGCTGCGTCTTTCCGGTGGAACGCGCGGCCTCCCTACAGAGTTCGATGGCCTCCCCCACCGCCCCAAATTCCGTGGCCATGTGGATCGCGGTCTCCCAGGAGGTGGGCGTATTGTGAGCCCTGGCCAAGTGCAATGCGTGGGGTAACCCCTTGCCAGGCTCGCCCTCCAACAGATACAGATCCACCAGCCGCGAGCGGTCTTCCTCCGTGGCGAGACCGGCCTGCGCGAGGCGTTCCATCGACGAACTTTCGACCTGGGGGAGACTCAACCACCGGGCGACCTGCGCACGCCGCCCCTCCAGTTCCTCCGTGAGCGGACTGCTGGCATCCAAAACGGCGAGGGCGACACCGTTCTCGCCCAGACGGATCAATTCCCCCACGATAAACAACGCCGCCTCGGATGCCTGGGGATCCATCGACCAATAGGTCAGGGCCCAGCGCAGTTGGGCCCTGGTCCGATCTTCTTGGGAAAAGGTGCGCATCAAGGCACGCGCCTGATTGGGTTCAATCTTCCCCCCGCTCAAGGAACTGGCGCGCGCATCGGGTGCCCGTTTCGCTCCCTGCCTCGGTGTGGCGAAGAACTCGTCCAAGGCGGCGCTCAGTTCACGATCCTGAAGCAGGTCCCTCAGAAGGGGCAAGAGGGCTAGCGGCGTCCAAGGGGTTTTCCGGTCAAGGATCTGATTGCGCGCCAGATCGCTGGCGGGCATGTTCCAGAAGCCGATCGGTTTGGGTGGGCCTTCCAAGTTAGGCGCCATCAACTCCCACTCGAGCATGTCAGCGTTTTTGCGCAAGGCCTCGCTCTGACGCTTGCCTTGAACCAGGAGGCGGTGACTGATTTTTGCGTCACCGGTGCTGAGAGCCGTCGCCAGAGTTTCCTCCGGAGCGAGTTGTGGCTCCCCGGTCTTCCAATCCATGTCTTCCCACTGATCCCGGTCTGTAAGGAAGATGACAGCAACCAGTAGGCCCATGCCAGCGACTCCAAAACCAATCACGCGGCCACGGGAGAAAATCATGGCAATCGCACCTGGATACTTCCGGATCCGGAACCTTGTTCGATCACGAGTTGTCCCTGGGAGTCGGCGATGGGTGTACTCTTCTTTCCATCCACTGTCAGATGTACGGGTCCGTCGGGAGGCAAGCCGGCTACGATAGCAAGCCGGCGACCGAAGGATCGGTTTTGCCAGGCCAAGCCACCGGGACCCCGCTGGGCGGATTCGATTGGGTAGTTCGCTTGCTGCAGATAGGGTGTGATGCCAGCGGCCGATCCGAAGTGAATTTCTGCGCGCGTTCCATACAAGTGAACGTAAAGGGAATCATGGATGCGATGAAAACCCAGAACGCCACTGCTTCGTGTGAGATCGATGGGTAATTGAGGGCCATCGAATCGCACGGTCGCGCAGGTTCCAAAGTCGCTCACAATCCATGAACCGTCCGATCCAGCGGCAATGCGCGTCGATAGGAAAGCATCCGACACAGAACTCCACCAGCGTGAGGTAAAAATGGGAGTCGTTTCCTCCTCGACGCCCCACTTGCGGATGATGCGTTGCATGGCGGCCAGCCGCGCAGGCCTTTCCCCACCATAGAAGTGCACATAGGCATTGACCGGCTTAAGGATGCGTCCCCGGCCCGAATTCGTAATGGTGGCGTCAATGTGACGGAAAGCGCTTGGTAGGTACGAGAAGAACCCATCGAAGGTGTTCTCGTTTGTCATGCCGCAGTACACCTGGAGTAAGCCCTCGTGCCAGCGCATCAAAGGCATCACATAGCTGCTCGAGTTGGTGACGGCGTCCCACCTAAAAGTTCCGCCGTTGACGTTGGAGATTCCCAGGTCAACCGCCGCTCGGAGTGCGTCCGTGGGTGGAATCGCATCTCCCGACCAGAGCATCAGATCACATGTTTTGCCCTTCGGCGCCAGGTAGCGGTTGATGAACTCGACCGAACCTAGCACTTCGGCTTTTTGGCTGTATTCGTAGCCATCCATTCCCGTGTACCACGTGATGGTGCGCGGCTTAGCCTTCTTGGGCAGGGGCTCGTTCCACCTCAACGGGTGTAGAATCGTGTGGCTTGCGACTTCCACGTTGTCCCTTGCCATGATCTCCACCGCAAGCTGCATGGCCGGCGTGGGCTCTTCGGGCGTGAGTTCCTTTGTCAGGCTGGCAACAACGATGCTGACGGAGAAGGGCAGGTCGAAGGCGTCAATGATCTCATCTAGAAAGACTTTGGCAGCCAGTTCTCCTCTGCGAATAGTCGACACGCTTTCGAACCCATCCCCGTCCACCTGGACAAAAAACGCACGCCTGCCATTGACGACGCAGGGATCGGGCACGGGGCGCCCTTGGACTCCCAGCGCTTCGCTGAGAAACGAAATCAGATCCAGGTGCAGGCGTTGATCGCCGAGTCCGCTATCCAGCTGTAAGACAAAAGGGTCTAGCGCCATGCCCCCCCAATCCGTCGTGAAGACCGGAACAGCGTCGGGAAGCCCCGCAACCTTGCTACGCACCCAGACATTTCCGTTCAGCGAACTAGCCAGGACACCGTAGTGCTCGGGCAGCAATACAGGCGTTTCGAAGGCGCAAAGGGCTGAATCCAGCACCTCGGCCTTCACCAATAGGGGGTCCGAAACCCAATTTCTGTTCGGGTGGATTTTTAGCTCCGAAAGCAGATCATTGGCCAAGTTCAGATCGCCTCCCGACCCGGATCGCATCAACCACTCCATAGACCCAAACATCACCAGGGGCGTTTCCTTCGCTAGCACGTTGGTGGACAGCCATTCCGGCAACCATTGCACCTGCTCTGGACGAAAACCGGCAATGCGCATCTGTAGGACCACACCAGCCAGATCCTTCAGCAGGGCCGGGGGGGGGGGGCCTTCGCTCACGGGCCAACGCTCCACCAGATAGCCCAGATGGTTCAGGGGCAGCTCCAATACCTTGTGCACCGGATCCTCAGCCAAGGCCTGATCCGTGGGCGAAGCATCATGAATCGCCAGGATCCTACGCGGGAGATTGACGCTATTGTCGGCTTGGATTGGCAGCAGAGCTGCGCATCCGAGCAGAAGAACAGAGAGCATGGTGGGCGGAAAGGTCAGTCGGCCCCACTCCCAAAAAATGAGTAGAGCCTTGAAGGCGGTTTGTTCGATACAATATCAAACCACTGGAGTCCGAATCAGGCTCCGTCACCCTCTAGATCGACCCGTGATTGTGTTTCATGCGTTTAATCCAAGTTCTCGGAGCAACTTGTGTCCTTTTCCAGGCTTGTGCAGCGAATCAGCCGACCACTTCCCAAGTACTGGAAATCAAATCCCGTTTAGCCGGGGTGGAAACCTGGGCGATGCAATTGCAGGGGATTGATTCCCCCGGTCGAACCGAAGCTCTGCAGCGCTCCAGTTTCGACATGCTGGTGATTGAGCCGACCGACACAGTGCAGGGCATGGAGGATTTTCCCATCCGCCAACTCGTGGGGAAGCTAAAGCATCGGCCCAGCGGCAAGCGGGTGGTCATCGCCTACCTGAATGTGGGGCAGGCCGAGGACTATCGCACCTATTGGGGCAAAGACTGGCAGGCCCCATCCCTGAAGGCGACCGGGAGCCCAAGCTTCCTGCTCAGTTGCGATCCGGATGGTTGGCAGGGCAATTATCCCACTGCCTTCTGGCGCCCCGAGTGGCAAGCCCATTTGTTTGGCGACAAGCACGCCCTTTTGGATCGCATCCTATCACAGGGCTTCGATGGCATTTATATGGATTGGGTGTTGGGGTTCTCAGACCCCGATGTGGCCCGCGCAGCAAGGTCCGATGGGGTGGATCCGGCGCAGGAGATGGTCGATCTGCTAGGCCGCATCCGGGCCTATGCGCGCAAGAGCAACCCAGAGTTCGTGTTGATCGCCCAGAACGCGGGCTATCTCTTTGAACAAGAGCCCGAGTTGCTCAAGGTGGTGGACGGAATCTCTCATGAAGACCTCTCCTTCCGGGGTGAGGCCTCTAGTGATTGGAATGCCGGCGACACAGGGGGCATTGCGACCGGCTCGAAAGAGAGTCGAGAGTTGGCCCGTTTGTTGACTAGAATCCGCGCCCGGGGAGTCAAGACCTTCACCCTGGATTACACCCTCGATAGAAAAGAACGCAACGCTTGCATTCGGGCAAGCCGAAAATGTGGAGCAGTTCCCAGCGTGTCCCGTACCCCCCTAGACCGTCTACCCGAATGGCCAGCGAGCGCATTCCGATAAATTCGGTTTCAGACACCGTATTCCCAAGTGGCTCGCAACGGCGCGGTCCACTTTAGCAGGGGGCTGGCAACACCTGCCACAGATGGGCAATGCCATGAACAACACCAACACCTACCGCTGCACCAGCAAAAACGCGTCGTAGGTACCAAAGGCTTCAATCCTTCCAAACCCATGGCGATAAAAAGTGCGTGCCAAATAGCGTAGGTCCTTGTGAACCAACCCCCGGTCATGGCGCTTTGAGCGGCGGTCCAAGGGCCTTCTGAGAATGTCATTTGCACCGAAGTGACAGTTAGGTACGGAGATCAGCAGCCTGGAGGCCGGGCTCAGTTGATCCAGCAATTGGTTGAGCACCTCGTCGCGGTTCAAGCTGGTACACTGCAAAACGTTGAGGAGCAGCGCGATGTGCACGGGACCTATCTCGAGCTCCGGGAGCTTCATCAGGTCGTGGCAATGAAACTCATGCTCGTACTTTTGGCGGGCGCTTTCGATGGCACTTTGGGAAGCATCGACCCCGACAAAACGGACGCCGCGCTGTTGCTCTGGGCTAAACATCTCGAACTCTCGCCCATCATTACAGCCTAGACTGAGAATGGTCTCCCCACGCACCGGTCGCAATTTGGAAGCAGCATAACACCAGTCATCGAGAATCTCCGGTTCCTCCAGGCGGTTGAAGTAGCGATAGCTGGAGTGGGTTCCGTACTTCTGGTCGCAATCAACATGCCCGTCAGCAAGCGAACTTTGCTCATTGGTTTTTTCAAAACTCAGCCACAGGAACTTCGGACTGATTTCACTGCTTGGAATGGCAATCGGGGTTTGGGGATTGAGCGGAAAGAGCCTGAGCAGCTCCCACCACTGCCGCCACGGGCGATATCGATGGATCTGCCCCTCAAACTTCAGCTGTTCCCCAGGCCAGCAGCTCGGCTCAATCCGCCTCAGATGATCCGGGTTGGCCATAGTCATATGCCCGCGCCCCCCCACCTTAAGCAATCTTGAGCAGCGATGGAGAAATAAACGCAGCTCCCGCATACTCAAGGTATTGGCAATTGGATCCAGGATAATGTTGGCATGCTCCGTCTCCATGGGGAGCTTCTCAAACTCCAAGTCCAAAGCACATTGAGAGTCCAGCAATGCAGGCGTCGGCTGCAGATCGACAGGGGCCCGCTTGCGTTGGGCCTCAACAAAAACCATGCGCGGAGCTTGCAACTCAAGCTTCAATTCCAGCTGTTGGCGCTGCTTCAAATAGTTCATCCGGATTCGCTCCTCGGGCACGGACGTTGTAACGCGTTTTGTCCAAACGCTAAGAACGTCTCTCAAGATACAGGGTCATTTGTAGAAAGGGCACTGTTTGACGCTGGGCAGGTTCCGTGTTGACATTCTAGACTAGGGTTTCGCGGTGCCAAGCAGCCATTCCGAGCCCCAGCAGGATCTTTCGAGTTTCTGCGAGGGTGCGGCTTGGTAGCGGTCTCGCCAAAAATCTTCGGGACATGATCTTTATTCGCATGCTCAGTAACATTTTTACGTGAGGCAACACGATTGGGCAATGTAGTTGACGCTGGGCAGCATGGACGCTCCCCTCCCAGGAAGCCCCGTTTAGCTGCCAATTGCCTGCAATCCGTCCCATGCTCGCCCCCGCACGCCACCTGGCTTCCCCCCGCTCTCCCAAAAACTGCCCCTTTGGAACTCCTTCCATGAGAAGCCCCCTTCCTGTCAAGGTACACCGTCTGGTTTTTTGCGATCTTGTTTGTTGTCGTGAGATGATCGAGTGACGCCAATCAAGCAAGGAATTCTGGCGCCTTGCTTCCATGCGCACTCGTTGGTGGTCACTCCCGTGACCCGGTGCTTGATGAGGTCCGTCCAGTCAGGCGCTGCTATCTATCCAACGGTCTACATGCTCCGAAGGGCACGTGACCAAGGCCAGTGAATATTTGTTGGCTCGCAGTTACCCGGACTGGGCGGTTTTCGTCTTTCGATTTGCTCTCACGGTTTACTTGTTTGTTTGATCCGTAGACCAACTTTCAGGCACACGCCGCCTTGCTTGGGACCCTGCCGGCCTCGTTCTTCAGTGGTTCGTACACTTGCCCCGTTTTCCAGAGGAAATGCAGCAGTACGGCCAGCTTCCTCGCTGTTGCAATCACCGCTTTCATCTTTGCCGCCTTCGCCCCTCGCGCCGCTAGGTTCAGGCCCCAAGTACGTAGGTCCGACTCCTTCCCCTTCGCACTGAGCATCTGCTGCGCGCACTGCACCAGGAGCCGTCGCATGTCACCATCGCCAGCTTTCGTGATGTGCATCTCTGGATCCCGGACGCCTGATTGCTTGCGTTTACTCACAAGTCCAAAATAAGCCGCCGCGTTACGACTCTTCTTGATTCGAAAAGGATCCTCCACGGTCAGTACAAATCGCAGTGCCGTATGCAGTCCCACGCGATCGACCTGGCGAAGAAGTTGTGTGACTGGATACACCTCCCCTGTGAGACGTTCGAGTTCAGTGTCGATCACCTTGATCTGTTTGTCGACTTGCTCAAGCAAATCCAGGATCGGATCCAGGGCTATCTTCAGTTCTTCGGGTACTTGATCCCGCGCCCAGTTGTGAAAGTACGCTGCACCGCGCGTGCCGAGCTTCATACCAAACGACTTCATTTGCCCACGCACATGGTTGATGAGCGTGGTTCGGGTGGCCACCAACATGTCCCTGG
>JAAETM010000102.1 GCA_024228395.1 bacterium | reverse complement strand
TGGTCTTCCATCCAGGCCGAAATCGTGGGTTCCTGGCCGGTGGGCACGCCCATGGATCCGCTGCCAGGCCCCGCTCTGCCGCATCTACTGTTCCACTGTCTGCCGGTTCACGCCCACGCCGCTGTCGGGCCGGTTGGCCTGGGCCTCGCGGCTTTGTTGTCGCATGTCCGCGGCCATGGCGGTGCGTTCGTCGAGGCTCTTGCGCAGGAAGTTGTCCCTGAGGTCATCACCACGCAGGTAGGCGCGGGCTCTCTGATAGTTGAGGTCGTCAGTGGCCAGCAGATCCCCGTGCATCAGCAGGGTGGGGCCTCCGGATAGATTTACCACCGCTGGATCGTGCAGCAGGGAGCAGCCGGTTTCCCGGCAGAAACCGTCGCCGATCAGGAAGTCACGGTTGCCCTTGAGCAGAAACAGGCCCCTACCCCTGGCTGCCAGATCGGACAACGCCTTGAATATCTGTGGGATGGGTTCCGTGCGGTCGTCGTCGCCGATCCAGACATCGAACATATCCCCCAGGATATACAGGTTCTGGCTGCGGGATGCCTCATCCTTGAGGAAGCGCAGAAACAGTTCAACGGTTGCGGA
>JAAETM010000101.1 GCA_024228395.1 bacterium | reverse complement strand
TCAATGGGGATGGCGCCGTCCTCGATGAACCGACCCAGGGCTTCATGATGGTTGATGAAGTACCGGATCGCCCGGCCCAGCGGTGAACTGGGCGGTTCGTGGGGCGCATAGGCCTGGCACCACTTCAAGATGGCATCGAAGACAGGCTTGCTCTTGTGTTCTCGAAGTTTCTGGCGCGCTTCGTCATCGAGGTCCTTCGCCTGGTGTTCGAAGCTATACAGCCGGCTGTAGGCACCGATGGGCAAGGCGGCCCGGGAGTCGCCCCCGTCGAGGGCTTTCACGAACCCGCGGCGACCATGGGCGTTGCATCCGCACTCGATGAGGTCGTCTCGCTCGAAGCTCTTGTCGAACAGGTTGGAGGCATCGGCCACCGCGAATCCCGTACGGCGATTCAGGAAGTCCTCGGGGCCCAGCTCGCCGGGCTTTTGCCCCTTTTTCTTGCCGGTGGATGCGTACAGGAACACCGAGACCACCTTGTCGCCAACGTACCCCCAAAGCGTTCCGTAGCGCGTGCCGTTACGATGAGCCTTGTCCAGGACAGGCAGCCCGGTGCCGTCGAGGTGCATCACATGAGATGCCAGAACCTCCTCGATGGCCATCTCGTGCAGCATCTTGGCTGCCTGTGCAGCGTGCTTGACTTGGTCCACCAGGGTGGAAACTGGAAGGTCGACGCCCATCCGCCGAAACCGCTGCACCTGCCGGTGAAGCGGTAAGCCGTCGTGGTACTTCTCGACCAGCAGACAGGCCACGAGTTCGATGCCCAGCCGGCCCTGCTTGACCACCCGGTCCGGAGCCGGCGCTCTACACAGCTCACCGTCACAGGGCTTGCAGCACAGCTTCTCCTGCTTGTCCTGCCGGACCACCAGTTCCGCAGGCACCCGGTCCAGCGTCTCGGTGACGTCGTACCCGATGCACGTACGTTCCTTGCCGCACTTGGGGCAGCCGCGCTTCTCGTCCGGGACCCGGATGATCTTCTCCTCCCGCCGGATGTTCGGGGGAAACGGCTTGCGTTTGTGTCCCCCCTTTCTCTTCTTTTTGCCCTTGTCCTTTTTCTCCGCATCCCGCTCCATGAGCATCTTTTCGAGCTCCACGGTCTCCTGCAACTCATCGTCCGCTTTCGACAGAGATTCGTCGCGCTCGGCCACCGCCGCCGCCTTCTTCAGCTCCGTCAGCAGGAGCCCCAACTGGGCCGAACTCACCACCTCCCGGCTCTTGAACCTCTTGGCCCCCACCTCATTCAGTTGCCGCTGCAGCGCGTTCATGTTGGCCATGAGGTCCGCCACCAGCGTCAGTACGTCCTGTGTCCGCCCTTCCTGCAGGAGCGCCTGCACCTCATCGAGAGGGTTCGGTGGTGCCGGTGGTGCCGGTGGTGCCGGCGGCGCCGATGCCTCGTTCGCCGCCGGCCCCTCTTCGCAGCTCGCAGACGTTTTCGGAGACGACATCTACTCGGTCCATCATGCCCCTGTTGCTCTGCACTGCAAGGGGGGCAGACTTGTGGTTCCTCACGCCGTACTCGTATGCATCGGTGGCTCCCACCGGTGCGATGCCTTCGACTGCACGAAGGTGACCCCTTCGAGCAGCATCGACAGCTCGTGAACATCAAACTCCACGCAGACGGCACCGGCCTCCATGCTCCGCAGGGCTCCGAACGTCCCCTTCTCCAGGCGTTTGTGGACAATCGTGAATCCGCCCCGCGTCCACACCAAGAGCTTCACCTGGTTGCGACGCCGGTTGATGTACACGAAGATGTGTCCACTGAGCGGGTCCCGCTTCAGGACCTCCCGAGTCGCAATGCTCAGGCCGTCGAACGAATTGCGAAGGTTGGTGGACGCGGTCGCCACGTAGACCTTCACCGAACGTGGCAGCAGGATCACCGCTGGCTCCCCCGCAGCTGCCTCACCAGGTCGGCCAGCGCCACTGGCGTGAGCAGGCTGCCGTTATACAGCTCGATCGCAACCCCGTCCGGGAGGCGGACCGTCACCCCGGCGGCCGTCCCCGCAGGCTCCGGCAATCGCACCACTGCCGGAACGAACCCCGTCCTGGCTTCGCCGCGCTCAGCCTGGCCCAGTCGCTTGTGCCACCGCTGGACCCGAACTTCGTGGAGCCCGTGCCGGCCCGCAAACTCTCTCACCGAGAGCCCGCTGCGTCGCAGCGCCTCCACGACCACGCGGGCCTGAGCCTCGTTCCAGCGCCTCTGAGGGCTGGGCAACTTCGTCTGTGTCTTGTTCATGCCCCGCAGCCTGACTTGGGCTGCGGCGCTCCGCGCCTGCGCGCGGTACGGGGGCGGTCTGGCGGTCGGTCACGGTCATGCGGCGAACGAGCAAGAAACGGATGGCGAAGAAACTGAAGGAGGTGCGGCGCGCGCTCATGAAGGCGCGCCACATCCCAGTCCCTGCTCAGGGGGCCTGGCTATGTAAAGTCCTTCAGGGGTACTTTGGGTACTACGCCGTCTGGACCAACCTGCGTCTGCTGCGGAGCTTTCGCACCCAGGTCATTCGGGCCTGGGCGCACGCTCTGCGCCGACGCAGTCAACGCCATCGGATGTCGTGGGGCCGCATGGGCCGCCTCGTCACCCGATGGATTCCGCCCGTCCGCGCTCTGCATCCCTGGCCCGAGAAGCGCTTCGCCGCCATCACCCGAGGTAGGAGCCCAGTGCGGTAGTTCCGCTCGCTGGGATCTGTGCGGGGGGCCGCCCGAAAGGGCGGTCCCTACCGCGACTATTCGCTGTCAGCCATGAGCCGTCAGCCCGAAACATCAAGCGTGCCGCGTTAGGGCGCCGGGCGCTGGTCCTCCGCTGGCGCGCCAATCATCTGATTGAGGCGTTGGCGCCGGATTCAGCCCCATCAGCTCGGCCGCCTCGGCGCGGAAGCGCTGAAGCTCGTCATCGTCCGGCATGTTTTCGTCCATCC
>JAAETM010000100.1 GCA_024228395.1 bacterium | reverse complement strand
GTACATCGAGACGTTTTACAACACCGTTCGTATGCACTCGACGCTTGGCTATCAATCTCCTAACGAGTTCGAAGTCGAGCAATCTTCCAAGGTCGACGTGGCCTAGAAGTTATCCACATGTTATCAGTCTCCTCTTCCCCAAACCCCATCCCTACCTTGACAGTTCCCGTTGCTTCGTGTCGAATCAACCTGTCGCTAAGTTCCGTGTCAACTTATTGGAAGCACGTCAGTACATTGCTGACTAGGGCTGGCTTTGGCTGGCAATTGCCTTCAATAGACCCCACGCACACCCCACGCACACCCCCGCGACCCACCTTGATTCCCCCCACTCTCCCGAAACTGCCCGCTTGGAATTCCTATCCACTTTCAAACTCGCCCAGGTGCTTGCGGATGAACGCAAACCTCATTGTTTTGGCTTGGCGCAGAAGCCCAGGGCTTTTTTGGGATGTCCCTCTCCTCCCGTGCAACTTTGAGCTCGCGCTTTAGCTTCCGTACCTCTTCGCCCTCCAACCTGGCGGGAGCCTGGGCGCTGAAGACCTTCGAGCCGTTGACTTTGACCGCCGCACGCCATTGGTGTAGGAGCCCGGGATTGATGTCGAGGCTCTCGGCCACGTTCTTGATTCTCTGTCCCTGGTCGGTGACCAGACGGGCAGCTGCAAGCTTGAATTCGGGGGTGTACTTTCTGCGGGGATTGCTCATGGGGGGGGTCCTGTGGGGGTAGTATATCCCTTAGGCCCGTGTCCATTTTTCCGGGAGCACACCAAGAGTGGGGTTGTCGATTTCTGAGTCGAGTAGTATTATGGACGGCGCCGCGACCTTTCCTCACGATCGTGATTTGGTGGGTGTTTTGCGGCACCATACCAATACTCGAGGACCCGAAGCACCCCATGGCAGATTACCAGGATTGGCGAAGCGATGCGATTCCACCAGAGATCTTCAGAGATTGGCTTCGAGGGAAGTACTTGCTTGGCGCACGAAAAAGCACAGCGAATGAGGTTTTGGGCTGGTGCCTCATGCTGCGTGGCGTCTACCACTACTCGGTATACATTCCGTCCAGCTCCTCCGGTATAAAGGACGCTCCTCCGAAGCTCTGCAAGCGAGCCCATAAGAATTTCACTAACAAAGAGAAATGGGAATGCCTGCATTCCGGATACGGCCACATGCGCATTGACGGTGGGGAACTTGTTCTTCAAGGTGTGCGCATTTACACCCCATCTATTAATCGTAATGAATTCCACTCGCCAATCTTCTGGACATCGACCCTGACGAAGCTCGAAACACGGAAGCGCCACAAGTCCTCCAAGGCGGAAGCGCAGGCCTCATTCACATATAAGGTTGCCAGTCCAACGGACCAGGATTCCACTGTGTACTGTGGAGCCTTTGAGAAGGAAATCGCCAAGAAGTGCTTCTCAAAGTACAAGAATGTGGCGTTAAGGACAGATGGGAAATGGGGCTCTAAGTTCCCTGACCCATATTCTCTAGCTGGGGATGGAAGCGATGTACCCCTTCTTGACTACCTGCGCTCTGAGGAATTCCCGGAGCACATCGCTGCTTTCCATGAAGGTGACAATACCCTCTACGGACTCGCCCTCATTGACCTAAACCACCCGGACTCGCAACGAAAGGCTAACGAACCTAGACGAGCCAAGCGGCGCAACTTCTGGACGCTAACGGGACAGTACCAACAGATGCGGCTTGGACAAGGGGGCGGGGGTGAGTGGGGACAGATTTACTTCACACGGGTGGGGGGACTTCGGCACTCAAAAGGGAAGATGTCGCTTTGAGTTCGAAGAAAAACTTCCTGGAAATCCTCCACGGTGTGCGCATTGACACGCGCACCGTTGGAAGAGTTTCCCCAGCCGTCAAAAAAGCAGAACGGGTGGCCCTGCCCACTTGTGATCCCGTCTTTGAAAGGGCATTGAAAGATGCTCGAGACAGCCTCACGAGCTACTTTAAGCAGTATCGTGAGTGGCTTGCCAATGGCAAGGTGGAATCAAATCCACCTCGGACTAGTAACTCGTTGCTGCTAGGGGCACCAGGCTCGGGGAAGTCCCATGTTGCCAAGAAGCTTGCCAAAGCGGTAGGTGAGGATTGCGTGATAAAGACCATCAATATGGCCACGTGTACTTCGCCATCCGACGTCATCAGGAGCTTCGACAGGATCGGTCGGTGGCGATCCGCTCTCGTGAAGTACAAACCTTTGATCGTTCTCATCGACGAATTTGATATCCGTGTTGGCGGCACCTCGGCAATCCAGAACATGATCTCGCCAATGTATGACGGGAAGGATTCCGAGGACAAGCCCCTTCACGGAACTGCGCTCGTCTTTGCAGGCAGCTATCTTCGTGATCGATCAATCCTGGCAGATCTTCGATCTGTTCGGCCAGCTCTTGATGTCCCCAGCCTGTGCCTTGATTGGCACCTCTACGGTGAAGGCAACCCTGGCGGCCCCCCCCTGAGCAGGGAAATGCTCGACCTAGCTCTAGCTTACTCCACTCGAGAGAGAGTCGACTTCCAGGACGGGCCTCTTGAGTATTTGAGAGGGCTCGAGAAGATTGAAGACTTCCTCTCTAGAATCAATGGCTTCACGTTGGAATTGCCTTCGATTGGATCTCCTTTGGAGTGCACTCTCGACCCGTTTGTCACTCTGAGTGTCAGTCGTGATCAGTTATCCAGGCGACGTGAAGATGTTCACACTCCTTCATTTACAGTCCACCGGCTTGAGGCATTTGCCCGAGCCCGTGACGATGTAGGCTTTGCCCCTTTGTTCCGTCACGAGTACGATCCCATACTCATGTATAAGGACATGGTTCTTCGTGAACGTCTCTCTCTCGTCCTGGCCCTCGTAGCCCGATTCATAGGAAACGAGAAAATCACCATGAGGAGGGCTGACCTTGCATTTCTCTCTGCGGCTCCGATTCGCAATGGCATACGAAGCCTCGAAACCCTGATCACTGCAAACGTACCGCAGATTCTGGGGGATGAGAACCTCACATTCAATTCGGATGCCGCCTTGGCGAATCTCACTGGAAGTGATACCAGCCTTACGCGCCCATGGGAGCTCTGGACACGGCTCCGCAGTCAGATGTTAAGGCGACCACACTCCACGGAAGGTGAGAGCCGGATAGTCATCGATCTGAAGTCCTTTAGGGAAAAGAAAAAGGGATGAGGTCCCCCTTTCGACAGACATGGCACCACATGGTAACCGACCCTACCCACGTGGTGAATCCCTGGCGTTTGGACCGTGGATAGATGAGATGAGAAGGCCAGTTTCCGGCGTCGGGGTATCCTGAGGGATCCCCTGCAAAAAGTCACGGGCTCTAGGCCCTGGAAGCGGAAACTGACCCATGAAGAAAGATAACACATCCACAGAATCTCGCACGGAAGTAGTGATCGGCATCGACCTTGGTGACAAGCGGAGCCACACTTGTGTCCTCCCTTCCGAATTCCGCACCTACAGGGTTTCGATCAATTACCCGCTACTCGGTGCCCAGATCATCCTCGCATTCCCAGGAAAAGAGACTTCCGACTGATACAGCCTCATCTGGGACACGGACATACCGAGCCGGATACCTTTCGAGCAGGCACGCGGGGCGGCGCAGGCGGGCGAAGCCGAATGCAAGGCCGCCGCAGCGGACGAAGGCGTGTAGCTCGCGGGAGATGTGGGAGGCAGGGAGCGCGGGGTTTCGGAGCCTGGTTCGGTGTGCGCCAGGAGACTGGCAGGATGAAGAGAATGAAAGAGTCTTACTTAGAAGGGTTATCCACCCACTATGACCCCGAGTCATGCGCTGTCACCCGTGAGGGTGGGAGCGAAGCGTTGACAGGGGCATGCATAGGCCGGGTATTGAGCCGCGAAAGAGGTATTTATTCGAGGAGGCCGACGTCGTACCGAGTGGATAGACGTTCCAAAGGGGCAGTTTCGGGAGAGCGGCGGGAAGCCGGGTGGGTCGCGGGGGTGAGCATGGCGTGGATTGTGGGCAATTGTTGGCCAAATGGGGCCTCCGGGGCGGGGATCGGCGGCGCGGTGGCGGCAAAAAAGGCAGGGTTTGGTATTGGGACCACAAGGCGCTAGCCCGGGACCTTGAGTTTGGTCCGGGCTTGCGGTGTTTATGGGTGTGGGCGGCCCAAATGCGCGAGAGTTAGGCCATGGGGGCAACGAGATGCTGCGCGGTTCGGGGCGAGGTGGATTTCTTTGGCGCACAGATCGCTGGCGGGGGAGTCTGACACCGTATCCACTATCGGACAGCGGGGGAGAAACAGCCGGAGTTGCGATACGGTTCCAAACTCCAAACTGCGCGGAACCAGCAGGATAGGACGGAACGGGGATCTGTAACTGGGCTGCCGCTTGAAAAGGCGCATTAAGACCAACGCGTGTCTGCGCCGTCAGCCCCGGGCAGGCTAGCAGGGCTAGCGGTAGCTTTCGAGTCGTAATGCCCTGCTGCCTGGGCTGCGTAGGTTAGGGAGTGTCTCGATTTGATACGGAGCTCAGTGCCATTGCGTCGGGTGTTGGATGTTGGATGTTGGATGTTGGATTTTGCGTGTTGCGTGTTGCGTAGGTCGTGGCGTAGTACTTCCGTCTCTCGTGCACAATTGTCGCGCGCGCAATTGTACTTGTGGCCTTGTGCGCGGTTTCCGGCCAACCCTTCCGAATCCCAGAAAGCTCTCCATGCTCCACCTCAAATCAACCCTTCCCGCTCTGGCCTTGGCCTTGGCCTCTGGAGCCATTGCGCAAAACACGGGAACG
>JAAETM010000099.1 GCA_024228395.1 bacterium | reverse complement strand
TGCACTACGTCTTACATTCCCGGACACTACGGATACACCTACTACTCTAACACAAAGTCGGTTACGAAAAACCGACATACTACGAACAACAAACGGTGGCGACACAAATGTTTATCTCACCGTATCTTCCTAACCGCTGCTCCCCAGAGGATGGGAGTTGGACCGTTGAGTTCCTCACAACCTGGGGAGTCCATTGGCACTTACCCCAAGGTCCCTCGCCGGAAACTGGTTTATCCCAGCGGCTGTGCCTCACCATTCAACAAGCAAGTCAATGGACGTGTAGGTGCGCCGCACACCCGGGTCCACGCATCGCACTGTGTAACCTTTCAGCTCGCCAAGCGACGCGATGGTCTTATTCTGCGCGCTGTGCGTGAAGCCAGTACGCAACTCGGTGACTGACTTGGTGGTTGCCCCGGCTTTGGATTTCTTGCGCTTGTGCTCACCAGGGCCAGACTTGGGTACCGAGTGAACCCACTTCCCAAAACTCAGTGCCAGGCCCATGCCGTCGGTCTGCAGCGCGTAGCGAAAGTGGTGCGTTTTCCGGAGGCGCCGGATCCGGGGCAGGTCGAACAGCTCGGCAAAGATGGCTGGCCCGTGCTCCATCGTCACATCGTTGATGGGTTTGGCCTTGGTGGTCCTTGTTCGCTTGCCCTCGACGCTAAACGACCGCGGGTGGAGACGTCGGTACAGGTGAGCGATGCACGTCGCGTCGAGTGTTACGTACGATACCCTGGCACTGGTCTCCGGGAACAGTGCAAAGCCCCGCGCCTCCTTTCGCTCCAG
>JAAETM010000098.1 GCA_024228395.1 bacterium | reverse complement strand
TGCTCAGCGACAATTACACTTACCCACTGACGACAACTACACTTACCCATCCTGACCCCGGCATCTTGCGGGACGATAGAGGGATGTTGACGGCTTCCAAAAAGCGCGGGATTCTGGCGGTGATGGCGATGACCCGGTACTTGCCCGGGCCATCTGCCGTGGCGATCATCGCCGTTTAGTTGGTATGGGCAGGATCTGCCATACGCCATCGATGTGACCGGGATGCCAGGGCCGGTGGGCGATGAGTTCGAGTTCGAGTAAGCGGTTTAGGCTGCGGTCGAGGTCTCGGCGGGGCATGGAAAGTGCCAGGGCCATGGTTTCGCGGCGGTAGAAAGACGCGCCTACGTGGTCGGCTGCGATAGCCAGTAGGAACAGTACAGCCAAAGGTTCCACGCCGAGCCGGGCTAGCCATTCGTCGCGCAGTAGGCGTGCATCGAGCCAGCCAAAGCTGGCCGGGGGACGGCGTTCGAGGCCGGGATGGGGAGGGATGGGCGGCGTGCGCTTCATTGGGTGTCCCCCTTCTTCTTGGTAGAGCGTTTGCGCCCGGCGCGGCGCTTGGTTCGTGCTTGTTCACGTTCCTTGGCCTCTTTGAGGCGATAGGAATCGCCTTCGATGTGCACGATCTCCGATCGGTGAATGAGCCGATCGATGAGGGCCACCACCGAAGTGGAGTTCGGGAAGACTTCGTTCCACTCGCCAAACTCCTTGTTGGTAGTCACGACGGTCGAGCGCTGTTCCCCGCGACGGTTGATGATGTCGAAGAGGAGGTCAGCGTGTTCGGTGCCGTAGGAAAGGTAGCCGACCTCGTCGAGCACCAGTAGTTCGGGCCTGACGTAGCGCCGCAGCCTGCGGGCTAGCGCGCTCGGCCCGTCTTGAGCCACCAGGTCGTTGAGCATCACACTGGCTGATACAAACAGCACCGTTCGGCCTTGCAGCAGCGCTGCATGTGCCAGGTTTTGCGCGATGGTTGTTTTGCCCAGGCCGTTCGATCCGATCAAGATCACGTTGGCGCCTTCTTGGATGAATTCGAATTGGAAGAGCTCATCGATCGCCATGCGATCGATGCGCTCTGGCCAACTCCAATCAAAGTCACACATGGGTTTGAAGGCCCCGATCTTGGCATTGCGCACGCGTCGCTCCAAGCTTCGCTTGCCACGCTCTTGCTCCTCCAGATCGATGATGCGCTTGACCCAATCCTCACCACCTAGTTCACTCCAATGCTCGACCAAGCCGTGCATGCCTATTTTCGATGCACGCTCGCGTAGGGCGTCGGTGTTGTCCTGATTACTGCCCACGGCTCTCACCTCCTTCGGTATCGCTGGTTTTGCCAAGCACGTCATAACTTGAAAGCGCATGCGGCTTCACCACGATTTGCTTGATACGTGCATCGTCGGGGAGGTCCACTGGCTTGCGCACCGGACGCTGTTCGTCCAGACGGATGCGGTCCAAAATCAAACGCACTGAATTGGGCTCAGGCATGTCTTTCTCCAAGGCTTCTTGAATGCCACGCTCCAAAATGGAGCCTCCATGTTCGTCAAGCAAACGCAGGAGCTGACTGCACGCGGATCCAATATTGGCTCCGCGCTCTGCCAATAGGGCCAGCAAGTCCTTGGCGCTCGGCGCCGAGCGGGTTAGTCGATCTGATGCGCGTGCCTTGCGACCGTGGCGTTTGGCTTTCACCAAGCCATCGATGTGCGTGGGATCCTCGATGCGCTGGGCCTTGTCGTAGCTGCGCGGGTGGTCGGCTAGGACTTCGGTGCCCTCCAGGATACGTACACGTGTTTCGCTCGCAGCCACGCCCAAGGCGCGGCGCACATGGGGATGGGGCACGCTGTAGTCATTGCCATCAAAGCGCGCGTACGGGGTCTTTCCGACCTTGGCCTCGGCCATCAAAATCGTTGGGAAGGGATCAGCGGGTAGCTCAATCAATAACTTGCGCTCTTCGTCGAAGACATCCTTCACAAGTCGCTTTTTATCGTCAGGCCATGGGCGCGAGGCCGCGCGTTCTTCACACCACTCTTTAGCCTGAGCGTTCAGGTCCGCAAGATCCTTCCACTCACGGGCTGCGAAGAATGAGTCACGCACAAAACGAATCGCACGCTCGACGCGGCCCTTCTCATTGCCGCGCGCTACAGCCACAGGCCTTGGTTCGAAGTGATAGTGCTTCGAAAGATCCAGAATGGTGGGATTGAAACGGATGGCGTCGCCATGCCGCTCCAGCACCGCGCTCTTCAGATTGTCGTAGAGCAGGACTCGAGCTACACCACCAAAGCGCTCAAAGGCGCCGACATGTCCGCGTAGAAAACACTCCATCGGAGCTCCGAGGAAGAAACGCAAGTAGATCATGCGCGACCATGAGAGCACCATCACAAAGGCCATCAACTGACGATTAGATGCG
>JAAETM010000097.1 GCA_024228395.1 bacterium | reverse complement strand
GGCTTCTCGATCCACTCCTGGGTCTGCTGGTTCTGGTAGCGGCGGTTGACCGCCACACCGACCTTGCAGATCGCCATGTTGCTCTGGGTGTAGGTCAGTTCGGGATCCCGGGTCAGGTTGCCCATCAGGATCACTTTGTTGAAAGATGACATGTTTGTCTCACCGGGTGTGCCCCGGGTCCTCAGGTTGCTAGAAAAGGGTGCTGGAATGGAACGCCCCGACCTACCCAGGCCGGGCGCCGGTCCCAAAAAGGTCCGCCAGCGTTCCGGCAGTATAGCGCCGGGAACGGGACGGCCCAAACCGGAACCGCATTCCCCTGGGCTGAACCGTCATGGGTCAAGAGCACCGCAGAGCCAACCCCGGGGACGCATGTGCCTCGATCTCCCCAAATTGGTCTGATTGAGGGACAATTTCACCGAAAAATGGCTGCCAACGTGCTGAAACACTGTGAGTGTTACCAATGCATCTCCCCCAGGCGTAGCATATGGGCCCATCCCAGCGACCTTCACCGATTCCGCTGCTCTCCCTGCCCCCCCCGCGGAACCAACCTATCAAGCCATGGCCAACACCGAACCCACCCCCTCCGGCCGCGAACGCCGACGCCACGAGCGAGCCCAGGCGGAATGGCCCGTCTCGATCATCATCGATGGTGGCCTGCGCGAAGCCAAGATCCGCGACGTGAGCCGCAGTGGTGTTTGCTTCTTCCTGGACCGCCCCATCGAGGAAATGACCCTGCTCGAAATCTCATTCGAACTTCCAGGCCACGAAGAGCTGGTCAAAGGCCGTGGGGCCGTGGTGCGCTGCGAGCGCATCAGCTCCATGCTCGAACACTTCGAAATCGCGGTCTTCATGACCGACATGTCCGACCCCGACCGGGAAGCCATCGAGAAATACGTCACCGACTGGAAAGGCTGCTAGGCCCGGCATCCGCCACGACCCACAAGACGCATCCGGCGGGAGGCGCTGCTTTGGCAGTGCTCCCGCCGCTTTTGTTTCAACGACTCCCAGCACCATGAACCTCTCCCAACTTGCACTCGCCACCTGCCTGGGATTGGGTCTTTCCTTCGTTTC
>JAAETM010000096.1 GCA_024228395.1 bacterium | reverse complement strand
CGGAGCAGGCTATGGAGGCTTTGGCGGGTTGGCCTACCCAGGATTTGGGGCATAGTCAGCTGGATTTGCAGCGGTCCTTGCGCTGTGGGCATCCGGAGGTGGTCTACGGGGCTGGCAAGACGCCGGGGGAGCTGGTGGAGATTGGTCGGGCGCTGCACGGGGCGCATGGGCGGCTCTTGGTGACGCGCACTACCGACGAGGGGGCTGCGGCCTTGCTGAAAGCCCTGCCCGAGTGCACTTGGCACGAGCGGGCGCGCATCGTCTCCATGGGTTTACCCGATCCCGATCAGGGCGTGGGGCAAGTTTTGGTGCTCTGCGCGGGCACTTCAGACCTGCAGGTGGCTGAAGAGGCCTGGATCACCGCCCGCTCCATGGGCGCCAAGGCCGATTTGATCGCCGACGTGGGCGTGGCCGGCCTGCACCGCATCCTGGGCCAACAGGAGCGCCTGCGCCAGGCCAATGCCCTCGTGGTGGTCGCCGGCATGGAAGGCGCCCTGCCCAGCGTGGTTGGAGGCCTGGTCAACCGCCCCGTGATCGCCGTGCCGACCTCGGTTGGGTATGGGGCAGCTTTCGGCGGCGTAGCCGCCCTTCTAGGCATGCTCAACTCCTGCGCTTCAGGAGTCTCGGTAGTGAATATCGACAACGGATTCGGTGGCGGATACGCTGCTGCGCAGATCAACGCCCTCGCGGGCCCGCCGCCTTCCTGAGCGGCCCCGCAACGGCCCTGGAGACCCCTCCCATGACCGACAAAAAACCCGCTGCCCTGGCCCTCGAAAATGGACTGGTCCTACGCGGTTTTTCCATTGGAGCCGACGGCGAAAAGACCGGAGACCTGGTCTTCAACACGGCCATGACCGGCTACCACGAGATCCTCACCGATCCCTCCTATGCCGGGCAAGTGGTCCTGATGACCTACCCGCTCATCGGCAACTACGGCATCGCCGAAATGGATGCGGAATCCGACCGCGCCTGGGCGGAAGGTTTGATCATCAAGGAACTCTCTTCGATACCGTCGAGTCATCGCTCGGACATGCCGCTCGAGGATTGGCTCAAGCGCGAAGGCATGGTCGCGATCGAAGGGGTGGACACGCGCCGCCTGACCAAAGTGGTGCGCGAGCACGGTTCCCTGCGCTGCGTGATTACGACCGAGGATCTGGACGACGCGACCCTGGTTGCCAAGGCTAAGGGCGCCGCTTCAACGGAAGGTCAGAACCTCGCCGAGCGAGTCACCTGCAAGGAATCGTACACCTGGAGCGAAGGTTACCCCGACTCCTACCCGGACGAGATGCGGGCCGTCAACAAGGATCGCCTCTCGGTCGTGGCCTACGACTTCGGCATCAAACGCAATATTCTGCGCTCGCTTGTTCACTGTGGCTTCGATGTCACGGTGGTTCCGGCGCACACGTCCGCCCAAGACGTGCTCAAGCGCAAACCCGATGCGGTCTTCCTCTCCAACGGCCCCGGCGACCCGGCGGCCGTGACCAGCGCTATCGAAGCGAGCAAGGAACTGATCGGCCAAGTGCCCATCTTCGGCATTTGCCTGGGGCACCAGATCCTTTCTCTGGCCATGGGCGCCACCACGTCGAAGATGCCCTTCGGTCACCACGGCGCCAACCACCCGGTGCGCGACAACATCACGGGGCGCGTGGAGATCACGTCGCAGAACCACTCGTATGCGGTGAACCCGAACTCGCTTCCCGATCATCTGGAAGTCACCCACGTCAACTTGAACGACCAGACCGTGGCTGGCATGCAGCACAAGACGAAGCCTGTTTTTGGTGTGCAGTATCACCCTGAGGCGGCTCCTGGGCCGCTGGACTCCGCGCACTTGTTCCATCGCTTCCGCGACATGGTTTTGTCCCAGCGGGGTGAGGCCCAGGTGTAGCGGACAATACGGAACCAGGTACATTTTCACACACTTCGGCCCGAACCGCAGGCTTTGCCTACAGTTCGGGCCGAAGTGTGTGAAAATGTACCTGGTTCCGTATTGTCCGCTACAGCATCTGCACCGGGTCCACGTCCAGCGTAATTCGAGGCCGTGTTCGCCCCTCCATCATGTGCACGAGCAAATTGCGAGCAATGCCGAAGGCGGGGCCGTCGAGGGGACCCTTGATCAAAATATGGTGCCGATGACGGCCGCGGATCATGGCCATAGGCGCAGGCATAGGGCCCAGAGTCTGCGCCTTGTCCCCAAGAGTCGCCCTCAAAGCCTCCGCGAATTCACCAGCAGCCTTTTCCACAATACTCGGATCCACATCCTCGAGAACGATGCGCAGCATGCGACCAAATGGCGGATAGGAGAGCTCCTTGCGCTGGGCAAGCTCCTCTTCGGCGAAAGCCAGATAGTCGTGGCGAGACGCATGTAAAATGGCCGAATGCTCGGGCGCATGGGTCTGAATGACGATGCGACCAGGCAGGTCAGCACGACCCGCGCGACCGGAAACCTGGGCCAGGAGTTGGAAGGTGCGCTCGGCGGCGCGCAGGTCGGGCAAATGCAGGGCGCCATCGGCTGAGATCACCCCCACCACGGTCACACGGGGAAAATCCAACCCCTTGGCAATCATCTGGGTACCCACCAAAACATCGATCTCTCCACGACCGAACGCGGCCAGGGTATCCTCGTAATCCTCGCGGCGCAGCATGGTATCGGAGTCCATGCGAGCAATGCGCGCCTCGGGAAAGGTTTTGGCCAGCACGACCTCAACCTTCTCGCTGCCATGGCCCAGGAAACGCAAACCCGGGGCCGTACATGAAGGACAATCCTTGGGCGGCACGATCTCTTCGCAGCAGGAGTGGCACACGATGCGACCATGTCCGCGGTGATAGGTCATGGCCACGTCGCACTGCTTGCAGCGCACGACCTCGAAGCACTGGCTGCACCACAGGGTCGGTGAAAAGCCGCGCCGGTTGAGGAACAGAATCGATTGCTCCTTGCGCCCGATGGCTTCGACGATGCGATCGCGCAGGACCCGGGAAATCATCGGGTTGCCCTTCTCGCCTTTCATGTCGACGATCGCGACCTCGGGCAGGGTGTTGGCGTTGACGCGCGAGGCCAGGGTCAGTAGCCGATAACGTTCGCGGCGAGCGTTTTCGAAGCTCTCGAGGGAGGGCGTGGCCGATCCGAGGATGCAAACGGCCCCCAGGCGTTTCGCGCGCACGACGGCCACGTCGCGGGCGTGGTAGCGGGGCGTGGATCCTTGTTTGAATGAAGGTTCGTGCTCTTCGTCGACCACGATCACGCCCAGGTTTTGCACGGGGGCAAAGATGGCGGAGCGGGCGCCCACAACCACGCGCAGGTCCCCCGACTGGACCCGACGCCACATCACGAGTCGCTGGCGGTCGGTCAGGCGGCTGTGCATGACCGCGACCTGGCCAAAGCGCGAAGCGAACCAACCCACGGTCTGTGGGGTGAGCGCGATCTCAGGGACCAAAACGATGGCGCCCTGGCCAAGCTCGAGGGCTTTTTCGATCGTGCGCAGGTACACTTCGGTCTTGCCGCTTCCGGTGACACCATGCAGCAGGAAGGTGCCCCCTTTTTCGTCCGAAAGTGCCGTTTCCATGGACGAAACGGCTGTTTCCTGGTCTTCGCTGAGTTTGTCAGGACGCACGCGACCACCATTGTCCAGGTCGTCGGTGAGCGAATCGGTGCTGGGTTCGACCTTCTCTTCGAGCACCCAACCCTTGCGTACCAACGTTTGAGCTGGGGACATGGAGAGGCCCAAACGTTTGAGGACTTCGGAGCGCACCAGGGGTCCGCTGGCTTCCAGCAAAGTGCGCAACAGGCGGAACTGCTTGTCCGATTTGCCGTCGAGTTGCTCGAGCTCTTGCGTGCCGATTCCTTCTGCAGGTTTGAGAACAACGGCCTTGCGCTGCTCGCCTTCGCGCTTCATGGCGGCGGGCAGGACAGCCGCCAGGGCCTCGCCCCACGCGCAAACGTAGTAGTCCGCCATCCAGCGCGTCAGGTCTAGCAGGTCCTGGCCCACGACGGCCTGTTGATCGAGCACCTCATAGATGCGCCGCACGCGTGAAGCGGGCAAATCACATTCGTGGCTCACCGCCACGACCACGCCCACCTCGCGCCGCCGTGCAAATGGCACCGATACGCGCACGCCAGGCGACACCTGATCCACCAAGCTCGGATCCACCGCATAGGTGAACTCCCGGCGGACCGGTTTGGCTAGTGCGACCTCGACAAAGAGGCTCTCTTCGCTTTCGAAGAGTTCGGCCATGGCGTATGTCTCAGCAGGAGCAAGGGGCCTTGAAGCAGCGCGGGCAGCCCTTCTCGTACTTTTGCATGACCGCTTCCTGCAGGTCGATGCCCGCGATGGAAGCCAGCGACGCCAACCAGGCGAACACATCTGCAAACTCACCGGGTAGCTCGTCGGTTTGACCACGGCGCAGGGCACGGGTCAGTTCACCGAACTCTTCAGCGAACCACATGAAGGTTCCCTCCATGCCTCGGGCGGAGTCCTTTTCGTAGTAGATGCGCTCGATGAGTTTTTGGAATTCGGAGATTTCCATGGGGGTGCTGCCTTGGCCGATTTGGCCTTTGGGTGGGCTTATGAAAGATCGCGGGACAATACGACCAGCGAATAGTCAGAGGGTGTCACCTCTTTGCCCGAAAACTCGTCAGCATCCTTCAAAATGCCGGTGAGCAGGCCTTCCGCATCCGCCTTGGCGTGCCTGAGAAGGGCCCGGTAGAGCCCCTTTTCGCCCCATTCCTCACCCGTGTCGGCCGAAGGGATCTCGGCGAGACCTGCGCCAGAAAGGACCAACCGATCCCCTAGGTTGAAAGGCATTTGCACAACCTCTAAGCGACGCTCGAACATGGGACCCGCATCAAATCCGAGGGCAAACCCGTTGGGCTGCATGGACTTGAGTTGACCTTCCTCCGCATCGAATCGCAGGAGCGGCATCTTGTGGCCCGCGCAGGCCACATGGGCGATGTGCTCGATCGGATCCAGGACAACCACCATGGCTGTGACGAACAAACCCCGCTCCACATCGCGGTGCAATTGCTGATTAACCCATCCGAGGGCTTCCGCCAAGTCGCCGTTGGACTGCAGCGTGCTGCGCAGATAGGCCCGGGCGGTCGCGCCGACCAACGAGCCGGGAACGCCGTGGGCACTCACATCGCAGACCATGAAAATCGGACGCGCACCGTCGCCGCAATAATCGAAGAACGATCCACCGGGTTCGTCGGAGGCTGCGTAGTCGCCGATCGCCCGGTAGCCATCCACCCAGGGCTCTTCGGAGGGCAACAGGGCCTTGGCCACCTCGAGCGCCACCTCACGCTCGCGCATACGCACGCCAAGCTCGACCTCGGAGGCCTGGGCTTCGGCCAGGGATCCGCCCATGCGATCGATGGCGGATGCCAGCTGGTGCACTTCCCCCGACCCTCGAACATGGGTCCGGTGGCTCAGGTTGCCACGCGCAATGATGCGAACGTCCTGCACCAGATCCTCCAGCGGACGTGCCGCGCGTTTGGCCAACAAACTCGCAACTCCTGCACCCACCAAGATCACCATGCCCGTCACGAAAGTGAACAGGGAGAAGAGGTCGTTCTTGCCACGCTTGGCCGACGGTGGAACGACGATTCCACGACCATCCCCGGTGGAATAGCGGCGCGCCTCGCGACCCTTGTTGGGACCTGCCAGGATCTTCACATCCATGCGCATGACGCCGTTGCCCTTGAGAATGCCCTTTTGCGACACCTCCGCGTGGTGGTCCTCGCTGCGCTGCTCACAGTCCCACGCCGTTTGCGACTCCGCTGCTGCGCGGCTCAAGGCCTCATCCACCCGATTTTCCACCAGGGACTGGGTGCGTTGGAAAAGGAAGTATCCGCCGCCCCCCATGACCAGGATGAGCGCCAAGGAAACCCCAATAGCGAAGCGTAGTGCGAGGCTCATCGGATTACTGGCCCAGGGCCCAAAGGCTGGCTTCTGCTCCAGGGAAGGCGTGCCGCAAGATCAACATGACACCAAAACCGTAAACGCCAGCCATCACATCGTCGAGCAAGATCCCGTCTCCGCCGCCAATACTTTCCAAGCGGCGAATAGGAGGGGGTTTGAGCACGTCAAAGAAGCGAAAAACCACGAAAGCCATGCCCAGCGCCAGGGGAGTGGGCGGATGGATCCAAGCTACCGTCACCAGGTAGCCTACCACCTCGTCCAACACGAAGAGGCCAGGGTCCTTGCCGTGCGTTCTCTCAGCCCAAGGAGCCAGGGCGCGACCCAATAGGTACACGGCCACACAAGCAACAAGGGTCCACACCAGAAAGGCCTGGGTGCCAACCAACAACCATGCGATCAGCACCCCGCCCAGGGTGCCAAAAGTCCCCGGGGCCACGGGAGCCAAGCCGAGTCCGCCGGAGGTCACGCACATCAGGCGCCAATCCAGAATGCTGGTCAGAACTTTGTTCATGGGGATCTCAGTCTTGGTTCTTCAGGAACTGGGCCGAATGAACCACATAATTGATGCCAGATCCCACCGTGGCGATCAGAGTGACGTACACCAACACGTGCACGAGGCCGCTCCAAAAACTGTACCAAGTGTCCGGCCAGCTATAGGCCTCGAGCCAGATCACTCCACCCACGGCCATGCACTGCACGATCATCTTGATCTTGCCCCAGCGGTCTGCCGGGAATTCACCGCCGAGCTTCTCCACGTAACCACGCAAACCGGTGACGAGCAATTCACGCGAGAGAATGATGACCACGATCCAAGCCGGCATCCAGGGACGTGTCCAGGGCATGACCGCGGCGTAGATCATCGAACCGAGGATCAACACCTTGTCGGTGAACGGATCCGCAATGCGGCCGAAGTCCGAGACGTGTTTGTGCTTGCGCGCTAGATATCCATCCAGGAAATCGGTGGCTGCAACGATCACGAACAACCAGAACGAAAAGGCCACGGCTCCCCGGCGCTCATCCACGGAAACCAAGGTTTCTTCGGACAGCATCTGGAAGAATCCGAACAGGACCATGGCCCCAAGGAAACGAATGGCCGTGATGCGGTTGGGCCAATGGGCAAAGACATCTTTCACGCGGTTTCCTCCACGGGGACTTGCTCTGCGATGAGGTTGAACTCTTCGTCAACCTCGCGAATGGTAACTCTCAGGTCCTGGCCCACTTGGGCCTCAGGAGCGAAGACTTGGATGAAAGGATCCACCTCGGGAGCATCCCAATCCCCGCGCGTGACAACCCAGCCCTCGCCGTCGGGGGGTTCATCCACGGTGACCGTGACGGTTTTCCCCACGTGACCTTCCTGTACGGACTTGAGGGTGCGATCACGGGCCTGCAGCACCCGCTCGAGGCGTTGTTCGATGACCTTTTTGTCGACCCGATCGGGCAATTCGGCGCCATGGGTGCCTTCTTCCAACGAAAAGGGAAAGGCGCCCAAGCGGGCCAAACGGGCATCCTCGATCAGTTCGACCAGGGCGTCCACGTCCTCTTCCTGCTCCCCGGGGAAGCCGACCAGCATGGTGGTGCGCAGGGTGATGCCGGGGACTTCCTTGCGAAGGCGCTGCAAGGTCGATGTGACCTGGTCCACGCTCGCGGTTCGGCGCATGGCCTTCAGCATGCGACTGGTCGCATGCTGGATGGGGATATCCAAGTAGGGCACGACACGCGGATGATCGCGCAGCAATTCGGCGAGGCCCCACGGGAAGCGCCCGGGATAGGCGTACATGATCCGTACCCGGTGGTCGCCTTCCAGGTCTGCGACTTCGTGGATCAGTTCGGGCAATTCCATGTCGAAGTCACGGCCCCAGGCGGTGGAGTCCTCGGCCACGATGACCAACTCGCGCACACCGGCAGCGATGAGCTCCGTCGCTTCTTCCACCACGGCGGAAGGACGCTTGGAGCGGTGAGATCCACGGATAGCAGGGATCGCACAGAAGGAGCAGGTGTGGTCGCAGCCGTGGCTAATGCGCAAGTAGGCATAGGAGCCGGGCGTCGCCAACATGCGGGCGTCATCACGCTCGGCCGGGCGCAGGCCGGGGCTGGACAGGTAGTCTTGGATCTTCTTGCCGTCGGCCAAGGCTCGCACGGATTTTGCCAGGCCCCGATAGTCCGATATCTCCGCGAAGAGATCCACCTGGGGGAAGTCCTCACGCAGGGTTTGCTTGTAGCGCTGAACCAGGCAACCGGCGACCACAACGGACTTCAAAGTGCCTTCGCGCTTGCGCTGCAGGAGGCCTTCCAGTGCCTCGTAGGATTCGGTCCGAGCGGGGCCGATGAAGGAACAAGTGTTGAGCACCACGCACTCAGCCTGGGCCGCATCACCGGTGACCGTGAGGCCCTGCTCCGCCAGGCGCGCAAGGATTAACTCGGAGTCGATCAGGTTGCGTGCACAACCGAGGTGGACAAGGGATACGAGGCCGGTATTGGTCAAGGGAATCGACGCCAGGGGGGTACTTACGGGGGATCAGCTGGCGGAGGTGTGCTCCATCCAGGCTTCAAGGTCCAGCAGTATAGCCCTCTTCTGACCTCCCATGTACGGCTCGATCAGCCCAGCTTCCTCAAACTCGTCAAGTAGGGCCTGGGCATCCTCAAATTCCAGCTCGAATTGGCGCTGAAGAAGGGAAACGCCCACGCGGTCCCTTTCGATTAGGAATGCCCCTGCCTCGCGGACCAGATCCGTATGGCTCCACTTGGGATCTCGGCCCTTGGCCTCGCGGCCTGGCGCAGCGGGTTGGAGTTCGACCTCTGGCACTTCCTCCGCTTCGGGCTCGTCCTCTGGCTCGTCACTCGCCTCCTCCTCTTCAAATTCTTCGTATTCGTACTCCTCGTACTCCTCTTCTTCCCCCTCTTCCTCTTCGAGTTCAGCGGCAACGGGTTCCCCCTCTTCGCTTTCCTCGCACTCCTCTTCTTCGTATTCGCACTCTTCCTCCTCCTCCTCCTCCTCCTCTTCTTCTTCCTCCTCGTCGTCGTCCAACTCAGCGGCTACCGGCTGTTCTTCTTCTTCCTCTTCGTACTCTTCACCTTCTTCTTCGTATTCATACTCCTCTTCGAGTTCAGCAGCAGCGGATTCGCCCTCTTCGCTCTCCTCATGCTCATCCTCCTCACCTTCTTCCTCCTCACCTTCTTCCTCCTCCAATTCAGCCGCTTCTGATTCTTCATCAGTCCCTTCCTCACCTTCGGCTTCCTCTTCGTACTCCTCCTCTTCGTATTCCCCTTCATCCTCATATTCTTCGCCTTCTTCAAGTTCGCCCTGCTCTTCCTCGTTTCCGGCGCCCTCCTCAAGCTCTTCCTCCGCATCTACGTCGTCCTCAAAAAGGCTGGGCTCGTCAACGACAACAAATTCGATCTTCTGCTCGACCGCTGCCTCCGGGACCTCAGACTCGGCCGGAATAAGGGATTCAAGCTGGCGAATCTTGTCCATCTCCCGCTCAAGCTCTTCTTCGAGATTGTCAATCTGATCCAACACAGCTTCTTCTGCATCGGCCAATTCAGCCATGACCTCCGCGGTCTGCTCCGCGGTCAATTCGCCCACAAAAGGATTCTCAGCCGTGGGGATGGCCTGCGCGCTCTCCAACTTCGGGGCCTCCCAAATCACGGCCTTTGACACTTCTTCGGGCAGGGTTTCTTCCGGCGCCTCGATCGAACTATCGGGCAGGTCCATGAGGATCTCCAGCTCCTCGGACTCCTCGGTTTCGTCCACCAGTTCATCGGAAGCTCGCTCCTTGGCTCTTTCCCAAACCGGACTCACCGGGGAAGAGGCCTGCGCACACGGCTCCTCACGCTCAACCGGTATCGCCTCCTGGGGCTCCAGGAAACTCACGCCGGGGGGCAGTTCCGGATGGGGCAATTCACAATCCACCGCCTTCAACGGGACCTCACCCAGGGACTCGACCGGGATTATCGCTCCGAAGGGGTCGTCACAACTGGCGGCATCGGCATGCGTGACATCATCGGACCCCAAATCCGAATCAGGGGCGAGCTGCGTCGGTGACTTGGTTTTGGAACGTTCCCAGTGGCTGGAGACACCTTCACCCGGGCCGCCTTTGATCGGGGTAGCTTTACCGGACTCGGTAGCGGCTTGTTGCTGGACATCTTCACTTTCGGTTTGGTGCGTGGGCTTTGAGAGCACCGTGGCGCCTTCAGGAACTTCACCCTTGAGCCGCACATCTTCCGGGTAAGGAGACACGGGTAGGGGATGAACTTGAATCGTGTTTTCGGGTCCTTTCCAGAGCTCCTCCATGTAGGCCAGTGTTGAAGCATCGGCTGCCAGCGCACTGGACTCAGCGTTGGACACGCCGGAGTCGTCGAACTCGGTTAGGGCTGTGGATAGGGTCGCACCCTTGCCGAGTTTCTTGGGCATCGGGATTTTTCCGCCCAAGTAGGCGACAACCACGGTGCTAGCAATGATCAAAAGACCCACGAGTCCGCCCAAAACAGGCCCTAGGGCCCCGCCAAGGGCATTACCAAGCACCCCCCCGCCAGCACCTTGCGCCGCCCCAAGAATCGTGGCCACTCCCAAACAAAGTCCCACGATGCCCAGCAGGTGCCGCCCAGGGTTGCGAACGGGATAGCCGAGGTACATGGCGCCGCCAATACCACTCATGCCCCCGAAGAGAAACAATGAGGGCACATTTCCAAGTGCGCGGCCTATTCGTTCCGCCACGACAGCAACAAACCCGGGCTCCACATCCACAGGCCCCGCTCCCTTCACCATCGCTGTGACGACCATAACGAAAGGCACAAGGCCCGCGAAGCAGAGCCAAAAGCCATACCACGCACCAGCAATTTTGGGTTTCACGTCTTGGTCACTCATCATACCGGCCCACTATCTTCGATGTTTTGAAGGTTTTCTTCCCAGTCCTCGAGGGTCATGAGAAGCTCCCGGGACTTGGAGCCCCGGTGGTCGCCGAGGATCCCGGCGTCCGTCATTTGGTCTACGAGCCTGGAGGCTCGCGTATAGCCGATACCCATGGCGCGCTGCAGAAGTGAAGCGGAACCCCGCTTGGACTTCAGAACGACCGTAACGGCTTCGTTGAACATTTCATCCACCTTGTCGCCTCCCGGCGCGGAGGATCCAGGGGGCGCAGTGCCGGTGGCGACCTGCACCAATTCCTGGTTGAAGGTTTGGGTGGATTCCGTGGTGACGAAGTCCACGATCTGCTGCAACTCGGCGTCCTCGACCAGGGCGCCCTGGACTCGGCGGGGGACCGAAGACCCCGGGGGGGTGTACAGCATGTCACCCTGCCCGAGCAGTTTCTCGGCGCCCGAAACGTCCAGGATCACACGGCTGTCGATCTTTGAAGCCACCTGGAATGCGATTCGTGTGGGCAGGTTGCCCTTGATGATACCGGTGATCACGTCCGTGGACGGGCGCTGGGTGGCCACGATCACGTGCACCCCGACGGCGCGCGATTTTTGCGCGAGGCGTGCGATCGCCTGCTCGGCCTCTTTCTTGGACTGCATCATCAGGTCCGCCATCTCATCGATGACCAGCACGATGTAGGACACCAGACGCGGGGTGCGTTCTTCGTTGAACTCCTCCCCCATGCGTTCGCGCAGCTTGGCTTCGCCGAGTGCGTTGTAACCCTTGATATTTTTAACGCCCGCATTCTTGAAGAGTTCGTAGCGACCCTCCATTTTTTCCACGGCCCAGAGCAGCACGTTGGTGGCCTGCTTCATGTCGGTCACAACCGGCAATTCCAAGTGCGGCACCGAGTGGAACATCTGCAATTCGACCATCTTGGGGTCGACCAGGATCAAGCGCACCTCGTGGGGCGAACGGGTCAATAGCAGGCTTGCAATGATGGTATTGATGCAAACGGACTTACCGGAACCGGTGGTACCCGCGATCAAAAGGTGGGGCATTTTGGCCAGGTCTGCATTGACCGGCTTGCCTTCCGCATCCATCCCGAGGAACAGGGGCAAGGCCATGTGCTTCTTGTCGTAAGCCTTCTGATTGATCAGCTCCGACATGCGCACGGTGCGGCGATCCTTGTTGGGGACCTCGATACCGATGGTCGCCTTGCCGGGGATGGGAGCGATGATCCGCACGCTGCGTGCGCGCAAGGTCGCCGCGATCTCCTGGCCGAGTTGGGTGACGCGATTCATGCGCGTTCCCTGGGCCACGGTCAACTCGAACATGGTGACTGCGGGGCCGACCTGGGCGCCCACCACCTCCGCATCCACGCGGAAACTCCTCAGGGCATTTTCGAGGTTCTGGGCGCTCTCCTCCAGGAATTGACGGTCCATTTGGGCGCCTCCTCCCGGTGCGATGAGCAGGTCCATGGGCGGCAGGGTCCAGGGGCCGGGGGGCGGCGTGGGCGGATTGTAGGGAGCCTCCGCAAAGGTGGTTTTGCGGGCTTTTGCGGCCGCAGCCCCGGTGACCTTGGCGAGGGTTGCAGATAGTTTGCCCTTTTTGGCTGCTTTCTTGGCGGGCTTTTTAGGCGGAGCCTTGGGGATGACCTCGGTCTCCTCTAGCTCATCCTCGTAGTCGTCGTAGTCATCCTCTTCGTCCTCATCTTCATATTCGTACTCGTCGTCTTCTCCTTCTTCCTCGTCTTCGTACTCGTATTCGTCATCATCATCATACTCGATATCCTCCTCGTCTTCGTATTCCTCCTCCTCGTACTCATCTTCCTCTTCGAGGACCGCGACTTTCTTTGCAGCCTTCTTTTTGGCTGCTTTCTTCTTAGCAAGTTTCTTCTTGGCCGTGAGCTTGGGTTTGCCTTCCAGATCAGCCCCGCGCATGAAACCCCAAAGACCTGCAAACAGCTCCTTGGTCCAGCCCCAAAGGGCGGTTCCAAGGCTCTCACCGCGGCGATCCCTGGCATCCTCAACCCAGTCAGCGAATGCCACATAGGCGGGGTAAAAGGCCATCTCAGTGGCCAACATGAACGAGATGGTCGCCAGGGTGATCAAAATCACCCATAGACCCAACCCTCCGAAGCGGCTCACGAGCTCGGGGACCCACTCATGGGCAAGCCAACCGCCAGGCCCATAGGGCGCGCTGGACGTCACCAGATCTAAGTCGCTATGAACAACAGCATCGGGTTTGAAGAACCCCAGGTGCAGAATGAAAGCAAAGGAGAAAACGAAGGAGAAGGCACCAATGACACGTATCACCGGCAGTTCGACTTCCTTGCGGGCCACAACCACAAAACCCCAGGAAAGTCCTAGGACCGCCAGCAAGTAGGCGGAAAGGCCCAGGAAAGTAAGGGAAAATTTGGCCAGGAAGAACCCCACCCGGCCTCCGAGATTGTGACCCGACCCCACCGCTTCAAACGGCATATGGAAGCTGAAGAGGGAGAGCAGCAGCCAGATCGACAAGCCAATCATCAGAAGCCCTGCGAGTTCGAGCACCCGGGCAGCCGTTGCTTCGTCGAGCGGTTCCCCGAGAAGGAAACTGCTGCTCAATTCACTGAGTCGGCCGGAGCCCCTCTTTTTTCGACCCTTCTTACTCGGCAAAAGTCCCCTCGCTGCAATTCAACAACCCCGAATGCGAGTCGGCCTTCCCCCATGGATACCGATCTCCGCCCCATAATCCCCATTCGAAGTCCCAAGTTCAACACTCACAAGGAACAACATCGTAGACCTGGCGCTTGGGCCCATTCGGGGGGCTGGTTCACCCCATTTTGGCGTCGATTATCCGCGATTTAGGCCGGCCATGGGAAGCTTACGGAGCGCAGGGCGTGGACTGGCAGCAGGGGCCCCCGAAAATGCGGCGCCACGGCGGGCGCCTAGGCCGGGTCGGAAGGAAAGGCCTCACACAAGGTCGAACCGGGGATTCCTTTTGCCCTGCACATGTCGGGCTGGCCATGGACCAACCGCTTGCCGACACCCCAGCGGAACGTTCCAGGGAGAACTGCCCGGGTTCCGATTCAGGTGCAAGGCTACTCACCCCTAACCCCATCAAATGGCACGGATTGCGTGCGGTTTCAACCGCACGCATCAACTCTCCCCCTCGCGTAAACACCCCTTCGAATATGTGCGGAAACGGGGTGCTTTTAAGATCAAAAGTCAAGGCAGACGGTCGGTACTAGGTTACCTATTCCGCAAACGTTGTCCCGGTGGTCGAATACCTCTGACATGACAGCCATTGGAGTATTTGTCCGAGCCGAACCAGGCCAACTGGAACAAGTTCGTGAGCGCCTCTCTTCTATCGACGGGGTGGAGACCCTGGTGTTGGAAGAGCCGGGTGCGCTTGGGTTGGTCTTGAAAGCCGACGATCTCCGGACTGCACATGAGCTCTTAGCAGATCAGGTGGAGAAAACACCTGGTGTGCTTTGCGCTTGGCCCATCCACACCGAAGTAGATGAGCCGAGGGTCGCTGACGATCCTCCACCACCCTAGGAGAACCCCAACCCCCGCAATCGCGATGACAACGCTCAACAGACGAGACTTCGTTACAATTTCTTCAGCCACGGCCGCCGCCGCCATGGCAACTCCCCTTGCAAAGGGAGCTGCGGCCGCCAATCCCGAACCCAAGTGGCACAAAACTGTCTGTCGTTTCTGCGGCACAGGGTGCGGGGTTCAAATCCAGGTGGATGGCGATCGTTTGCTGGCGCTACGCGGCGACCGCGAGCACCCCACCACCAAGGGCCTGGTTTGCGCCAAAGCGCTGTTCCTGCCCAAGATCGTGCAAACCAAGGATCGCCTGCGCCTGCCGATGGTGCGCAAGAATGGCAAGCTAGTGCGTGTTTCCTGGCAAGAGGCCATGGACGTGGTCGCCGAAAAGTTCGCTTCCGACATCAAGAAGCATGGCCCCAACAGCGTGGCCTACTACGGTTCCGGCCAAGCCCTCTCGGAGGAAAGCTACTTCGCCAACCGCCTCTTTAAGGGCGGAATCGGCACCAACAACGTGGAAGGCAACCCACGCCTCTGCATGGCTAGCGCAGTGGGTGGTTACGTTTCCAGCTACGGCAAGGACGAGCCCATGGGTTCGTACGATGACATCGACCACGCTCGCGTCTTCTTCCTGATCGGCTCCAACACCGCCGAATGCCACCCGGTCATCTTCGACCGCATCCTGGCCCACAAGGCAGCCAACCGCAACGTGATGGTGATCTGCGTCGACCCGCGCAAGAGCCCCGTGCAGTCGATCGCGGACATCTACCTGAACCCGAAGCCGGGTTATGACCTGGCTCTGCTGCATGCAATGGCCCAGGTGATCATCGCGGAAAACCGCCACGACAAGGCCTTCACCGACAAGCACGTGCTGTTCAAGAAGGTAGTGGGCGGCAAGCCGGTCACCGTGGGCTTCGATGACTACAAGAAGTTCCTTGAGGACTGGACCCCGGAAAAAGCGGAAGCGGTCTGCGGAGTACCCGCCGACGCGATTCGCGACGCAGCGCGCGCCTTCGCAATGGGCCCCACTATGTCCTTCTGGACCATGGGTCTCAACCAGCGCGTGAAAGGTGTCTGGGCCAACAACTTGGTTCACAACCTGCACCTGCTCACAGGCCTGATCGGTAAGCCGGGCTCCACGCCCTTCTCGCTCACCGGTCAACCCAACGCCTGCGGCGGCGTGCGTGACACTGGCTCCCTATGCCACATTCTGCCCTACGGTCGCCTCGTCGCTAAGGCCCCGCACCGCCAGCAAATGGAGGCTATCTGGGGCAGCAAGCCCGGCACGATTCAGCCCAAACCTGGCAAGCACACCGTCGCCATGTTCGAAGCCATGGGTAAGGGCGATATCAAGACCATGCTGTGCTGCACGACCAACCCGGCCCAGTCCCTTCCGAACCTGCACAAGCACCTGAAATCCATGAAGAAGGGCTTCCTGGTGGTCTTGGACTCCTATCCGACCCTGACCACTGAAATCGCTGACGTGGTGCTCCCGGCTGCCATGTGGACCGAAAAGGAAGGTGTCTTTGGCATGTCCGAACGCCGCTACCAGTACCAACCAGCTGTGCGCCAAGCACCTGGTGAAGCTCGCCCCGACCTGGACATCCTGATGGATCTCGCCGTGCGCCTTGAAGGCCTAGGCGTGGTGAAGAAGGGTTACACCTCCGGCAAACTCGCAAGCTCGGATGACGTCTGGGAAGAGATGATGCTCGCCTCCAAGGACACCGCCTACGACTTCAACGGCATGCCCCGTGAGCGCCTCAAGAAGGAGCGCGGAGTGCGCTGGCCCGCCCCCACGGTGGACCATCCCGGAACCTCTCGCCGTTATGTGAAAGGCGAAGATCCCCTGCTGGACGCCGGCCCCTACGCCGACTCGCGCATGAAAGAGGGTGAACTGAAGTTCTATGCGGCAAAGGACTTCCGCGCCAACATCTGGCTACGCCCGGTGCAAGGACCTGCCGAACCGACCGACGCCGAGTATCCCTTCGTGCTCTCAACCGGCCGCGTGCTGGAGCATTGGCACACGGGAACGATGACCCGCAAAGCCGACGAACTTCGTCGCGCCCAGCCCGAGTGCTTCGTGGAGATCAACCCCAAGGACGCCAAGCGTCTGAAGATTCGCTCCGGTGACATGGTGAAGGTCACGTCGCGCCGCGGTGAGTCCACCCTCAAGGCACGGGTTGTTCCGATGCCCCAGGAGGGTATGGTCTTTGTCCCCATGCACTGGGACGACAAGGACAGCTTGATCAACCACGTCACAATCGACGCGTTTGACGCAGGCTCAAAGCAACCCGAGTTCAAAATCTGCGCAGTGAAACTCGCCAAGGCTGCTTCCAAAGCCTAGCCCCTTCTAAGAGGTCCTATCACCACAGGAGAAACACAATGAAGAAGATCCTATTCACAGGCGCATTGGCCATGGCAGCGATTATTGCCTGCAATAGCCCGAAAAAGGCACCGGCAGCAGCCGAGTGCCCCGCCACGGCAGCGCAACAGGCGGCCAGTCCTGACGTTGCTGTTCCCGAACCGAAAAAAACCGTCAAGGTCGAGGTCACGCCCTACCAGGCCAAATACCCCGCAACCGCTAGCGCGGAAGCCGGGGAAGTCTTCACCGATTTTGCCCAGAACGCATTCCCGCCAACCATGCCTGAGGATTCGTCCCATGCGGATGCTTGGCTCAAGGACGATTGCCTGAAGTGCCACGAAGATGGCAGCAATGGCGCGACGCGGGTTTCGCACCGGGGCATGTCCCGTGCCCTCTTGCAATCGCGCTGCCGCACATGCCACGTACCCGACAACAAGGCCCTGGCCACCGCCGAAGGTAGCCTGGAAGAACTTCTCTTTGCCCGCAACGCCTTCCCCCCGACCTTGCCCAACGACAAGGACCACCAGGGTGCATGGCTGCGCGACGACTGCCTGAAGTGTCACCAAGGTGGCATCGCTAGAGCCCCCAAGGTTCAGCACGAAGGCATGTCCTCCATTCTTCTGGAAGCCCAGTGCCGCACTTGTCACGTGGCCAGCGCCCCATCCGGCGAGATGGACTACCCAGAGAAGTGAAATGAAAGAAGCTCGCCCCTCAAGACGCACTCTCCTAGGCGTCGCGGGGGCGCTGCTGGGCACGGGGCTGGGAGCGTGGCACAAAAGTGCCGGGCTTCCAGCCCCTTCCAAGTTGCGCCCACCTGGCGCGGGGATGGAAGGAGACTTCCTCAGCGCGTGCATCCGCTGTGGCCTGTGTATTCAGGTTTGCCCCCATGATTCGTTGATCTCCAGCGGTCCAGATTCCTGGCTCAGCCTGGGCACGCCCCATCTGCTGGCCCGTGAGATCCCCTGCAAGTTATGTCAGGGAGAGGAGAGCGATGCATTGAAGTGCATTGAGGTCTGCCCAACCGACGCATTAAAATCCGTTGAATGGTGGGATGAAGTGCGCATGGGCGTGGCCATCATCGACCGCGATATCTGCTTCGCCTTCAACGGCACCACCTGTCGCGCATGCTGGCACGCCTGCCCTCTTCCGGGTCAAGCCATCAAGCTCAATGCCTGGATGAGGCCCGTGGTCGATGCCGAATATTGTTTGGGCTGCGGCATGTGCACCCATGCTTGCCTGACCGGTAAGACCTCGATTCCGATCATCCCCATGCAGGACTTTAAGCCTGGCGACCCCACCCACATTGGGGAAGGCACAGCATGAAAATCAAGAAGACCCATACCCATTGGAATTGGGCTCGGCGACTGACAGCCGCTGGTTTCCTAGTTTTGTTGTGGGCGGGGCGCAGCGGTCAATGGTCCTTTTTCAAGGGTTCGACGACGGCATCCGAGACCATGGAAAAACTGCCCCTAGTTGACCCGCTCGCAGCGCTGGAAGTGGCCCTGGCACAACGCTCCCTCGCGGGTGACCTGTGGTTGGGTGCTGGCATCCTGATGGGGGTCGCGCTGTTGCTGGGCCCCATTTTTTGCGGCTGGATTTGCCCCTTGGGCTTCCTGATGGACCTGACCCAATCCCTGCGGGGCCTTTTGCAAAGGCACGCCCTGAAGAAACGCTGCAACTGGCCTGACTGGGGTCTGCCCGCAGGTTTCCGCGGAGCTGTGTTGATTGGCACCCTGGCCTTTGCCCTGGTTGCCCAGGTCCCCCTGTTCCAGGCGCTCTCCCCCATTCATATGGTTGCTCGAGTACTGCTGTTTACTGTCGATACGACCGCCCTCGTAGTCCTGGGCCTGTTGGCTCTGGAGCTTGGCGCACCCAGGATTTGGTGTCGTTCGCTCTGCCCCCTGGGAGCCACGTACTCAATTCTGGGTCGTTTCGCCAGGCTTCGCGTGCGCGTGGACCCTGAACGTGCTGGGCAGATTCGGTGTTCCCGATGCGACGTGGCTTGCCCGATGGGGATCCGAGTCATGGAGGACTACACATTGGCCGGACAGAACTCGATCAGCGACCCGGCTTGCACGCGCTGCGGTGCCTGCATCGACACCTGCCCGAACAGCGTGCTGCACCTGGGAGTACGTGAGACCAAGGGTGTGACCACGCCCGAATCCTGCGATCACTGCGTGGCCAGCAAATAGAGAAAGGCCGAGGGCAGGATGGAGTTCCTAGCCTCGGCCCTTGTTGTTTGAAGCTGAGTCGCCTACTTGATGTGCTTCTTCACATACGTGGTCCAGTTCTCTTCAAACTCGATCATGTCGATCGGACCCCAAGATGCATCCATGGCCTTTTTCCATATCTCCAGCTTCTTTTCGTGGGAGATGTGCAGATCGCCATTTTTGACGTCATCTAACATGGCCTGAATCAGGTCGTCAAATCCCTTGGACCCATCCTTGGGTTCATCCTTGGGTTCATCCTTGGGCTTCTTGCCGCGCTTCCTTCTCTTGGTTTTCTCCAAACGCTCCAAGTCCTTGCGCTTCTTTTCCCGGGCTTCGGCATAGGCCTTGGCGTATTCCGTATTGAGCACGCTGATGTAGTTGGGGATGATGTCCTTGTATTCCTTCTTCCACACCTTCTTGGGAACCTTGCCAAGGGCACCCTGGCGAAGCATGTAGATGATCGACCAGGACTGTGCGTAACAGGAGACGTTGGACGGACCCTGGGTTTGCCATTGTTGGTGGCTGTAGTTCAGATGATCCTCTAGGGGCGCGTAAGTTGTGGTGCGTACCATTTCCCGAATGATGCCAAGGCGACCAAAGCCCGCCGGCATTTTGGGCGTGATTTTCATAGGGGCCTGCTTGCTGCGGCCCATTTTGGCGCCACCGTAGTAGTCGCCATGGCCCTCATCAAACCAGCGGTGAGCTTCCGATTCCTGGAACAGGAAGTGGCAGTATTGGTGGAAAGCCTCATGGCTCATCACCGCGTAGGTCGCATTGCGGTCCCGGTTTTTGCCGTCATACAACACCAATTCCGTGGTTGCCGGACTGAACCAACCGCCCACGCCACCACCCGTGTTTCCGTAGGAGTGAAACACCTCCTCGGTGGAACAGATCCGCACGATGGAGACATGTTTGATTGGTTCCTTGGGCGGGAAATCACGCTCAAAGAGGTCGCGAGATTTCTCCAACCTTGCGATGGCCTTGGCTACGAAATCCTTGTCGTCGCTGTCGGTCTTAATGATGTAGCGCTTGCTCGGGGTGGCGACGGCATGCCAGCCACCGGTGGCACGTTCATTGTCGTCATGGAACTCGACTAGCTCCTCGTAGCTCATATCCGCGTTGAGTTTCTTGACATCGGTTCG
>JAAETM010000095.1 GCA_024228395.1 bacterium | reverse complement strand
GTTGGTGGCGCCCACAGCGACCAAGCGGGCGCCCGCGCTCTCCAGCACGTCGGGGACGCGAAAGGACCCACCGATCTCGACCAACTCGCCGCGACTGACAATCGCCTCGCGCCCCTTGGCAAAGGTGTGCGTCAAGAGCAGCACGGCAGCGGCATTGTTGTTGACCGCGATGCCCGCTTCGGCGCCGATCAAGCGACCCAGCAGCTCGCCGAGCCGTTGATCGCGCTGGTTGCGTTGACCGCCGTCGCGGTCGACCTCCAGCACGCAATAACCTGCGGCGGCCGCGGCCATGCGCTTTGCCACCTCCGCGTGCACGGGTGCGCGCCCCAAGCCGGTGTTCAGGACCACACCGCTCACGTTGATGGCGGGTACGACCCCACGCCGGCGCTCGATGGCCAGGCGCTGCTCCACGTCATCGCGCAAGGCGCAGCGCTCCAAGCGCTCCTGCAGGCCTGGAACATCCAACGTCCCCGCCTGAATCTCGCTGCGCCACGCTTGCACGACCTCTCGCACTACCGCCGTAATTGTGGCCTCCCCCATCTCCTGCTTGGCGGAGTCCCAACCATCGCAGGCCAGGATCGAGTCCACGGCTGGCAGCATTCGGTATGGATTGCCCGAGCCTTGCGCGCCCTTGTCAGCGCTTTTCTTTTGTCCAGATGCCATTGCAGCAGTCTATACGGTGTTGGACAGCATGTCGCCCATGACGGACAGGTAAGTGCCCATCATGGGCGACATGCTGTCCAACACCGTATAGACTGCCCCCATGCCCACCCTTCAATCCGACCAGCCCAAGTGGAAGATCAAGACCCCCGACCCCGCCCGGGTTCAAGCACTCGCCCGCAACCACGGGGTGAGCCAATTGGTGGCCACCCTGCTGGCCAACCGGGGCCTGGAAGCTGGCGAAAGCACGTCGAAGCACCTGCAGCCTAACCTGCAGGATTTGCACGATCCCATGGAGCTGCCGGACATGGAGATCGCGTGCGACCGCCTGGCAACCGCCATCGAAAAGCAAGAAATGATCCTGGTGCACGGCGACTACGATGTGGACGGCGTCACGGGCACAACACTCTTGGTGCGCCTCTTCCAACACCTGGGTGCCCGGGTCGATTGGCACATCCCCAGCCGCTTCGACGACGGTTATTCGTTTGGAGAACACTCCCTGCGCAAGGCGGAGGCGGTGGGAGCCAACATCGTCATCAGCGTGGACAACGGCACGAGTTCGGTGGACACCATCGCAGCCCTGAACGGGATGGACATCGAGACGATCGTCACCGACCACCACGAACCCCCGCGCGGCGAACTGCCCGCCGCCCTGGCCATCGTCAACCCCAAGCTGGCCACCAGCCGCTACCCCTTCCGCGAATTGTGCGGCGCGGCGGTAGCCTTCAAGTTGGCCTGGGGTCTCTGCCAACGCATCTCCGGAACGCCGCGGGTGCGCGACGACCTACGCCAATTCCTGGTGGACTCGATGGGTTTGGTGGCCGTGGCCACGGTCTGCGACGTGGTGCCCTTGGAAAATGAAAACCGCATCCTGTGCTGCTTTGGCCTGAAGGCTTTGGGTGCTTCGCGGGCACCCGGTTTCCAGGCCTTGCTCGAGGTCACCGGACTCAAGGGACGCACACTTTGCGCCGAGGATGTGGCCTTCCAGGTTGGACCGCGCATCAATGCCGCGGGGCGCTTGGAGACCGCCGGCCGCGCCGTCGAAGTATTCCTGGCAGCCGATGCCGTCGAAGGACGCAATGCTGCACGCCGCTTGGACGACCTGAACATCAAGCGCCGTGAACTGGAACGCGGGTTGACCGAGCAAGCCCTCGTCATGGCCAAACCCTACGCCGAGGACCCCGACTGTCCCGTCATCCTGGTGGGCGGCCAGGGTTGGCACCAAGGCGTCATCGGAATCGTGGCCTCACGCTTAGTGGATCGATTCGGCAAGCCGGCCCTGGTGTTTGGATTCGACGGGGAGCAAGGCCGCGGCTCCGCGCGCAGCGTGCCCGGGTTCTCCGTGCTGGATGCCATGCACGGCGGGTCCGAGTTCATGGGGCGCTACGGGGGTCACGAACAGGCTGCTGGCTGCGATTTGCGGGAAGCGGACCTGCCCGCCTTACGCGCTGCCGTCAACGAAAAAGCCCGCGAGATGCTGCAGGCCAATCCGAAGCAGGCGTCCTTCCTGCAAATCGACGCGGAGCTGCCCTTTGAAAACATGGTCGAAGCCCAAATGCGCCAGATCGACCTCTTGGAACCCTACGGACAGGGCAATGAGCAGCCGGTGTTGTTATCCAAGGATCTACGCCTGGCCGAGGAGCCACGCCGCATGGGCCAGGACCAGAGCCACCTTCTTCTCAAAGTGCGACAGGGTAGCGTCGTACATAAGGCCTTATTTTTTGGGGCCGGAGCACGCACCCAGGAACTCGCCATGGCACGGCCCTTGCATCTTGTGTACACGCCCCGGTGGAATACATTCCGCGGCCAAACGAGCCTGCAGTTGCTGATCAAGGACATGCATTGCGGAGACTCTCCACCGATGGCGGCGGGAAGTTAGCCCAGAAGCGCTAAACTCCAGAACTCTCCACCCCACCATCCACTTGCAATCCTCCTCTCCTACCCACAACCCCAACGATTCGGCCGCAGGAAAGAGTGTAGGCTCGCTGAACCCGGAACAAGGTGCTCCCCGGCCCCTCGACCCGGCCTTGGGCGCCGAGCATGAAACGCCTTCGATGCGGGCTGCCGGAGCCGTAGTGTTGACACACTCCAAGCCGGATCTGAGCCTGGTGGCCTTGTTGCGCCGACAGGGCGCGGTTTGCTTGCCGCGCGTTCTCATCCGCCCCGGGGAATCCGCCCGGGACGCGGCCCAACGCGCCGTGCACGACCAGGTCAGCCCCAACTTGAAGTGCGGTGACTGGCAGCACCTTTCCCAAGTGCGCGCGCAAGTTTCTGGACACCCCCTGAACACAGACTATTGGAGCGTCTCGGCCTCCGACCCGCTCCCTAATGCCGACTGTTTTTGGTTGCCTTTTGCCCTGGCGGCCAAGCAGTTGGCCTTCCCCGAAGAACGTCAAGTCCTGCTGGCTATGGAAGACCCTCTCATTCAACCGCCACCCGCACCGGCGAACCACCCCCAGGAGAAGACCGGGCAATTGCCCCCCGTCGCCCCTGCTCACCCAGCCAAGAGCCATTGGGTCTTCGACCCCCACCGTGGACGCTTGGCTGAATCGATCGCGGCGGCACGCTCACACGTGGAAAGTGCAAGCAACGGGGGCGATTGGCGCGAAAGCGTCCTATTGCACTTAACTCAAGCGGAGCTTGCCGTTCAATCAGGCAAGGTCGAAGCTGCTCAGGAGTCCTTGACCCACGCCTGGCGCTTGGACTTGGAATCTCGCTCGGTGGGCGAACGCCGACTGATGACCCAGCTGCTAAGAGGTGAAGTCCGTAGCCACACCGACGGCTGGCTGCGCGACTCCCTCCTCAACGCTCTCCAAGAGAGCCCCGATGCGGGCACCATGGCTCTGGTCCGCACCGAAGTCGAGAAACGAAACCGACTCGCGAGCCAAGAGCATACCCAGAACAACCTGGCCCGACTTGCCCAATGGATCATCGCCTTGCCCGTGGTGATTGCCCTGCTCGCGGCGTTCACAACCGAATGGCTCGACGGAAGCGCGCCGGCCCCGGGCCACATCATGCCTGCAACCGTGGCCTTGGGCATGCTTGGCGGACTTGGATGGAGCCTAATCCGTGGCCACTTGAACGGTTTCTACGAAGCCCTTCTGCCCCTGGCTATTGGTGCGGCTGCCGCGTTCCTTGGGCTGCTCCTATCGAAAGCAGGGATTCTGACCATAGGGCAGGACTCCGCGCCCCTGGCCTTAAGCCTTGCTTTCCTTTGGGGCGCTGCTGCGGCAGCGCTGGTGGAGTTGAAGGGCAAGAAGAAGTGATTGTGGGTAGGCCATGCAGAAATTGGCGCCCAGCAGGACTCCCACAACTGCACCACCCCAAGGAACCAATCAGGACTGCTTCCGCCCCACCATGCGCGTGGTAAGAACGCCCAAAAGGAACAGCCCCAAGGCTTTCAGGATTTGGGTCACAGTAGGATCAAAGCGTTCGAGTTGATTGCTCATGCGCTTTAGATCGCCTGGGGTTTTGTCGGCGTAGCGGGTGGCCAGTTCCTGCAAGCGTTCTTCGGTGAAGGTGACGCCAAACTTGTCTTGGATCGCCTGCGTTTCGTTTCCTGCCAGGAGCATGACGGTGGCCTTGCGTACTTCTTTGCGTGCGAGCTCTTGGTGAACCGGATTTTGAAAGGGCCAGAGGCCTAGGATAGAACCAACCAGGAGTCCAAGCAGCATGCCATGGGCCACCTGGGGTTTGCGATTCAGGAAAAGGCGCAGCACATTGGACAGCAGGGCGATACCCAACACGGCCCCAACACCGACGGGTACGATGATCCACATGGCTCCCATAAAATCCTCGCGCAGGGCCTCGGGCCTTAGGGATCCGATCACGGTTTCGTACAGACCGAAGATGAGGAGCAGGTAGCTTCCACTGATGCCGGGCAAGATCATACTGGAAGCTGCCAGAGCGCCCACCAAAACCAAAACGCCGGGGTTGGGAGGCAATTGGGTGCCGGTCAGAAAGTAGGCAAAGGCTGCCATGGCCGCGAAGCCTGCGATGATGGCGAGCACTACGGGCCCTTTGACAGGCCTAGCCTGCTTAAGCAATTCGGGGGAGCCCCCCAAAGTCATCCCCAGGAACAGGCTGTACATGACCCAGCGATGCTCCACGACCAAATCCACCAACACGCCGGATAGACTGGCAACCGCCACGATGGCGCCCAATCCTATCCACGCTAAAAAAAACAGAGATGGGCGTGAGAATCGCAGCCTGGAAACATTTGAAACGGCCTCGATGAATTGGTCATAAAGCCCCACTGCCAAAATCATAGTCCCCCCGCTAATTCCCGGCACGAGATTGGCAAACCCCATCAAGAAACCACCCATCAGGGTGCGGGGCGGGGTCGGGGGGGAGGCGGGGTCGTTGTCCATGCCGTAGAGCATGCGAAATCGACTGGGCTCATTTCCAGGGAGAATGAGCAGCTCCCCCTTATTTTGGCTTGTTTGAGGACACCCACGGGGGACAAGTGAGAGTTTGCATCAATTCAATGGTCCTTTAACCCTCTGTTTTGTACCCTTACCCACTCAAGAAGTCACTGGGAATCCACTTTGGGTCCCCACTCTAAACCACTTCTCCAATCACTCCAAATATCATGCGGTTTACCCGTCTCTCTTCTATTGGTGCAGCTGCCATGTGCCTCGCAGGCGCTGCCCAAGCCCAAAACATCCACTTCAATGAAATCTATGCCTCCCACTCGGGCACGGACACCATGGAGTTTATCGAACTGATCGGCACTCCGGGCATGAGCCTGGCCAACATCGTCGTCTGTATGGTCGAAGGCCAAGGCGGCGGCCAGGGCACCCTGGATCGTGTCTGGGACTTGTCCGATTACGTAGTTCCCGCCGATGGATACTTCGTGATGGGCAATGTCGCCGTCGCCAACATGGACTACGACTTGGCCACCGGCCCCCACGCCGGTGGTGCTGCCGACAACATCGAGAATGGCACCGAGACGTTTTACTTGCTGAACGTGCCGAACGCCCTCGATATTTCGGACCTGGAAAATGTGCTCTACCACACCAACATCGATCCTGACCACAATGGTGAGACCCTGTTCACCGATGATCCGACCAGCTTCATCACCCTTGAGAACTTGACCATGATGGACAACTACACCGGCACCAGTCCCGGCGCTGGTGGTCCTGGAACTCCCCACGACATCACCTTCGATTGTGCTGAAATCCTCGGCCCGGATGGCATTTACTTCCCCGCTGGCATGTCCCGCCCGGGCGACTACCCCAACGATTGGTGTAACGACACATTCCTTGACTTCAGCAACCCCGGCGGCGCCGACCAAACCCCCGGCACGGCCAACCCGTCCTTCGTCTGCGGACTAACCGCCGCCACTGGCGCCGGCTGCGCCGGCACCGGTACCGGCATCGGTACCCCCTTCTGCAACCCGGCCACCAACAACTCTACCGGAGCTCCCGCTGTCCTGACCGGTTCCACCAATTCCGGCGTCGGTAGCGGCGCGCACTTGGAAATCACCGGCGGTGTTCCCGGACAGCTCGCCTACCTCCTGGTCGGCACCCAAGCCACTTCCGGCATCGTGGTCAGCAATGGTCAATTCTGCTTGGTCGGCGGTTCCGCTCAGTTCTTCCGCTACAACGTGGCTGGAACAGACATGAACTCCATCGGCGGCTTCAACGGTTCCGGTGTGATGATCAACGCTGTTGGTACCTCCACCACCGGCTTCGGTTTCGACGTGCCCAACACCGTCCCCGCTACCGTCCCCGTGACGATCATGGCCGGCGACACCTGGCACTTCCAGGGTTGGTACCGTGACACGCCCGCCGGCGTGGGCACTTCCAACTTCACCAACGGCCTCAGCGTGACCTTCTAGGTCACTTTTGCGCCCTGCTCTCCACTCGGAGAGACTATGCGCTCCCGCGCCGGATTTCCTCCGCGTGGAGGCGCTTTTCCTTGGGCAGGGCTCTCATTCCAGAAATGGGGCCTGGGGAGATTGTCCTCCCCAAGACCCAACGGCACCACCGGGCTGGAACCCGCCAAAGCACGCCTCTCCCTCCGCACCCCTACCATGCGCCACTTGCTTTCCGCATTACTGCTCCTGACTAGCACCGTCTTTGCCCAAGGCCCCCCGCCCGGATTCTACAACTCCGTCGACGATACGAACGCCACCACCTTGCGTTCTACCCTGCACGAAGTTGTCGACGATCACCAACGTTTTTCGTACACCAGTGGATCCACGGACACTTGGGACATCTTGAAGATCGCGCAGGAGGATCCGAACAACTCGAGTCGCTTCATCGACGTCTATCGCCACCGGTCCTTTTCCAAGTCCGGCGGTGGTTTCAACCGGGAGCACACCTGGCCCAAGTCCTTTGGCTTCCCCGACGACGGTTCAGACAACTACCCCTACACCGATTGCCACATGCTGTGGTTGTGCGACTCCGGTTACAACACGGCACGCTCAAACCGCCCCTTCCGAAACTGCAGTCCTTCCTGTAGTGAGTACCTCACCGACGGCGGCACATCGGGGACATACCCGGGCACCTCGAGTTGGGGCTCGGGTAGCAACGCCAGTGGAACTTGGCAGGTTTGGTCGGAGCGCAAGGGAGACGTGGCGCGTTCCCTCTTGTATGCGGATGTTCGCTACGAAGGCGGCAACCACGGGAACACCGGCGTTAGTGAACCCGACCTGATCCTGACGGATGTGCAGAGTTTGATCTCGGCATCCAACACGGGATCCAACGAGAGTGTGGCCTACATGGGCCTGCTCAGTGCCTTGCTGCAGTGGCACTTGGACGATCCCGTCGATGCGGGTGAAGAAGCACGCAACGATGTGATCTTCAGTTTCCAAGGCAACCGCAACCCTTTCGTCGATCACCCCGAGTGGGTGGACTGCTTATTCAATGGCAACTGTGGCAGCCCCGGCGGTACTTTCGGAGCCGTATATTGCTCCCCTGCCGCCATCAACTCCACCGGACTCCCCGCCGTAATGGATGCCATTGGCTCGGTCGTCGCAGCGGACAACGACCTCTCCTTGAGTGTTTCCCAGATGCCGCCCAACCAGTTCGGGTACTTCTTAAGTGGACGCGCCGCGGGATTCGTTCCCAACCCGGGAGGAAGCCAGGGGATCCTGTGCCTCGGAGGCGCCCTTGGGCGCTTCAACGCTGGCAACCAGATCCGCTTCTCAGGCCCCTTTGGTTACTTCATGCTTCCGGTGGATTTGACCCAGATGCCCACAAATCCCTTGCAGCCCGTTCTGGCTGGTGAGACCTGGACGTTCCAATGCTGGTATCGAGATGCCAACCCTGGGAACACCTCGAACTTCAGCGACGCCATGCTGTTCACCTTCCAGTAGGCTTTCGAGAAGGCTGATCCGCGCAACGCCCGCCACCCTTGCCTGGGAGGTGGGCGTTGCTTGCAATTTGACGGCTACCTGACACAACATACCGTCCGCATTGCAGGTTCCGTATACTCCTGCCATGACCCGCCTATTCCTGCTCGACGGAACCGCCCTCGCCTACCGCGCCCACTTCGCCCTTGCCCGCTCGGGCCTGACGACTTTGGCCGGCCAGCCCACAGGGGCGACCTACGGGTTCACCATGACCCTGCGGCGCATCCTGGAGAACGAAGAGCCGGATCTGATCGCGGTGGCCTTGGATGCCAAGGGCCCCACCTTCCGGCACGAGCAGTTCCAGGATTACAAAGCCACCCGGGAGAAAGCGCCCGAGGAACTGATCGATCAGTTGCCCCTGATTCGGTCGATCGTAGAGGCCCATAACATCCCACTCTTCGAAATTCCAGGTTACGAGGCGGACGACGTAATCGGCACCCTGGCGCGCCAGGGCGAAGCCGCTGGACACGAGGTTTTCATCGTCTCCGGCGACAAGGACTTCATGCAACTGATCAGCGACAAGGTCCAGATGTACAACGTGTTCAAGCGCGGCGTCGACCTGGAGATCCAAGGCGTGAAAGCGGTCAAGGAAAAGTTCGGCACCACGCCCAATCATGTGATCGACGTGCTCGCTTTGATGGGTGATGCCTCCGACAACATTCCTGGCGTAAAAGGTATCGGTGAAAAGGGCGCTATCAAGTTGGTGGGAGAATTCGGTTCCGTACCCGGCATCCTGGAGAACCTGGAAGCAGTCAAGGGCAAGAACAAAGAGAAGATCGAGAACGATCGGGAGATGCTGCTGCTCTCCCTGGACCTGGTCACGATCCACACGAACGTGCCGCTGGACCCCACGGTCACAGACCTGGTGACCCCTGACCCGGATCCCTCTGGATTGGCCGACCTGTTCCAAAAGCTCGATTTCCGTAGCTTGGCGGACAAGGTGCGCAAGGGCGGCGGAAGCAAGATCGAAATGGACCGCGACTATGTGACGGTCACCGACCTGGCTGGCTTGCAGGCCATGGAAAAAGAACTGCGAGAAGCGGGCACCTTCGCCTGGGATACGGAGACCACGGGCCTTTCCCCCCTCGAGGTTTCTCTGGTAGGCATTTCGTTCAGCGCCGCCCCCGGCCGCGCCTTCTACGTGCCCTTCAATGCCACGCCCGCCGTCTTACCCGGCGGTCCCAGCGAATTGCTCCAGGCGTTGCGCCCGCTCATGACCGACCCGGAGCTGAACCGCATCGGCCAGAACGTCAAGTACGATTCGATGGTGCTGCACGCCCACGGCATCGATATGCCCCCGCCCTTCTTCGACACCATGGTGGCCAGTTTCACGGTGGCGGGTTCGGACCGGCGCCATGGTTTGGATGAGTTGGCTTTGCACTATTTCAACCTGCGCAAGATCCCTACCTCCGAACTGATCGGCAAGGGCAAAAAGCGGATCACCATGGCCGAGGTATTGGTCGAGCAGGTGGCCGAGTACGCCTGCGAGGACGCGGACGTGACCTTCCGTTTGTACCAGCAGCTCGAAAAGGAATTGCAAGAGGGCGAATTTGAAGGTTTGTACTACGACTTAGAATTGCCCCTGGTGCCCGTGCTGCAAGCCATGGAAAGCCGCGGCATTCGCTTGAACGTGGAAGCCCTGGCGGAGCTTGGACAAAACCTGCTCAAGGACATGCAAGCCGCCGAGGCCGACGTACGCAGGCTAGCTGACGTGCCCGACCTGAACCTGAACAGCCCCAAAGCCCTGGGCGCAGTGTTCTTCGAAAAGCTCGAGATCCAAGTCGAAGCCGGGGTCAAGAAACCCAAGAAGACCAAGACCGGCTGGGCCACGGATCACTCGACCCTGACCACCAACTACGGGGACGTGGAAATCATCCAGCGCCTACTCGCCTTCCGCGAAGTCGCCAAACTGCGCAACACCTACGTGGAAGCCCTGCCGCGCTTCGTGAACCCGCAAACCGGCCGCGTGCATTGTCACTTCAGTCAAATCAGCGCGGCCACGGGACGCTTGGCGAGCTCCAACCCAAACCTGCAGAACATCCCGATCCGCACGCCCCGGGGCCGCAAGCTGCGCGAGGTCTTCGTGCCGCGCCCCGCCGATGAACATGGCGAATGGGTGCTCATGGCGGCGGACTACAGCCAGGTCGAGCTGCGCATCATGGCGCACTTGAGCGGCGATCCGGGGCTCACCAAGGCCTTCCAGGAAGGCCTGGACATCCACGCCTCCACCGCCGCCAAGATCTTTGACCTGGACCCCAGCGAAGTCGACCGCGAACACCGCTCCAAGGCCAAGGCGATCAACTTCGGTCTGCTCTACGGCATGGGCGCCCAACGCCTCTCCAAGGAAACCGGCCTGACCGTGCCCGACGCCAAGAAGTTCATCGAACGTTACTTCAAAGCCTTCCCCGGCGTGCGCACGTGGATCGACAACCTGCTCGAAAGGGCCCGTGAGACCGGCTACGTTGAAACACTCTTCGGTCGCCGCCGCAACGTTCCCGAACTGACCTCTAAAAATCCGCGCATGGCCGCCATGGCGGAAAACGTTGCGGTCAACACGCCGGTGCAAGGCAGCGCCGCCGACATCATCAAACGCGCCATGATCGACCTGGAAATTCGCCTGGCCAAGGAGAACAGTCCGGCCCTGATGCTGTTGCAAGTCCATGACGAATTGGTGCTCGAAGTACCCAAGAGCCACCTGGATACCACCATCGACATTGTGCGCGAATGCATGGAAAACGCGGTGGAACTCGACGTGCCCTTAGTGGTCGATTTTGGCCACGGCAAGAACTGGCTGGAGGCCCACTAACCCATGTTGCGCGACGAACAGAACCAGTGCCCCTGCTGCGACTACTATTCCCTGGCCCGCCGAAGCGCCCACGACGTCTGCCCGGTTTGTTACTGGGAGGACGACGGTACCGACCTGGACCGCATGAACGAAGTCTCCAGCGCCAACCACATCACGCTCTTCACCGGGCGTCAGAACTTTGGCGCCTTTGGCGCCAGCGACCAGGCTGCATTGTCGTTGGTCGCCACACCCGATGAACGCTCAGGCTTGCGCCGCGAGCAACGTGCCACGTATCACTAGGCCCTGGGCTCCAGCGGGCCGACCCATTTGGGCCACGGCCCCGAACTCTCTCGACGCTCTTCCCCATCCCAGCGACGCAGCACTTTGCGCGTAAAGAAGTAATAGAGCGGCTTGCCCGTCTTGCGCCACAACAGCGAAAGAGGACGCCGGCGCAGTCCCGCCCCTGCGCCTGCACCGATGGTCTGTTCGATGGAAATACCCTCGGGGCCACGCCCATCCCGCAGGTAACGACGACGGTGCTTTTGCACGTGGCGCAAGTCCTCATGGCACCGCGTGCGGAAAGAACTGGAATTGCCCGCGTGCACGGACGCCAATTGAAAGTCGATCAATCCCGGATAGCCCTGGGCATCGACCATAATGTTCTGCTCTTTGTGCAGGTCGTTGTGGCAAACGCCTTGGGCGTGAATTTTGGCCACCAAACCCTCCAGAAGATCGAAGAAATTCTCCGGCAGGGTCTGCGCCTGGTGCAAGGCGCAACCCGACACACTGTGACGCACGAGTAGATCCTGCTTTGCAGGGCTCCCACGCCCTGGGATCTCCAAATCGAGCGCCTCGTCGTAACGGGAATCCGTGGAGTCCAACAGGCACGGCAAACCTGGGACTTGGGCCAGGCGCAGAAGGGCAGCCCTCTCCCGGGCCATCAATCGCCGGGCCAGCCACCTGGAGAGCGGGATGCGACCACCGCAAGCCACGCGCCGGATCAGCGCACAGCCATCGTGGGCCAGCAGCCACTCCACCCGTCCAAGGGAGTCCTCTTTGAGAATCAGAATGGTGAATGAATCCATGGCGGTCCCTACGGTAGCTGGAATCCCCCTGGCTTCAACCCTGATCTTCAACGGTCCGATGGTAAGAACATGCGCCAGCATCCCTAAAACCGGATAGGTGGGAGATGAGCCCGGGTTGGCCAGTGATACTCGCCCCTTTCGACGGTAACGTATCGACTTCCATGAACCCGTCCCGCACTATTCCACAAACTCCTGCAGGCCCCGGTTCCATCCGGGTTCGCGGTTTGAGCAAGGCTTTTGGCAAGAACCAGGCCCTGGCCCCCCTGGACCTAGACATTCCTGCCGGAAGCATCGTGGGTTTGATCGGGCCAAATGGCAGCGGCAAAAGCACACTCATGCGCAGCCTGATCGGATTGATTCGTCCGGACTCCGGCGGGGTCTGGGTCGACGGCCGAGAACTCGAAGGCGATGGCTGCAACTTGCGTGAGCGAGTGACCTATGCGCCCGGAGAAATGGGCGTCTATCGAGAGATGCGGGGGCGAGATCACCTGAACTGGTTCCTGCGTGGACGGGACAAACAAACCCTCAAGAGAGCTCGCGAGCTGGCCACGGGTTTTGGCCTTCCCCTGGAACGCCGCATGGGTTCTTACAGCCACGGTATGAAGCGCCAATTGGTGTTTGCTGCGGCCATGGCCCCGGATGTACCCGTGCGCATTCTAGACGAGATCACCGAAGGGCTGGACCCCTCGCGACGGACCCTGGTAACCGATGCCCTGCGCAAGGATACGGAGACCGGTACCACTGTCCTGCTATCGTCCCACCACTTCGGCGAAGTGGATCGGGTCTGCGACCGCATCCTGTTCATGAAAAAGGGCGAGGTGATCGCTGACACCAAAGCTTCGGTCATCCATGACCGGGCTGCGCGCCTTTTGCGCCTCACTTGGAATATGGAAGGCCCGGGCCAAGCCCTGCTCGACGCCTTGCCGCAATCCAGCTACGACAACGCGCGAATCGTCGGCAGCGAACTGGTGCTCGAACTCACGAGCCCCGATCCCCGCGCGACCTTGGCCATGCTCAACGGTTTGACCAACCTGACCGCCCCCGCCCAAGTGCAATTCGGCTCCAGCACCCTCAAAGCCATCTACCGCGACCTCTACGGGGTGGAAGGAACCTGATGCGACGCGACCTGATTTCCTACGCCCTGTTCAGCTTCTTCCTGTTCATCATGCTGGAAGGCCTTTTGTATGCAGCCATCCACTGGTGGCCGGCCTTCACCGAGAACTTGGGCGCGCTCAAGATGCTGGCCTCGCCACTGCCCATCCTCGCGGACCAAATCAAACTGGTCGACAAGCTCGGCGCCCCCGCCTACGTGGCCGGTCAACACTACTTCAAGGCCTGCAACATCCTCGGTTCCACCGCCGCGGTGCTATTCGCTTCCAATGCGATCGCGGGTGAAGCCCAGCGCGGCACCCTGGAGGTCTGGCTGGCCCGCCCCGTCTCGCGGCTACGGCTTTACACCGAACGCTTCGTCATGGGCCAGTTAGCCGTGGCCATCCCCGTGTTCCTTTCGAGTTTGACCGTGCCGGCGCTGCTGGAGACCGTGGGCACTTCCATGCGCTACTCGGACCTCTTGCGCTGCAGCGCCTACCAGTCCGTGTTCCTGGGTGCCATGTTCAGTGTGACCTTCGCGGTATCCGCCATTGGTCAGCAGCCCCTCAAGATTGCCTTCGTCTTCCTGTTCTTTGCCATCGCCGAATTCGCGATCTATATGGTTAAGACGATCACGCACTATTCCATTTTCCGCTGGACTGACATTCAAACGTTCTCCGCCATCATCAGCACCAATACGACCCCCCTGGATCGCGTGGCCGTCATGCTCGGGATTCAAGCGGTCGCCTTCATCGCTGGTTTTGCCATCTTCCGCCACAGAACTCCGTAGGCGGTTCATTCCACGCGTCGATCCTCGTCGCGTATCTCTAAGTAAGCACGGCCAGCAGCGATGCCAAAAAACAGCAACACTTGGGTTGCGATGATGCCCAGCCCAAAAAAGCGGCTGCCAACGATCCAAACCACCACACTCAACACCGCCCAAATCGGCGGCCACACCCCATCCATGCGCGCAGCCCTCCAATAAAAGGAAGCGAAGATCAGCGCCAACACGACATCCGAGCTGCCAAGGGGTGAAACGGTGACAATAGCCAGCATGCTATGTCATCGATTCAAGCCCCAAGGCCCACTGAAGCCACGCCGAGCTGGGGTATGGCCTTTGACTCATTTTGAAGCGCCCCCAGAATCTGGCCTCCAAGGGCAGCATCAAGAACGCAACCGGTCGATATTCCTATTTTGTCTCGACCGCAATTCGCTCCTTCACAAAACGCAGGAACGCGGGTTCAGCGGCTTTTAGATCGAAGTGTTTCAGCGCTTTAAACAGGGCAAACTCGCGAACTTCGACAAGGGTGCCGGTGTGCAAAGCGCCGCCAGAGGAGGAAGCCTCCACGCGCTTTTTCCACTCCTCGCGAATATGCCGCACGTAGCTCTTGATGAAATCCTCACCGCGCGAGGAGCGTTGGCCGTAGTGGGAGTTCATCAGGAACTCCAGCCAGATCCAGGCTTGGGCGTAGTATTCGTTGGGCGCTGCGTAAAAGTCCTTCTGGGAAAGGTGCAGGAACACATCGAGCGGTTCGAGTCCCTTGCCGTCTTCCCCGAGCATCTGCGAGAGGATCTGCAAATGATGCGGCATGGGGTTGAACCCGGTCAGGCGCTGCCCCTCCACGCGGGCACTGGCCATGAGTTCCGCGTAGCCCTCATCAAACCAGATGTGCGGTGAGATGCCACCCAGGGCCGCGTAGATGTACTGGTGAAAGGACTCGTGGCGCAGCACGCCGAGCATGGCGCCGACATCGCCCGGATCGTAGAGCACCAGCTCATCTTCAGAGGGGCTGAAGTAACCCGCGGTCCAGCCCTGGCCACCGTAGTCCAGATACTCCTGTCGGCTCTGGCAGAGTCGTACCACGCCCACATCCTCGGGTTCCTGATTGCGATGCGATAGCACATGCTCCGTTAGGTATCGACGCACACCGCTCAGTTGCCCATCAAACTCTTTCCACGCTTGGGTGTCGTCCCCATGCAGCAAGTAAATGTATTCCTCGCTGTCGAAAGCATGCCAGCCTTCCACCAAAGATAGGTTCGCCTGGATGCGACGCTCCTTGTCCGAATGGCGACTGCGCCCATACTTGAGTTCCAGTTCCGCACGCTTGCGGTCATCGCGGGCGGGTGGGTGTATGCGCAGTTCATCCGCCGTTCGATTCCAGGCGGAAGAGTTCGAATCGAACAAAGCACTGGGGGACTCCCCCACCAAGAAATACGCATAGTCCCCTCCAACATAGGAGAAGAGATACCCCCGGCGACCGTTACGCTCAAAGGGATAGCGCAGGCGTTTGTACTCGCCCAAGCTCTTGAACTTTTTGGTTTTGCCCGTGGCCTTGGCCTTCAGCACGTTGGCCAAAAAGGAATCGTCCACCCCCGACACACCTGGTTTCACCGCGGTTCGATACAGGGAGAGGGTCAGGGTGGTTCCAGACTGCTCGTCACGCCGCACGTAAACCAACTTGAGCACGTTTTTTGTGCGCGGAATAGGCATGGCGTCATAACCCTTAGGAGCCGCCATGGTCACGCCGATCTCCCTGTAGCGAACCTCCTTGCCCTGGGCGATTGCGGACATGGGCAGGATCAGGCAGCAGAAACAAGAGAGTAGGAGGCGATGGAGCATGTCGTCCATAGGTTGCTGGGGCTGAAGCGTGGATCCAAGGGAAAAGAGCGCGCCCGCGCCCCCAGGTTCGCCATGTGCCAATTTCGAGGGATCCCCAAGTCCTGCGCGCCCCTTTGGCCTGGCTCGCCTGTACCTCAGCTGTGCTTCTAAGCTAGACTCACCCCCATGAAATCCGCTGGCACTCCCAACCCGAAATGGGCCGCTAGGCGGGAATTGGGACACGCCCTCTTCGACCTCTTTCGGTGGATCCCAAGCCTGCTGTGGTACCTATTCGTATCCCGGAAGCGGCATGAGCGCGAAGTGCGCGGCGACCTGGCCGCCCAGCCGATGCAGCCCGTAGATCATGTACCCGACCTCACGAACCTAGCGAACCTGAAACAGCCGCTGCGTATCTTCCTGTCGTGCGCGGAAGCCTCCGGCGAAATCCACTCGGCCAACCTGGCCCGGGCCATTTACAAAGTCGCCGAAGAGAACGGCCTAGCGCGGCCGCGGATCGCGGGCTTTGGAGGGCACGCCTTAAAAGAAGCCGGTGTGGAGGTTCTAGCCGATCCCGTTGCGGACGCGACCCTGCACGCAAAAGGAATCGCCCAAGCCCTGCCTTTCTACGTGGGTCTGATTCAAATAGCCGCCGAGGCTTTCCAAGGCAGTGATTCTACAGATCCTGTGGATCTATTCGTGCCCGTGGACTCCCCCGCCTTGCACGTGCCCATGGCGCGCGTGGCTAGTCGCTATGGCGTGCCCAGCGTGCATCATATAGCGCCGCAGTTTTGGGGTTGGGCCCCCTGGCGTGTGGGGCGCTACCGGAAGTACATCAGCCATGCCCTGACCATTTTGCCCTTCGAACCCCATTGGTACGCGCGCCACCGGGTTCCTGTCACCCACGTGGGGCACCCGCTTCTGGATGAGCTGGTCAAGCTGGAACCACCCCCCGCACCCGAGGCGGAATCCCGCAAGGACTGGGTTCTGCTGCCCGGCAGCCGCTGCGGAGAAATCGCCGACAACCTACCCTGGATGCTGCGCGCCATCGAACCACTATGCGAAGCACAACCCAAGCAGCGATTGTCCATCGCGCAATCGGGGGACATGCATCGGGAAGCCATCGAGCAGCACCTCATGGACTTCCGCGCGCGCTGTCCGCACATCACCAATACCATCGAGCTCACGATTGGAGACTTGCATGGCACGCTCTCCACCTGCCGTGGTTCCCTGGCGGTGTCGGGCACGGTGCTCACCGACCTGCTCTTCCATCGCATTCCCGCCGTAGTCATTTACCGCGACCCGGGTGGTTGGAAGAAACACGTGGCGCACAAGCTGCTGACCACCGGAATGTTCGCCTCCACCAACCTGGTCGCGGGCAAATTCATTCTGAACGAGTACTGCTTTGGGGATGACGGTCCCTTGGAGCAGGTTTCCCTCGATATCCAACGGGTGAACAAGGACGGCGTGGAACGCAGCCGCTGCATGGAAGAGTTGGAGCGGGTCAGTCAACGCTTGGGGAGCCCGGGATCGAGCCGTCGCGCCGCAACCGCCCTGCTGGGCGTCCTGGCTTCTCGCCTCCCCTCAAAAAACGGATAAATCCTGCTTCTAAGCCCCAACAAGGCTGTTTCGAGTGGCTTTTCACAGGTTTTCCTGAATTGAAACCCGGCCCCAACGTATCGGGGTCAGAATTGAGGGCCGAAACCATTCTTGCCACATTTGGCAATCTGGAAACGCAAGCCCGTCCCCACGATGCATACCGAATCTTCGATCCTGATGACGCGACTACACGACGGCGACTTGCGGGCTTTTGACAGCCTGTTTCGTTTGCTCCGAGGTCGAGCCTTTCACATCGCCTATTCCATGGTTGGCTCCCGCGAAGACGCCATGGACCTGGCCCAGGAAACTTTTATGCGCGTCTACAAAGCGCGCGAATCCTTCGACACGTCCAAACCGTTCCTTCCCTGGTTCCACCGTATCCTGCGCAACACCTGTTTCAGTTTCCTGCGCAAGGGCCGCCGAACCCGCGAACGGTCGATCCACCAGGTCGACGCAAGCGGCGACCCACTCGACTTCGACATCGAAGGCAACACGCCCGACCCCTCCGCCCAAGCCAGCCAAACCGAAACGGAACGGCTGTACATGGAGGCCATGGGGAAACTCTCCGCGAGGGACCGTGAAATCTTGACCCTGCGCCACCAGGAGGATCTCAGTTACAAGGAGATCGCCGAGGCCTTGGAGATTCCGGAAGGCACCGTCATGTCGCGCCTGTTCCATGCCCGCCGCCGCATGCGCGACGCGCTCGGCCCGGCCCTGGACCCCCATCAAAACACCAGCACTCCGCAAATGGAGGCCACCCAATGAAGCACGATTCAGACGAGCTTGAAAAGGATCAGATGCTCGCCATGGCCTACGTGGATGGGGAACTTGAATTGGCCGAGTGCCGACGCTTCGAGTCCCGCCTCGCCGTAGAACCCGCCCTGGAAAAAGAGGTCGCTGAGCTGCGCGAATTCGCCCTGCTCGCGCGCCGCACCATCCCCCCAGAACCGGAGGACCGCGAGTGGCAAAGGCTCGGCCAAGACCCACTGCATCGCAAAGGATTGCGCCTTGGGCTGTGGCTTTGCATTCTAGCTGTGGCAGGGTTTGCCGCAGCCCTTGGCATTTCGGTCCTGGGCTCGAACGAGCACTGGACCATGCAATTGTTTCTACTCTCCGGCGCCACTGGCGTTTGCCTCGTGACCCTTCTGACCCTTCGGGAACGGCTGGCCGTTCTCCCCCACGACCCCTACCGCAAGGTTCACCGCTGATGCTCATTACGACCACCGATTCGATCCCAGGAAAGGAGATCAAAGAGACCCTGGGCATGGCCCGAGGAACCGTGGTTCGCTCGCGCAACCTCTGGCGGGATTTTCGAGCCACGCTGCGCATCGTGGTGGGCGGCGAAGTCGTTGAATACACGGCCCTGGTGGCCCAGAGCCGCGAGCAGGCCATAGACCGCATGACCGCCGAAGCGCGCTCCTTGGGCGCCAACGCCATCGTGGGCTTCCGTTTTGCGACCTGCGGGGTCTCCCGGGCCGCCGCCGAGGTCCTAGCCTATGGAACCGCCGTGCGCCTGAAGCAATAACGGGGAGGTTGCTTGAACCCTTCGGGGATATGGACGTTAAGTTCTGGCTGGGCGGCGATACCGCCCAGCCCCCCTATAGCCATGTTCAAAGCACTTATCCTCACGGCGGCCGCCGTTCTCGCGTCCACCCTCCCCTGTCTCGCCCAGGACCCCGGAGGTCGCCCCGGCCCCGAGACCCAGATCAAGGACTCCCTGGACGGGACGATCCGCTGGATGCGGGCCCAGCAGGATCGCGCCACCGGTTCCTACGGGGACCCACTCACCACGGCGTTGGTCCTGTGCGCCCTGGGAGAGAGCCCGCGCAAGTACCGGGAGCCCGATGGCTACTTCGTCAGGGGCGCCCTCAGCTACCTGCTCTCCCACCAGGATAGCGACGGTGCCTTCAAGGATGGCATGAACAAGGCCAACGCCAAGCTCACAACGATTGCCGTGCGCGCGTTGTTTTCCCACCAAAATCCTGAGCGCAAGAAGGCCTACGCCAACGCCCTCATTTGGCTCGGCAAACAAGATCCGATCGCGGATCCGTTCGAAGGCCTGATCGGCCCCGACCTGGAACAACCCGCCGCGCTCAAACACGTTCGCAGCTTGCTGGCAAAACGCAAGGGCGATGGCTCCTGGCCCAGCACGATCGCAGGCCGCACCGCATTGGCCTCCACGGCCCTGGCCGCCATCGACCTCTCGCGCTACGAGAAGATGTTCCGACCCGCCGAGGGGCCCCAAGCCCCCATCGTGCCCCTGGGTGCATTCACAGCGGCCGACAAGGATCGGGTCCTGATCTCCATGCAAAAGGGCGCAGCGTTCCTGGTGCGGGTTGCGGAGGATGGAAAGTTCGGAGCCCCCGGCCACCCGGATGCGGGTCTGACCTCCATGGTGATCGGCTCCCTGCAAGGTTTGCCCACCCCGCGTGATGCCGCCGTGCAGAAGATCATCGACGACGGTCTCGACTGGTTGGTGAGCCTGCAAAAGGAAGACGGGTCGATTCACCAGGGAATGCTGGCGAACTATGTGACGTCTTCCTCGATCATGGCTTTGGCTGCCAGCGACAAACCCAACCACAAAGCCGCGGTCAAGAAAGCGCAAGGTTTCCTGCTCGGTTTGCAGGCGGATGAAGGCGAAGGGTACAGCGAAGGCGATCGCTACTACGGCGGCATCGGTTACGGCGGCGACGAACGCCCGGACCTTTCCAACCTGCAGATGGCCCTGGAAGCCTTAGCCGCGTCTGGCCTGGAAGAAGACCATGAGGCCTACAAGCGCGTAGTCAGCTTCCTGGAGCGCTGCCAGAACCGCTCGGAGAGCAACGACGTGCGCATCGACGACGGTGGCGTGATCATCACCTCGGGCAACGATGGCGGCAGTGGTTACATGCCCGGCGATTCCAAGGCCGGTTTCCTGGACCTGGAGAATGGCGAGCGCGTGCCGCGTTCGTACGGATCGATGACCTACGCCCTGCTCAAAAGTTATGTTCTCGCGGGCCTCAAGAAGGACGACCCGCGCGTCAAAGCGGCCTACTCCTGGCTCGAAAAGAACTACACCCTGGACGTGAACCCGGGTTTTGACACCTCGCGCGACGCGCGCGCCGCCTACCAGGGAATCTTCTACTACTTCCTGGCCATGTCCCGCGCGCTCAACACCTACGGCTCCGACGAACTGACCGATGCTGCCGGTGTCAAGCACGCCTGGAAGCGCGAACTCGCCGGCCGCCTGATCGCCATGCAGAGCAAAGAGAGCGGCTCTTGGTCCAACCGCAACGCCCCCCGCTGGTGGGAAGGCAACCCGATTTTGGCGACGGCGTACGCCCTCTCGACCCTGGCCGAGACCCTGAAAGAGTAGCGGAGCAAGGGTCGTACCGCAGACTCTCCCCCCACCCACGCGGAGCGCCCTTTTCCTCGACGATGGAAAACCGCCAACCGCTACCCCCGGCGACCGCGATCCGTATACTAGCCCACATGAGTACCGCTCCGGATCCGATTCGTATTTACACCCTCAAGGGTCACCGCGCTTCGTTGGTATTGGACGATGGGTCAGGACTCTGGGATCTGTCTGCGTACCTGCGCCAAACGGGACGGCCGGCGGATCCGTTTGAGCTGTCCGAGGACGGCTGGTTTTCCCCGAGTCTGCTAGAGGACAAACTCCCGCGCAGTGGAGGGATGGACTGGGAGCAAGTCGAAGCCAATCCGAACGGCCTGCCCGAAGGAGAGCTCTGCTTGCCCGTGGACCGCGATCGGGTGGGCAAGATCCTGGCCCTCGGCAAAAATTTCAAAGCCCACGCGGAGGAGTTCAACGAAAGCGTACCCAAGGAGCCGCTTTACTTCAACAAACTACCCGAAACCCTGGTGCCCACCGGTAGCGAAGTCAGCGTTCCCGCCTGGTACACCGAGCGCGTGGACCACGAGGTCGAACTGGCTTTGATCATAGGCTTGGGCGGCAAGGATTTCCCTGAAGAGGACTCCATGGAACATGTGGCTTTCCTGACGCTGGCCAATGACCTGACCGCACGCTCCTTGCAGGGCAAAGATCGCAAGCTCGGTTTTCCATGGTTCCGGGCCAAGAACATGGATGGCTTTTGTCCGCTGGGCCCCGCTCTGGTGCCCTCCGAATACTTGGACGGCAGCAAGGTGCACTTGACCTGCAAGGTCAACGGCGAGTTAAAACAAGAGGCTTTCACCAGCGACATGGTGGTCACCATCCCGCGCGCCCTGGCTTATCTATCCCGGCGCCTGACCCTAAACCCCGGCGACATTGTTTTGATGGGTACACCATCGGGGGTGAGCCCGCTCGAGCATGGCGACACCGTCGTTTGCCACGCACCCAGCATCGGCACCCTCTCCACCACGATCCTGCGGCCCAAAGCCTGATCATGACCGCCACCCAATACAACCCGAAGGAGGCCTTCAAAGGCCGCCTGCGCGGCAAGTCGATTTCAGGGGACAGCTGCCCCGCCCACATTGCCGTGGACCGCGGAGGCATCCATGCCCGGCCCGATGGAGAGGAAATGCAGACCCTTGCTTTCAAAGGCATGCGCCTGCGCCGCGACGAGAGCGGAGCCCTCATCGCCACCTCAAAGGACGGCAGCTCGAGCGTGACCTGCCTGGACCCCGCCTTCGAGCGGGCCCTCGAAACCATGGCGGGCAACGATCTGAACGAGCAACTCACCCGCCTGTCCGGTCAGAAAACGTCCTCACGAAGCAAGCACCTGTTCGGCTGCGCCCTCGTGCTAATCGCACTCGGTGCATTCCTGTGGTCGGTCCCCACGCTCTTCGATGGAACCATCACCGCCTCCGTCGACGCCCTGCCCATGGAAGTGGACGAAGCCCTGGGTGAAGCCGCCCAGGAATCGATGGACGCCGGCGGCAGCATTGTGGAAGACGAGGCCGTCAACGAAGCGATTCAGGCCATTCTAGACCGCCTCACCCCCCACGCCACGGTCGAAGGACTGCAGTACCAGTTCCGTGTGGTGCGCAATGACGAAGCCAACGCCTACGCTCTGCCGGGAGGCTACATCACCGTGTTCACCGGCCTGATCACACAAAGCGATCATCCCGACCAGGTCGCTGGAGTTCTAGCCCACGAAATGGCCCATGCCAAACTGCGCCATGGGCTCTTGCGCGTCGCCCACAATGGGGCCTTTGCCGCAGGCATGGCAATCCTGTTTGGCAGCTTGGATGGTTTGGAGTCGGTCGCCGTGGAGCTGTTTGCTTTGCAGCAGGTGAATGATTATTCGCAGGATGCGGAGACCGAGGCGGACCTGGAAGGCGTGCGAATCCTGATCGCCGCAGGAATCAGTCCCCAAGGACTGATCGATTCCTTCAGCAGGATGCAGGATCGCTATGGGGACATGCCCAAGGGTATGGCCTGGGCCAGTAGTCACCCCCAGTTCGATGAACGCATCCAATCGATTGAAGAGGCGATGAATGCCCAGGAGCTACCCGACAAATGGGACCCTGTCGATCTGGATTGGGATGCGGTGCTAACGACACTGGAAGACTGAGGGGTACCCATTGGGCATTTGGGGTGAGAGAGAGACCAGCGGGCCTGCTGCGGAGGGAGGGCGCGGATGGAGGGGCTGGAGAGGCACGAGCTTTTGGGCTCACACAAATGCACAAAGGAGCACCAGGCAGCAAGTCAAACAGGCACACTCAAAGTCTTAGGTGTAGCAAACTGCCTATGACCCTCAATCCCCCCAAGGAAACCAAACCCGGATTGACGCGCTCCCACCCAAGGCGTGCCAGCAGCACCGGCCAGATAGCGGTTCACCCCCACCTGTCCAGCCTGCAACGCCCCAGCCACACGGCGACCGCGTTCCACATCCCCCGACCAAACACTGGCACCCAAACCGTAGGGTGTGTCATTGCCCAGCCGGATGGCTTCCGCCTCTTCCCCATTGAAGGTGGAAAGGCTGACCACGGGGCCAAAGGTCTCATCGCGAGCGACCCGCAGACTTGGATCGACCCCCGCAAGCACCGTTGCAGGATAGAAAGCGCCCGGGCCCTCAGGAGTTTGGCCCCCGAGCAAAAGGCGCGCCCCATCGCGGACAGCTTCGGTGACTTGGGCGGCGACCTTGTCCCTCTGCTCCACAGATACCAGTGGCCCCATGTTGACGTTCTCTTCAAAACCGTCGCCATGCTTCCAAGCCTTGGCCTTCTCCAGAACCATGGACTCGAATTTGTCCGACACGCTCGCTTCCACAAACACACGCTCCACGGAGCAACAGACCTGGCCCGTGTTGCGCAGGGATCCGCCGGTCACGCATTCCGCGGCAGCTTCCAAATCGGAATCGGCGAAGACGATCACGGGATCCTTGCCGCCCAACTCCAACACCAAACGTTTCAACTCGCCAGCCGCGGATGACATGATGCGCTTGCCCGTGTCCCGACTGCCCACGAATCCAATCATGTCCACATCGGACTCCACCAACGCGGCCCCCACGTCGCCGGCGCCTTGCACCAGGGTGATCACGCCTGCGGGCACGTTCTCCGCAATCGCATCGAAGATCAGCACACCGGTCAGGGGTACGTGTTCGCTGGGTTTGAAGACCACCGAGTTGCCTGCGCCCAGGGCGGGGATCAGGATCGACAGGGGCATGCCCAGGGGGAAGTTCCAAGGGGTGATGGCGGCGACCACACCGTGGGGTGCGCGCACCACTTGGGTTTGCATCTTGTCGGTAGAGAAATCGTCGGGCTGCATGGCCTTGCAAACCTCCTCAACCTGGGCGCTCACCCCGCCCGTGTAACCCTTGACCTCACCTGTGGCAGCGGCAAAGGTCTTGCCCATCTCCTGGGTGATCGCCCTGGCAATTTTCCCTTCCCGTTTTTCGAGGGAGGCCACCATGCCTTGCAATTTCTGCGCGCGATCCGCCGGGGACAGTTGGGCCCAGCCACCCTGGGCCTGGCGGGCCGTGGCCACGGCACCTTGGATTTCGGAAAGAGTGGCGCCGGGGATTTCCGCCAGCACTTCCCCCGTGGATGGATTGCGGTCGATGATAGGTTGCATGCAAATAGCATACAGGCCCGGGCTACAACAGAAAGCCGCCAGCCACTTCTAGGTTCTGACCCGTGATGTATTGGGCCCCTGGGCCCATGAGCCAGAGCGCCACCTCGCTCACATCCTGTACCTTGCCAGGCCGCCCCAGGGGGATTTGTTTCCAGGTGTTGCTGCAGTTGGTGTCCTCGGAAGCGCCCCCATGGGGTACGACGCCCGGCGAGATCATGTTCACGCGCACACCATGCTCAGCTTCCTCCTTGGCCAAGGAAACCACGTAGGAGAGCAAAGCGGTTTTGACGGCCGTGTAAGCCGCTGTCGTCTTGCGCGCTTGCAAACCGGCCAAACCCGCAGCGCCAAAGAACAAGGCCGTTCCTTTTGATTCACGCAGCGCGCTGCGTGCCGCGTCGAACAAACCCACGCCGCACTGAACGTTGCCATGCCAAAGTTCGGCCCATCTGGTCGCATCGGTTCCGGCCAAGGTTCCGGCGTTGTACGGCCCCACGCCCAACACGAGCCCATCGAGTCGGGCCTCTGTATCAAGGACGCGCCCCACGATGCGCTCTGCGGTTCCGGCCTCGTTCAAATCCCCCACGTGTACATTCGATTGGCCTAGGTCGGTGGCCAGATCCCCCAAACGAGTGGGGTTGCGTCCGATCACGTGCACTTTGTAGCCGGCACCGAACAGGGTTTTGGCGATTCCTTTGGCGAGTCCACCACTGGCGCCGCTTATGAGGATCACTTGGCCGTTGGGGGATTCCATGGGGTCGATTCTATTGGTTAGGGATCGGATGGCAAGGCTGCTGGGGGTGGCTTGTGTTTGGGCCCGTGTGCATTTAAAGGGAGGGAGTTGGGGTTGCGCGGTGGAGGAAAGCCCCTTCCTCCCCCGTCTCTAAACCCGATTTTCCCCTCCACCGCGAAACCCTGTCTCGATTCCTACCGAATCAACCCAACCCGATCCAAGGGCCAGATCCTGAAGCGCACCTTCCCGCGTACCAACGACTTCTTCACCTGGCCAAACTCGCGGCTATCCGAACTCCGGATCCGGTTGTCCCCCAGCACAAAGTAGTGCCCTTCCTTTACCTTCGTGCGCAACGTGGTAGAAGGATCCAGAGACTTCACATCCACGTAGGGCTGCTCCACGGGCTGCCCATTTACCCACAATCCACCATATTGGATCACGACCTCGTCCCCGGGTAGCGCCACTACGCGCTTGATGTAGTCGAGGGAAGGGTCGAGGGGATAGCGCAGCACGATGATGTCCCCACGTTCCACCTCCACAAAGCTGTAGGACACGTGGTCCACCAGAATGCGGTCCCGATCGTGAATACCAGGGCGCATGGAAGCCCCACGCACCTCGGAGTAGTTGAAGGACAAACTCGCGATCACCGCCAAGGGCAGGCAAACTTTCATCACCGTCAACATGCACCCGAGCAACAACCCGAAGATGGTACGGCGTTTGGGCTTGGGCTGGACCCAGACATGGGTACGAACGGGGGCCTGCACGGCCTCCCCGGCAGTCCCCGAACCAACCGTCGACGCCCGGTCAGGCGCCATCAACTCCGCTAGGGAGAAGGGTGTTTCGTCGCAAACGGGGGAACCGGAAAAATGTTCCTGCTCCTGCTGCGCAGCTTGGCCGTCCAAGGGGGATTCCATGGAAACAGCTATCGGTCTTCGCAAAAGGCAAACTTGAACCGCTTTCCGTTGGGGGGCTCCTTTGGCTACCCTGTAGCCCCGTCCACGCTCCCCCAATCCATCGCATGCCCCCCCCCCTTCCCTCCAGGCTGTTCTTCCCGACGCTCCACATCGCCCGCAAGGAACTGCTCTCCAGCCTGCGAGACCGTCAGACGGTGCAGAACTCGATCGTATTGCCAATTGTGATGTACCCCTTGGTGTTCTGGGCCATCCTGCAAGGGTTTCTGGTGGTTAAAGGTCACCAGGAGCAAACCAAGGTGGAGATCGCCCTGGTCGGGGACCCGGTCCGGGTGGAGCTGGTCCAACGTGACATGCAAGCGCTGCTGCCCAAGGGCACCGACAAAGCTCCCGTGTTCCAACCGATATCCCTCATCACCGATAGCGGGATCCAGAGTGACGAGGAGATTCGCGAATGGCTCACCCCCGTGGCGCAGGGTGAAGAGGTCGCAGATGACGAAAAAGACAAACCCGATGCGGTGTTGCTACTGGGTAGCGGAACCGACGGAAAGACCACCTTGTATGTGCACAGCACACGCTCCCATTCGGAGCTGGCCGGGGACCGCACCCAAAACCTGGTGAGCTCCTTGATCGCAAGCTACCGCAAGCAAGCGGCAGAAGCTGCGGGATTGGAACCTGGAACCCTGGACCCCCTCGACATCAGTTCCCGAGCCGTGACCACCCACAAGGACAAGGGCGCCCTGATGCTCTCCATGCTTCTGCCGATGATGATCGTTGTGATGGCGGTCATGGGAGCTTTCTTCCCCGCCGTAGACTTGACCGCCGGCGAAAAGGAACGCGGCACCTCGGAAACAACCCTGCTGCTGCCGGTCCCCCGAGCCAAGGTTCTTACGGGCAAGATATTTGCCTGCACCCTCTTGGCCTTTATCGCCACCACGCTAAACCTGACCTCGATGGGTTTGGCCGCCCGTCACCTCTTGGCCACCCTCGGGCCCAGCGTGCCCGTGGAAATCCAATTCCCATTCAAGGCCATACTCTTCTCCCTGCCGCTCATCCTGCTCTTTTGCTTCTTCGTCTCGGCCACGCTAACCGCTCTGGCCGGCTTGACGAAATCGTTTAAGGAAGGGCAAGCCATGCTCGGCCCCGCCCAAATGTTCTTCATTCTGCCAGCGATCATCGGTGTCATGCCCGGCATGCAGCTGAACGAGATGTGGGCCTTGGTGCCCGTGGTCAATGTGATCCTCGCCATCCGTTCGATCATGGTCATGGATTCCCTGCCCATCCCCTACCTGATCACTGCCCTGAGCCTTTTGGCCAGCGCCTGGATCGCCGTGCGCCTTTGCGTGCGAATCCTCAGTCAAGAAGCCCTGGCCTTCGCAGGCTCCTCCATGTCCCTCAAGCACCTGCTGCGCCGCAAAGCCCAATGAGCCTCTCCCAAGAAAACAGCACCGAAGTGCAACTCGCCATCCACGCCCAAGGCTTGGTCAAGACCTTTCACGATCCCGAGCGGGGCCGGGTCGAAGCGGTCAAGAACCTGGACCTGGATTGCCGCTACGGCGAGATCTTTGGATTGCTAGGTCCGAACGGCGCCGGCAAGACCACGACCTTGCGCATGCTGGCAGGCATCCTGGTTCCGTCGGCTGGCCGCGCCATGATCGCGGGCACCGATGCCACAGCCGATCCCATGGGGGTTCGCCAACGCATCGGATTCCTGTCGGGAACCACCGGGCTCTACCCCAGGCTCACCGCCCGAGAGACGTTGGCCTACTTCGGCAAGTTGCATGGTTTGCAGGATAGGGCCCTCGAAGCCCGCATCGACGAGCTGATTGAGACCTTCCACCTGCACGAGTTTGTGGACGGCCGCTGCGAGGGCCTTTCCACCGGTCAACGCCAACGCATTTCGATCGCGCGGGCCGTCGTGCACGACCCCAGCGTTCTGATCTTGGACGAACCCACCTCGGGCCTCGATATCATGGCCGCCAGCGACATGATCGACTTTGTGGAATCACGTCGCTCCTCCGGCCGCTGCGTACTCTTTTCGACCCATATTCTCTCCGAAGCGGAGCGCCTGTGCGATCGCATCGGCATCGTGCACTATGGCCGCACCTTGGCCGTGGGCAACATGGATGAATTGCGGGAGTTGGCCGGGTGCGAGTACCTGGACGAGATTTTCAAGGAACTCGTGCGTCGGGCGGAAACCGAGGCCTCCGGATCATGAACCGACAGATCCAACCCAAGCGCCAGTTCTGGGCGGTGCTCACCTGCGAGCTGCGGCAGCTGGTACGCGACAAGCGAGCCCTGTTCGCTTCGATCGTATTGCCCATGCTGCTGTATCCCTGGTTGCTGGCGGGCCAGAACAAGCTCAGCGAGATCTCCGAAAACCAGATGGCGGAGCGTACGGTGCAGGTGCTTTATGACCTGAGCCAATTGAGCGAAGAGCAGTCCATCCCCATTCTCGAGGCCATGCAGGCTGTGGAGGCGGTGGAGCTGGAGTCCTTTGATGGAACGGTGTTTGCCGAGCTGGAAGAGGATGCGTTCCTGACGGATCCAGTCGCCAGAGAGGAAGCGGACTTCACAGGTCAACGGCGCAAACTCTACCGGGAGATTCTGCCAAAGGAGAGCGAGATTCTGATCGTAGGTCACAGGAAGTTTGCGTTCCCTGGGCGGCCCGAAGTCTCGATCTACTACGACGTCAAGAACAACAACTCGAACGAAGCCAGAAAGCGCATGTCCTCGGCCCTGCGCCAACTGGAAGGAGAGCAGAAGCAAGCCCTGCGCATCAAGCTGCTCGGCTTCGACCCGGGTGCCTTCCTCGATGGAGGCCGGGTTGACGTGGCCAGCGAAGAGGAACGGGGAGGTGCCAAGCTGGGGCGCATGCTGCCCATGCTGCTGGTACTGCTGCTGATGAGCGGCGGTGCTTTCGCCGCCCTTTCCGTGTTCGCCGGCGAACGGGAATCGGGCACCTTGGAAACCCTGCTCGTGCAGCCGATGTCGCCCCAGACCTTGGCTTATGGCAAGTACGCTGCTGTCGCCATCGCCGCGATGGCCACCCTACTGGCCAACCTGGCCGCGCTCTACATGTGCGTGACCCTGGGGCTGACCACGGGAGCCAACAGCGACATGCAGGGCATCGGCGCCATGCGCCTGCTCTCGGCCATGCTGTACGCGCCTGGCGCCCTTTTGCTGTGCGCCATGCTGTGCTTGGCCTTGGGACGGGCACGTACCTTCCGGGAGGGACAGTACCTGTTGCTACCGATCACGATCGTCGCAGCCATCCCCTCCGCCATCGTTTTCCAACCGGGTTTGCCCCACAATGTGTTCCTGGCCGCCATTCCCTTCAGCGGCGCCGCCTTGACCCTGAGGGATGTCTTGCAGGGTCAACTGACCTTGGCGCCGACCGGGGTCATGGTAGTCAGCCACCTCTTCTGGTCCTGGTTGGCATTGCGTCAACTGGCTAGGCAGATGGATGGGGAAAGTGCGTTGGTGGCGGACAGCGACGTGCAAAAGGCTGCGCGACAGGGCCCCGCACGCCACGGCAAGCGCTGGGGTTTTGCGGGGGTGTTGGCGGTCTACGTAATCGGTTCCTGGCTGCAGTCCAAGGATATGCTGGGTGGGCTGGCGTGGATGCTTTGGGGGTTGATGCCGCTGATGGCGATCCTCTGCGCCCTGCGTGCTAAAAAACGGATGGGGCCCGAGTCTAGCCAGGGCCTGCAATCGGGCCCGGGTTACAAGTCACTGACCCATGAGTTGGGTCTGCGCTTGCCTCCCATCGGAATGGTCCTTGGCGGCTTGCTGATGGTTCCGGCCTTGGGCTGGGGAATGGAGCATTTCCTCGTCCTGCAAACGAAAGCCCTGCCAATCCCCAGCAGCATGGCTGGGAGTGGCGAGGCCATGGCCAAGATTTTCGATGAGATCAGCCTCGCGAAACTCCTATTCCTGTTCGCGCTTTCCCCTGGCTTCTGCGAGGAGTTGTTCTTCCGCGGTGCCGTGCTATCCAGCCTGCGCCGAGGATTCTCGACTCGCAAAGCGTTGCTTTGGCAAGCCCTGTTTTTTGCCGCAGCCCATGCGTCTGTGCACAGACTGCTGCCTACGGCGGTCATTGGCTTCTTGCTCGGTGGATTGACCCTGCGCGCCCGCTCTATCTGGCCTGCGGTCTTCTGCCACGCCACCTACAACGGCTACATGGTCCTCATGGGCTCCAAGCGCATGCCGTACATGGACGCCGCCTGGTTCCCCTACCTGCCCTACCTCGCGATCCCGGGTGCTGTTTTGCTGATCATTGTTCGCCCCCGTGAGGAGTAACCGAGGAAGGGAGGTGCCGCAGACTATCCTTCCACCGGTGGCCCGGCCCGTTCCGACGTAGCCGGGACTGGGCTGGGGCGCCGATGTGGAGGGAGAGTGTGCGGCTCATCCCTTCCGGATTGTTTCTCTGAATCGTCCGCCGGTGGATGGGGTGTTGCCATGTGCAGACGAAACGGAGATGTTGTACGGATGTCGAGAGAACCGAGCCTCGCATCGGTGGGGGTCTCCAATCCTCGCAAAGGTGGAACACTCAGCGAGAAAACACGCCTCCCCCATCACAGTCCATTCAACACGATCACAACCCCAATAAATCCAACCACCGTCCCTGCAGCGGCGCGCGGTCCAAACCGTTCTCCGATGAACCTGCCCATCAACAAAGTAAACAACGGGGTGGTCGAAAACATGGCCGCTGAAACGCCGCTCGGCAAATCACGCAGGGCGATGTGATACGGAATCAATCCGACCACCGACCCAGCACACGACGCCAGAGCCAAAGCCTTCCACCAATCCCGACGCCTAAATGGTTCCAGCACCGCCTTCACCTCGCGCGCGGGACTGTCCTGCTTGTCCCCCAAGCGATTCGCCAGGAAACCCCACAAGGGCGCCAACATCAATCCCCCTATCATGCCACCCACAATGCGCACGATCGTGCCGGGCATGATGTCCACGCTCTTGATGCCAGCGTGCCCAACATAAATTCCAGCCGCAATCGTCACCGCATGGATCAACGCAAACAGCAACCCAGAGCGATAGGCCGTGCCTCCCTTGCGCTTCCCATTCAAGATCGGATCGGAGAGCACCAGCAACACACCTCCCATCGAAAGGCCCATGCCAATCAAGGTCACAAGCCCCAAGGACTCCCCCTTGAACAGAAAACCGAACAGGGCGGCCAAGGGCACATTCAACTGTCCGACCATCGCCGCCGTCTGCACACCGCAACGCGGCAGGGCCGCGAAGTACAGACTATCCCCGAGTGCAAACCCAAGAGCACCGGAGACCAACAACCACATGGTGGTCGAACCGCCCGGCAACGCACCACCCATCAGGGGCCAGATCGCCAAGAAGCAAAGCAAAGCCAGCGTGTTCTTAAACAAATTCGCGCCAGCCGGTGAGGGCGGGCGCTCATCTGAGCGATCACGCAGGAAACGCGTGAACAATAAGGAAGCCACTCCCCAGGCAGCCGCGGAAAAAAGACCGGCGGCGATGGCGGGAAAGTGGCTCACGATGCGTTCGGGGGCAAGGGATTCAGAGGGAGGACCCCTCGCTCACAACGACTTTGAAAGGTTGGCCCGGACAGATCCGGATCCGAAACGAAAGGTCTCTAACTAACCTTTGCGCTTCTTGTGCTTGGCAACGGTGATTTGACCGGAGCCCATGCCCTTCTTGCGAAGACGCTTGCGACCGCGGGTGGGACCGCCAGCTTTAAATTGGGATTTTGCCATATCGATGTTTTCTGTTGGCCCGGCAGGGCGTGTACTTGGGGCGCCGGACCACGTGCCCAGTGCTTTCAAGTCGCAGAGAATACGGGTCTGGGGAGCCCCTGCCAAGGCCTGGAGCGGGTTATTCGACCGGATTCCCCCCACTCCATCACCGTTTTCCGCCCACTTTCCCCCCTCCGAGCCAAGCCAAGGCCCCGGAACCCGCACCCGATCCTGGATTTGAGCCTCCAGATGGGGTATCCCCCATACCATGAAGCGCAGAATCTTCATTGGAGATATCCAGGGCTGCCGGGAGGAACTGGAAACCCTGCTGGAAAAGCTGGCCTACGATCCCGCCGGGGACGAATTGCACCCCGTGGGCGACTGGGTCAATCGGGGCCCCGATTCCCTGGGCACCCTACGCCTGTTGCACGCCGAAAACGCCCAGGGCGTGCTCGGCAACCACGACATCCACGCCCTAGCTGCCCTCCAGGGTCGCGCGCGAAACCACCCCAAGGACACGCTCGAAGGGCTGTTCGAATGCAAAGAGGGCGCGGACCTGGTGCGCTGGCTGGCGCGCCGGCCCTTCGTCCTGGATTGGCCGGACCTGATCTGCGTGCACGCCGCCATCCACCCGCTCTGGTTGGATCCCGCCGCCGCACTCGCGAACAAGAACCCCTGGGCCCCCGACGCGGATGTGCACTTCGCCACGCGCACACGCTTCTGCGATCCGGCGGGCGAACTAGCCGCCAAGGACTGGCCCGAGCCCCCGGCCCCCTTTCAACCCTGGGACACCTTCTGGCGCGAACGTGAAAGTGAAACCCGCACCGTGGTGTTCGGGCACTGGGCTCGGCGCGGCTTCGTGAATGAAGAGCGCACGCGCGGCCTGGACACAGGCTGCGTTTGGGGCAACAAACTCACAGCCTGGATCGCTGAAGAGGATCGCTTCGTCCAAGTCCCCGCGCGCAAGGCCTACTCCGCATTCGATTGACGCCATGGCCAATCAGGACGCAGACACCCCGATCGAAGACCTCGATTGGTACGAGACTCCCCATTATTACGACATTGTGTTCGACCCGGACACGGCGAGCGAGTTGCAGTTCTTGGAGCAAGCCCTGGAGCGCTACGGCCTGAGCCGTGGCCGCCGCGTACTCGAACCCGCCTGCGGTTCGGGACGCCTGGTGCTCGGCATGGCCAAGCACGGCTACAAGGTCACCGGCACCGACCTATCGAAGGCCATGATCGCATACACCCGCGCGCGCCTGCGCGAAGCCAATTTGAAAGCACGCCTGAAAGTGGCCGACATGGCCGAAGCCCCCCCCAAGGGTCCCTTCGACCTGGCCCACTGCATGGTCAGCACCTTCAAGTACCTGCAAACCGAAAAGGCCGCGCTCAGCCACCTTCAAGGCGTTTGCGACGCCCTGGCCCCCGGCGGCATCTACTGCCTGGGCTTTCACCTGACCGACTACGACGAAACGGAAGAAGACGTGGAGCACTGGGAAGAAGCCCGCGACGGCGTGCACGTCACCTGCGACATCCGCACCTGGCCCCCCAACGCCCGCCGCCGCCTGGAACCCGTGCGCTCCAACCTCACGGTCACCGAAAACGGCATCACCCGCCGCACCCAAACCGATTGGCACTTCCGCACCTACAACACCGCCCAGTTCCACAAGTTACTGGCCAAGGTCCCCGATTTCGAACTCGTCTGCACCCACGACTTCGAATACAACATCGACGCCTGCTTTGAAATGAATGACGACCAGTACGACGTGCTGGCCGTATTGCGCAAGCGCAAGTGAGGGATACGGCGTCAGGAATCACCAGCGGCCCCTATAATGGGTGCATGATTCCCTCGCTCGCCCTGTCCTGCACGCTCCTGTGCCCCCAGTGGGCCCCCAACCAACCCGAACCGGAACCCACGGCCGATGAGACCCTGGGGCTGGAATGGGTGAACCGCTTTCGGGCAGCTCCAGCGAAAGAAGGAGCCTTGCTCATGGAGCGGGCCTTTCCCCGCGACGCTTTTGCGGGGTTTGACCGCGAGATTTTCTTGGCCGAAGTCCAAGCCCTCAAACCTGTCCCCCCGGTGTTCTTTCACACACGCTTGATCGCGGCGGCTCGCAACCACGCCTCCTACACGGTTCTGAATTCAGGAAACCAGGAGTTTGGCCACAAGGAGATCGAAGGGCACGTGGGGTTCACAGGCGAATGGTCTCACCAGCGGGCGGCGGCCGTGGGTTACCCCGACACCCACGGCCTTGTGGGCGAGAGTGCGGGCGCTTACATCCGCGGCGGAATCTACGGGAACCATTGGGGCAATATCGTGGACGATGGGCCGGGTGGTACCGGTGGCATGCAAAAGGGACGTGGTCACCGGGCCCTCACTATCAACGCTCGCTATCGGGAGTTCGGAATGGGTAGTCTTGTGCGCGAGGATGGCCGTCGGGACAACGTGCAAGTTTTTGGGGAAGGCTCGGGCGTGCGGCTAGTGGGCGGCGTCGCTTTCATAGACCTGGATTCGAATGGCATGTACGGCGTGGGCGAAGGCTTGGGTGATGTGCGAATCGAGTCGTGTAGTTCCAGCAAGGGTAAGGACAAAGTCAGCACTCTCTCCTGGCAAAGCGGCGCCTATGTGATGGAAGCAGCTTCAACCCAAGCCTTGGAGTTGCGCGGCTCCTACTTTGGGCTGATCTTCGAGAGCCGTGCCCCGGCAGGCGATTTCAACCACAAGTTCGACATCAACGCCAAGCAGCCGCTGTTGGACCATTGGGTGAAACTGATCAACGACATGAACGCCAAGAGCAGCAGCAAGGCGGCAAGAGCCTCCCAAGACCTGGCTTTCTGGACCAGCGAGATTCCAGGCCTCGAGCCTCCCTCCCCCCTGCCCTCTGAGGTGATTCCACTTCGTGACCGGTGGATGTCCACTTCACAGGCGACCCTAGCGGGTCTGGCCGAAGGCCAACCTTGTTCCCCAGGGATCGCGGATCTGGCAAAGCAGTACCAGGGGTCGCTCATGGGGAGCTGGTACAAGGAAGCTAAGCAATTGTCCGATTTCATCGAACAACACGCTTCCCTATTGGCCTCAAAGGGAAGCCCATCGACACGCGAGCGCAAGCGCAAGGCTCTACTCAAGAATGCGGGGAAGTGGGTTCACTCCATGGAGCATCCCGATCTCCGAGCATTGGCGACAGCCGAGTCCGATCGCCTCGGAGCTGGCGTCCTAACCTCCAAGTAGCCCCAAACCACCCGGCATTACGCCAGTTCCTTAATATCCACCTGATACAACGTGCACTCGATCGCGCCGTTGCGCAAACGCGTTTGCTTGCCCGGGCCCAGGTCCATGGCATCCACCAGGGTATCCTGGGTCAACATGGTGAGGCGTGAGCCCACTGCGTGATCGCGCAAGCATTCAGCGAAGTCGCTGTAGAGCGGTTCGAGGTCTTCGCTTTCACCCACGCGGATGCCGTAGGGCGGGTTGGTGATGACGTGAGCGTTCCAGCCCTTGCGCGGGCTGAACGTGCGGGCGTCGGCGACCTCGAGTTGGATTTTGTCGCCGAAACCGGCGGAGTCCACGTTGGCCTGCGCCTGGCGCAGGTGGCCTTCGTTCTTGTCGTAACCGATGATGCGCGTCTTGCCCAGGGGGCATTCGCCCGCCCTGGCTTCGGCGAGCATTTTGTTCCAAACCTTGGGGATGAAACTCGGCCAGCTCTGGAAGCCAAAGGCCTTACGATAACGGCCCGGGGCCATGTTGCAGGAGATCAACGCGGCTTCGATCAGCAATGTGCCCGAACCGCAGAAGGGATCCACCATGGGCGCCTTGCCGTTCCAGCGGCTCGCCAACACCATGCCAGCGGCGAGCGTTTCCGCCAGGGGCGCGCGGCCGTTCTCCACCCGATAACCACGCTTGCGCAAACCGGAACCGGAGGAGTCCAAGGATATCGTCACGCGGTTTCGGTACAGGTGTGCATGGATGCGCAGGTCGGCTTCCTCGCCAACGACCACGGGGCGCGGGAAACCAAGCTCGGTCAAGCGATCCACGACGGCGTCCTTGATGCGCTGCTCCACGAAGTGCGAGTGGTCCAGCTCGGAGTCCTTGGTCTGCGCGTCCACGCGTAAGGTGCCACCTTTCTTTATGTACTGCTCCCAGGGCAAGTCCTTAGTGCCTCGGTACAAAGGATCGGAGCCATGGGCTTCAAAGCGCGTGAGCCGCTTGAGCACACGTCCGGCCGTGCGCAACCACAGATTGGCCCTTATCATGTCCTTGTCGGACCCGTCGAAGCGCACCCCCCCCACCTGCCGTTCCACCTTGGCAAAACGAAGGTCGGCAATTTCTTTGTGCAGGACCGCTTCCAGGCCGGGGGCACAGGTTGCGAAGAAGGTGGATTTGCTTTGGGAGGACATGTCGATGCTAGACTAGGGTTTCGCGGTTCGCCCCACAATCACAATTAAGAACGCGGGCAGCTGAGGTCCCCCGCAGCTAGAAATGCACGCCCCCCCCCGATGCTTTGGTTCTTACGACCAAACAAACAAAGAGGGAAGCGTGCCGAACCAGCCTATTCCCGAGTCGCTCGACTCGGTACTACAACCATTCGATTCTTGTTTCTCAAGGGCGAGTTTTACGAACTTCAAGCTGCTCGTAATCGGCTGGATACTCTGCCGACGACGTCGATGCATCACCCGGGTGGTCTACGCCAGCGGAGGCTTGGACTACAGGCATATCTCCGCCTTTTATCGATTCTGCACTTCGGCTCCGTGGGACCCTGATCAACTGGGTCGGCGCTGGCTGAACCAGCTGGTAGACCTCTTGCCTGAAACTGTTGAGACCGTGGTCGATGACACTCGCTGTCGACGATCGGGACCACGCATCTTTGGCATCTCCATACACCACGACGGCGCGGCGTCCCCGTACGGCACGGGAGC
>JAAETM010000094.1 GCA_024228395.1 bacterium | reverse complement strand
TTCCTTCAAGTAGGCGGTGTAGATGGCGTGCCTCCGGCACTCCTGGAGGGCCAGCTCCGCCCCGGCCTTGAATTCGCCCGTCACCTGGCGGCCTTCGACGCTGACGATCTCGGCCTCGCCGGCCCAAACCGCCGCCGCGTTCTTGTCGGCGATCCACGCCTTGGGTCGTGGCGTGGCCAACCCGCCCCGCTCTTCAGGACATAAGGCAATGGCTCGAAGCCCTTGTTCGCTCAATTCCTGCTCCAGACCCGCGTCGAGTTTGCCCTTGCCATCGTGGCGGCACGCTTGGCCCAAAAGGCAGGCACTGACCAGGACCGGAGTGCCGGAGTCCGTCGCATCGGGAGAATCTTGGGGGTTGGCCATGGCATCAATTTACGACTTGGCGTTTGGTTCGCTACCCTCTGTGGCCATGCTTCCCGACTGTTCTCGCAAACTGACCTTTCGACCGGGCCGGAGGTCCCGCCTTGTTGCGGGGGCAGCCTTGCTCGTTGGTTTGTTGGTCGGCTGTCAGAGCCATCGGCATGGGGCGGACGACTGGGCCAGTCAGGTCACGATTCACCGGGACTCGTTCGGTGTTCCCCACACCGTTGCGAAGACCGATGCTGCCGCGGTTTACGGCATCATGTATGCCCGGGCCGAAGACGAGTTCCAAAAGCTCGAACGCGCCTGTTTTTTGCCCTTGGGCCGCAACGCGGAGTACCTGGGGGAGCGAGGTCTGGCCTGGGACCGGTTGGTGCACGCCCTCGAGATTCCCCGCCGCGCGCAGTTGTCCTATGCCCAATTGCCAGCGGAAGTGCGTGTTTTGTGCGACGCCGCCGCGGCCGCGCTCAACGCGTACAAGTCCGACCATCCGGGGGAGAGCAATCTCATGGCCCGCTTCGAACCCTGGCACATGGTGGCCCAGAGTTATTCCTGGCACCTGTTCCAAGCCGCCCAGGCCTTGCGCGAGCAGTTCGGCGTCGACGCCGGCCTTGGCACCTATGGGTTACCCCAAGGCTCCAACGCGTGGGCCATTGCGCCCAGCCGAACGCGCCGCGGCAACGCCCTGTTGTTGATCAATCCGCATTTGCCCCTGCACGAAATCTACGAAGCGCACTGGATGAGCGATCAGGGCCTCAACGTGAGCGGGGCGGTGCCCTTCGGCCGCAACATGCTGCCGATCTATGGTCACAACGAGAATTTGGCCTGGGCGCTGACCGTGAATCGGCCTGACGTGGTGGATCTGTTTGCATTGGTGTGTTCGTCGGATGCCAGTGGATTGCGGCACCACTGGAAGCGTGGTTGGCACGCGATGCCAGAGCGTCAGGTCACGGTGCAGGTGCGCACCGATCAAGGCCTGGTGCCGCGCAGGTTGACCTTCTATGAAAGCGCCCTGGGTCCCGTGGTTGCGCAGCGTGGGGCGCAGAATATCGCCATGCGCGTGGCGGGGTTGGGGGACAACCGTTTCTTGGAGACCCAATACGGCCTGACCAGGGCCAAAAACCTGGAGGAATTCCAAGCGGCGTTGGCCTTGGGTGGTTTTTTGTTCCACAACGTGATGTACGCGGATCGCGAAGGGCACATTTGGTACGTCTACAATGGCCGTATTCCGCGGCGTATGAGGGACGGGGGCGGGGACGGAATTTTGGCTGGGGAGAGCAGGGATGAGTGGTTCGACTACCACGACTTGGCGGAGCTTCCCCAGGTGCTCGATCCGGAAAATGGCTGGCTGCAGAACTGCAACTCCAGTCCCTTCGAGGCCGCGTTCCAAGGAAACCCGGACCCGCAGGATTTTCCGGACTACCTGGTGGGCTCCGAAGAAGCCGACGGCCGTGCGGAACGCAGCCGCGCGCTCCTATCCCACTCCCCCCGCTTTGACCTGCAAAGCCTGGCGGGGGCGGCATTCGATACGCGTATCGCGTCGGCGGACACCTGGGTCCCCGAAATCCTGGGTGCCCACACAAAGCTGCTGGAACAATTCCCCGACAGCGCCAAGAACCTGCAGCCCGCCGTGGATTGCCTGCGCGACTGGGATCGCCACGCCCACGTGGACTCCGTGGCCACCAGCCTGTTCTTTCTTTGGTTCGAACGCTACGCGGCCATGTTGACGATCGCCGTGGCAGAGCCCCCTGCCACCCACGTGCTTTCCCAGGTCCTGGCGGACTTGCGCAGCCGCCACGGCACATGGCAGGTCCCGTGGGGCAAACTCAATCGCCATCGCCGCCCCGGTTCCCTTTCCGCCCCCGAAAACGGCTATCCCGTGGCTGGAGGCCACGGCGCGGCGGGCATTCAGGCCACATTCCTATCCCGCTTCGAAAATGATGGGTCCAAGTTTCGTTTCGGCTACCGCGGCTCCACCTACGTTTCCGCCATCGAGCTTGGGAATCCCGTGCGAGCCCTCTCCATCATCCCCTACGGTCAAAGCGCCCATCCCAGCTCTCCCCATTTCGACGATCAGGCTCCGCTTTATGCCCGTGGCGAGCTAAAACCCGCCTGGTTCACCAAGGAAGAGGTCCTCCAGAACAGCCAACGCAGCTACCGTCCCGGGCGTTAACAGGTCCCGACCCGCCACGTTCTTCGGGCGAGGATCCCCATATTTCCCGGTGGCGGGGTCGATTTCCAGGGCCTGGGAGGGGGGCGGGGTGCTTTGGGAGGGTTCGGCGGATTGACACACCCGATGGACTCGATTTATGCTCTCCGCCCCCAATGAGTAACCCAACCAGTGCAGGTGGGTAGCTTGGTGGTCCCCCACCCCATAATAAGGTCCATGCGTAACCTCTCTCTTTTCCCCCTGATTCCGATCTCCCTCTTGCTGGCGAGCCCCTCCTTGGCCGACCGCATTTTCAAGACCGATGGGTCCACGTTGGATGATGTGACCATCGTCTCCGAGGGTCTGGACGAGGTGGAGTACAAGCCCTCCAAGGGGCGCAAGAAGAAGACGATTGGCACCCACGAAGTGCTTTCGATCGTCTTTGAAAAGATGCCCGCCCAACTCGACTCAGCCAATGCTGCCATCGACGATGAGCTGTATGGGGATGCGATCAACGACCTGGAAGAATTCCTTGGTCGTTTCGCGAACAAGCCGCCCCGCACCTATCCTTGGGCTGTTCCCTACGCCCTCTATCGTTTGGTCGAGGTTTACCAGATCTCCGGCGAGTACCCCTCGGTCGTGACCGCAGCGGATCGCCTCCTGGCCGCTCCAACGGATAGCCGCTACACCATCCTGGCCCACCTGGCCAAGATTGAGGCGCTCAACTTCATGGCTGATGGAGCCAACTTGAAGAGCTCTGTGGCAGCCTTCAGCGCATTTGTTGCTGAAAAGTCCCTGCCGGCTCGCTGGCGCCTTGAAGCTGAACTGCGCGGTGTGCTTTTTGATAGCAACCTGCGTGGATCCAAGCGCCGGGACAAGTTGAACGATGTGGTGGCTGCAGCGGGCAAGGAATCTCCGATCGTGAAGAACCGCGCCATGGTGGCCATCGGCGAGTCCTTCCTGAAGGAAAAGAAACTCGCCGACGCCGAGCGTACCTTCACCAAGGTTCTCGACGATCCCAAGGCCGACAACAACACATTGGCAGGTGCCCACACGGGCCTGGGTGATTGCCTGTATCAGAAGGCTCTCAAGCTGAAGGACGAAAATGGTGACGCGCCCGAGGAATTCAAGGCGGCTGCCTTGGAATATATGAGGGTGGTCGTGGTGTACGCTGACCAACTCCAGTATGTGCCAAAGGCCATGTTCTATGCAGGTCGGAGCTTCCAGGAAATCGGTGGCCCAGAGGATGAGCTCCGTGCCCAGAAACTGTACAGCAAACTGGTTCGCACCTATCCCGGCTCGAGAGCTGCCAAGGAAGCCAAATCGTTCCGCCGCCGCCTTTAGTAGGTAGGAATCGAATTCAACAGATGGGTCGCCTTTGGGCGGCCCGTTTTTTTGTGCCTGGCATGATGATTGACTTGAAGATGAAAGTTCTTCCGGGACCTGGCTACAGGGACCGAAGGGAAGCGCAAGGGCGGAACCGGGAGGGACCGTCTGAAGGAAGCGTGAAACGAAACTGCGGGTCGACGTACAGAAACCGGATTCGAGGCGCTGCGGAACAGGGCGAGCTGGCCAAAGGCAGCGAAGCTCTTGTGGCCAAAGAGAAGCGGCGTAAATCCGGCGAATGTGCAGTGAAGGCCAATCCTCTTACCCAGGCCTTGTTTCCCTAGCCCAGATATTTCATGAACACGCACCCCGGGCTTCGCAAACGGGCCCCTTTGGGGACCTCGTCAGGAACCAAGTTGCTGTGCCTGGAGCACGTCTTCATGAAATATCCGGGCTAGCGGGGGCTGGCTCGCTTTATGTCTGAAAGGGCAACGCCTCCGGAAGGCGGAGCGAGAAGTCAGCAAAGGCCATAGTAGGCGGCGCGAGCCGCTGAAGGGCCGAACGATGGAAAGGAGGTAGCGACTTTGAATCTCGAAGGCGAAATGCGTCAGATGTCCAGGCAACTGGGAGTTCCCATGGATGGATAGGGGTGAAGGCCCGAAAGACCCATGGAGCGACGACGGACGAGTTTTAGTCAGGTCCAGGCGTGCCGGCGAGCGAGTGATGCGCCACCTACACAGGCTGTATGGAAAACTCCACCTCGGGATCAACGAAGCCAAGAGCGCGGTGGCATCGGCGCACCGGCGTGACTTCCAAGGATTCGGCCTGTGGTCGAGTGCCGGAAAGACCGTGCGACTGCGGGTGTCAAAGAAAGCCCTCGAAAGGATGGGGGATCGAGTCCGCGAAATCACTAGTCGAAACCGAGGCCGCAGTACTGAATCTGTGGCCGAAGAGCTACGGCGGTATCTACTTGGATGGCGAGGCTATTCCGGCATCGTGGACACCAATGGGGTCCTGGCAAAGCAAGACGAATGGATTCGCAGGCGACTCCGAGCGATCCACCAAAAGCAATGGAAACGTGGCCGAACGACCTTTCGTGAGCTATGCGTGCGAGGAGCCTCGAAGCGCGTAGCCGCCGAAGTCACTGGACACACCCAAAGCTGGTGGCGAACCGCAAAAGGAGTGATCCACCACATCCTCAACAATTCCTACTTTGACCAAATGGGCATCCCCCGACTGGACACAAAGTAACCTTAATCCATCGAACCGCCGTGGTATGGACCCGCATGCCCGGTGGTGTGGGAGGGGAACCGGGGAGAAATTGTCTCCCCGGTCCCTATCCCAATTCCTGGGGGTCGCAGGGGGTTGGCTCGAGCGCTCACCAAGTGAGATTCAGGGAATGTCGGGGGCGATTATCCACAGGTCCCCAAGTGCCCCTTCGAGGTCTTTTCATTGCGCGGAAGCAAGGCCCTCTTGGCCTGCCTGCAGGAGAGACTCCAATGAAAAGTAGAATTCAAGACGATTCCAGTGTGGCAGGCTACAACCATGGTCCGTTCGTTGAGCGAGGCGCCGAGGGGCGCGTGAGCTGGCATGGCTTGGAGGAGCATCGAGGTATCCTCCGGAGCCACCTCAAGAGCCGTTGTTCCGATGAGAATGACATTAACGACATCATTCAGGAGTCGTTCCTCAGGGCCGCCCGTTACCGGAGCGGGCCCATGGAGAGCGGACGCCTGCGCGGTTGGCTGTTGCGTATAGCGAGCAATGTCCATGTGGACAAGATGCGTTGCCGGGCTCGGAGCCCTACCGTTGGGCTAGACCTGGAGATCTGGGAAAACATAGGCGAGTGTGTGCAAGAGGAACCGCGGTTTTGCTGGGGCGGAGGCGAGTTGGAATTGGGCGAGGCCTTGGACTGTTTGCACCGGGCTAAGACGAGGTTACGCACTTCAGATCAGGCCGTCTTGGGCGAGTTCTATGCGGAGAGGTCGAGCACTCCGGCGATCGCCAGGCGCTTGGGCATCAGCCCCGGCATGGTCAAGGTGCGACTGTTCCGCGCCCGGCGTCGGTTGCGATTTTTGGTGGAACAGCAATTCCGGTGGGCCGCTATCCCACCCTTCGTCCGTGCGTGATTCAATCGGAGCCGCTCAACTGCGATGCAAGGAGCGTATCGATGCTTGGTTCCGTGTGGGGGGCCCATGGATTTGGGCTCGCTTGAGGGGTCCGCGGGGGCGTCGAAGGCTTGCTGTCCTGTTTGGTGTCGCGGCAGTGTTGTTGGCGAAGTCGGAGTTGGAACAGGGACCTCATGCGAGATTGGCGGAGCGGCATAGCAACACGTGCTCAGGACAAACGCACCACGTCCCAGAATCAGGACGTGGAGATGCGTCTACCCCATTGCAAACGCCCAGAAGCGAGTTTTTACACCTGCACAAGCGTACATCACCGCCTTCCAAGTAGCAGGCGTTGGATGAAACGCATCCCCATTTGGGAGTGCGTCGGTCGCACTTCGGGTTACATGAAAAGCAACGTAGGCAGTCGCTGCGCGACATTTTTGCTCGCGCGCAGCGCAAACCGAAGGGCTGGTCAACCTGGCTGCGACGCATGTTGTTGAATGTGGGGGATGTTTCCCTCAGAACCCTGCGCAGGTCAGTTTTTCCGCAGTGTTTTCTGAAGGTTTTTGCATGCGCGAAGAGCGTTTCAGTAGGCGCCGCGAAGGTCGTGCCCAAATTTTTTTTGCGTTAACCACCGTGAATTTCTTCACAAGAGGTACCTCCATGGGTAACAATCCCATTGAAGGCGTATCCGAGTTTGCGATTCAGGGTGTTGTCACAGGTGTGACACACGTCGCAGGCCGACGGCTTCAGGATTCAGCACGACATCCGAGAAGCGGTCCACCCCTCGGGGAGGACCGCTTCTCTTTTTTGTGCGAGTTGGAATTTCGGGCGATGTCAGCCCCGGACTAGCGGCCGATGCCGCGATAGAAGAAGCCCTGCTCCTCCACAGTGGTGCGTGACCAGATGTTGCGTCCGTCGAATAGCACGGGTTGCCTCAGCGACTCCTTGACCCTGTCGAAGTCGGGGCGGCGGAACTCGTTCCATTCGGTGACCAGGACCAGGGCATCGGCACCGGGCAGGGCATCCATGGGTGTGTCCGCATATTCGATGGTGTCACCGAGATAGAGGTGCTTGGATTCTTTCATGGCCTCGGGGTCGTGGGCGATGACCGTGGCACCGGCGGCGATCAGGCTCTTGGCCAAAACGATGGCGGGAGCTTCGCGCATGTCATCGGTGTTGGGCTTGAAGGCCAAACCCCAAAGCGCAAAACGTCGACCGCTAAGGTCCGCGCCGAACTTTTCAACGATCATGCCGAATATCACTTGTTTCTGCAGTTCGTTCACGCTTTCGACCGCTTTGAGGATCTTGAAGTCATAGTTGTTCTTGTCCGCGGTGTGCACGATGGCTTGTACGTCCTTGGGAAAACACGATCCACCGTAGCCAACTCCCGAGAAAAGAAAACGCGTCCCGATGCGTTCGTCGGAACCGATGCCGCGACGAACGTTGTCCACGTTGGCGCCGACCAAACTGCAGACGTTGGCGATCTCGTTCATAAAGGAGATGCGCGTGGCGAGCATGGCGTTAGCGGCGTACTTGGTGAGCTCGGCAGACTTCACGTCCATGTGCAGGATGGGGTTACCGGTGCGCACAAACGGCTCGTACAAATCGTCCATGATGCGCTGCGCGCGATCGGATCCGGAGCCGATGACAACACGGTTGGGCTTGAGGAAGTCATCGATGGCGGTGCCCTCCTTGAGGAACTCGGGGTTGGACACCACGTCGAATTCTTGGTCGGTGTTGGCGCTCAAAACCTCGGTGACTTTTTCGGCGGTGCCCACGGGCACGGTCGACTTGTCGACGACCACCATGTAGTCATTCATTTGCTCGGCGACGGACTTGGCGGCGGCAAGCACGTATTTCACATCTGCACTGCCGTCTTCACCGGGGGGCGTGCCCACTGCGATAAAAGCAATTTGGGAGTCTTTGAGACCTTCTTCGTAGCTGGTTGTGAAGTGCAAGCGCCCATCGCGCACATTGCGCTTCATGAGTTCTTCCAAGCCAGGTTCGTAGATCGGTACGATGCCGTTCTTGAGTTTGGCGACCTTTTCTTCATCAATATCGATGCAGGTGACCGTGTTGCCGCTTTCAGCGAAGCAAGTGCCAGCGACAAGGCCAACATATCCGGTTCCGATTACTGTGATGCGCATTATTGTGGGTGAGGAAGCTAGGGGGACGTCGGTTTTCTGGGGTGGGATGGGACCCAGGGGTAGCATGTGGAGTCGCGGAAGGATAACTTGTCCAGCCGAAAGGCCAACCCAAGGGCGATTAACTCAGTGGCTAGAGTGTCTCGTTTACACCGAGGAGGTCGGGGGTTCGAATCCCTCATCGCCCACCACCCTTCTTTCGGCCTTCCTGTAGTCCAGGTTGAGAGCCTATGCGCCTCCCCGCGAAACGATGCCCGCAGAGACCCTGATATGGGTCCTAGGGACCCCTGCAGGCTTGTTATTGGTCATGGCAGGCCTCCAGCAAGTAGACCCAACGTCCACGATCCAGGCGCGCCACAGCTAGCACGCCCCGTCGGCTACCCGGTCCACGGAGTTTGCGCTCCAGCAGATCCGAGGGTTCATCGTGCCCGCGCTGTCGGACCTGAATGGGTCCTATATCGTGCTCGGCGAGCATCTTGCGGATCTTCTTGCGGTTCAAGGGACCGCTAGCGAGCACCTTGAAGCTTGTCAGGTAGGGGGAATTGGGGGCCTGATCACCGCCCAGGTAGCCCAGGCGGGGCGCTATGGGGCGCAGGCCCTGTTCCTGGGCCAACTGCCCCAGTAGGCCAGCTCGCACGATGGACGGGTCGGGGTCCGCCAGGAACTGGACCCCCTTGGCTTGCTCCGGGCTGCAGGCGGATACTTCGATGGGCGTGCCCCCGTACTCGAACTCGTTCCCGTCCCTGGTCAATAAAATGGCGGACCTACCCGGTTCTGGCGCCCATTTGCCTGTCCAAAGGGTGCACTCCAGAAGCTGACCGGCCAAGCTCACCCAGTGTACGGCATGTTCCAGGGGCCACTCCACGGGCACGTCCATGCCGGGGGGGAGTTTTGTGACCCCGCCCTCATGCTTGGCCAGCACTTGCAGGGTCTCGTGGAGGGTTGGACTCCAGGACTGGGGATCGAAGGCTCGCCGCCCCCCGGGGCGTCGATCCGGGTCCAGCAGCACGTGGGGGGCTTGCACGGACTGGCCCGTGGCGTCCCCCCTGACGGCCCAAGCTGGTAGCCCATGGTGTTTGAGGTTCGCCACCGCGTAGTCGAGGGTGATGGGACACAGATCCGTGGAGACGGTCTGGTGCCCGCCCAGGCCCAAGTGCAGGCTTTCCATCCCCAGGCCGCAAGTGGAATCCCAGATCTGGGAATGGGGGGTGAGGGCTGATATGCGGTCGGCCCGCTGCTTGGCGATGGCTGGGGCGCTGACTTGCTGGCTCCCAGGATCGCGCAAGAAGGGTAGTAAGTCTCTTCCTATTCGCGTCTTACAGCGCTCGCGCAGGCTGTGCAAGCGGGCGGCTTCGCGCGCCAGTTCAGGGGGAAAAACCCTACGAAGTTGACCCAGGCAGCGAACCGCATCCCAGTCAGGGGAGAGCTCGCTCAGGGCTTCCTCAATTTTCGATCCAAATAGATCCTTGTGCATGGTGGGGCCGGCAAGGGATCCTCTGGGGGTCCCGTTAGGAGCACGCCTGGGAATTGTGGGCGTTTCGCACCTTGTGGGCGTATCAGAACACTACGGAGGCAGCCTGCTAACCCCAAAATTCCCAGAAGGGGGATTTGGGGAGGGGATGCGGGCTGCATCCGAAACTGAAGTCTTTTTGAAAACCGTAACTCGCACCCAACACCAGTCTGCCGCTGGGCTCTTTCCAATGAGCCTCTCGGCCAGGCCATCGATGGTGGGCGCACGTCAAACCGGGGAGGGTTGATATGAGTAGATTGTTGTTAGTTGAAGCCGAGGCGAGTGATCGCCTGGTACTGAAAAGCCGCCTGTCAGAACAGGGATTCAAGGTGACTTCCGTGGAAACCGGGGCCAAAGGCATCGTTGAAGCCCGGTCCGGCGAATTTGACATTATGGTCGTATCCGCCGAGGGGCGCGGGGGCATCGATGGCAGTGAAGTTTGCCGGCGGGTGAAGGCCATTCCGGAATTGGTTCATGTGCCGATCGTGATCTACAGCACGGGCAAGGCCGGCGCTGATCTGGCTGATGCTGCTTATGCGGCCGGCGCGGATTCGTTTGTGGCAAAAGGTCAGATGAATCAAATACACCTCGTGTTGAGTTCCCAACTGCGCCATCAGGCGCGGTGTCGGGAAGCTCTTGACCAGACCCGAATTCTGGAGCGAGAGAACCAACGCTTGGAAACGCAACAGCGCAACATGGTTGACATCGGAACGGTCGACCTGGAGGAGACCAACCGCGCAGTCCTGCTGCGGGAGTTGGCCTGTGGTCGTCCTGACGGTGTCATGGTTGTCAATTCCGCTGGCCATGTTCAGAACGCCGACCGCGGTGCCCTTGAGTTGATGGGGCGCAGCGTGATCGGCCAAGCTCTGGGCAAGGCCGCGCCGGCAACCGGGCTCGAGGCTTTTGTGCGTGACGCGCGTGCCACCTCCCGCGATGGGTTCCGCTTTGAGGTTTCTCAGCGAAAGGACAGATCTCAACGCAGCTTGATGGCTGCGGTCGTGCCGGTGACCCGCAACGAAACCAGCGGGCAAGCCCTTCGCATTGTGCTCTTGCTCGATCTGGGCAAGCGCAAGGTTGCCGAGGAGATGCTGCGCGCCCACGAACCGGGCATACCGCGTCAACAGCTGGCAGAGTTGCTCGATGCCGCCCAGTCCCTTTTTACTTTGGAGGTAATCACGGGTCGTGGAGAAGCGTCCACGGATCTCCGTGAGCGGACCGCCAAGTTTATCACCCGTCAGAGCCCCACTTTGATCGCGGGCCCGCGCGGGTCTGGCAAGCGCCATGTGGCCAATGTGCTTCACTATTCGAATCAATCGACCGGCCCGATTCTCAGTCTCCGCTGTGGATCGCAGTCCTCGGAAGAGCTGGAGCTCGAGCTGTTTGGTTATGCCAAAGGCAGCTTCAATGGAGCCCTGGTGGATCACCCCGGCCTCATGCTTCTGGCCCAGGATGGAACCCTGCTGCTGGAAGATGTGGATCACCTAAGCAAGCCCCTGCAGGCTCGCATCGCCCAGGCCATGACGGACCGCAAGCTCGTTCGCAAGGGTGGGCGCCAACCCGAGCGTTTCGAATTGCGCTTGATGGCAACCACGCATCTGACTCCGGACGAATTGGGGGATGACTCCATTTCCGACCCGGCCTTCGCGAAGTTGTTCCACGGTCGGGCAATCGAAGTTCCTTCCCTTTGCGACCGCCGTGAGGACCTACCCCTCTTCGTCGAGCACTTCCTAGAGCGCTTCGGGCCCATGCACCAGGTGTCCGAGGTTTCCGATGAAGCCAGCTGGGTATTGGCCCATCACACTTGGCCGGGCAACGTGGCTGAAATGGAGAGCTCCCTGGAGGAGGCGTGTTCGATGGCCGCAGGTCGGCCCATCCAAGTGGAGCACCTACCCGCTCACCTGCGCCAACTCGTGGCGGACATGCCCTCCCAAGACATCATCCCCTCCCAAGCTCCTGCAGAATCGCACGAGTACGGCAATTTGCCTGCGATGACGATCCCGGGCATGGCAGCTCTGGAGGAGCAGCGCCCTTGGGATATAGGGGAAGAGGACCCCATCAGTCTCGAGCACTACGAGATGAAGGCCCTATTGCGTGCCCTCGACTCATGCGGTGGCGACAAGCTGGCAGCAGCTCGCCTGCTGAAAGTCGGCAAGAGCACCCTGTACCGCAAGCTCAAGCGCTTCGGGATTTCTTGAGCCCCAGCAAGGCCGCCTAGAAACCGCTGGTTTTCAGGCGGCCTGCAAAGGGAGACTTCCCCATAAATCGCGTCGGGATGCAGCCAAATTGGCTACTTGGTTGATTTTTTTTGTTTCACGTGCGGCCCGTGCCAGGATCCTCTTGGCGCGGGCCGCTGCTTGTTAGGAGGCTCGAATGGCTTCGTAAACGAATCGCGCTGTTTGGTATTGAAATATTGGCATTCCAATGTGCCCTTATTGGTGTATTTGTGTCCATTGACAATTATTCGATACGCTTCGGCCGTAATGTGAACGATATTCGATACTGTAGGTACTCAATTTAAAGCGGCGTTTTTTTGGGCCATTGAACCAATTGAATGAGGCAAAAGATTCCCGCAGGTGGATCACTTATTGGCTTTGAATCTGCAATTGGGACATGGAAATTTGATTGCGGGTCGATGTAAGTCCCAGCAGAGACACGCTTCCTGATCAAACATCCCTTTTTGTGCCGCACCTCCGGAACCCATGAACAATCGAATCCTCCTCATAGACGCTGATCCGCCCGACCGGGGAATTCTGCGCAATCGCTTGCGTGACGCGGGGCATGCTGTGCAAGAGGAAAGCAATTGGCAGCAGGGCCTGGCCTTGGCTAAGGAAGACCGTTTCGATGCGATCGTTGTGGCCTCCAGGTCTGAGGGCGTGCTGCTCGGAAAGTTGGTCCCAGCGCTTGTGTGCACCTTGCCCAATGCATCGACAGTCGCAGTGTTAGTTTACAAATCCCGCAACGGTGGAGATGCTTCAGACATGGCCCTAGCCATGGACGCTGGGGCGGACGGATTCATCGAGCGCGACGAGCTGCCGGCCTTGGTTTCCAGCGTGGAAAGCCTCATGCGGCAGATGCGGCATCTTATCCAGATCAACGAACGGCAGCGTGGCCTTCTCCATCAGCAACGCACCCTGAGTGAGTTGCCTAAAACGGGCCCGGTCAAAACGACCGTCGGGAGCATCGAAGCGGTCATGCTGTCAACGGAAGAAGGGACCGTCTTGGCCGGCGATGCGGGGGCGAGCCGTCTGGTAGGGAACTCACCGGTAGGAATGGCCGTTTCGGACGCGTTTCCGAAGCTTGGCATGGACCGGCTCGTACGCAGCGTGGGATCTACAGCACTCGTATCAGAGCCTTTTGAACAACCGGCAGGGCTTGGACCTGCAGGAATTCCCCTGGAGCTTCGTATGATTCCCCTGGTTGCCGATGAGCATGGCGATCCGGTCCGCATGTCGATTGTGAGCCAGAAAGCTGTGCCATCTGTCACGGGAGACATGCTTCCCGCCGACTCCACCTGGCAACTTGAGCGCACCGGAGGCCTCCGGAAGGCTGCAATAGCTTGTTGCGGGCTTGGGACCATCATTGGTTCGAGTCCTCAGGCTTGTGCTGCACGGGCGGCCACCCTGGCGGCCAGTCAGCATCGCAAGCCTTTTGTGGTTGTAGGCTCAAAGGGTACTGGAGCCGAGGCCATCGCCAAGGCAATCCACAGCACAGCCAACCCCTTTGCAACGCTTCAAGTCGTTCATGTGGGAGCCGTTTCCGCCAATTGGATTGGTGGGGCGCTTGCCTCGGGTCCAAACGGTGCGGGTTGGATGCACCAGCGCACCCTGCTTCTCGCGGGAGTGGATCAACTGTCCTTGGAAGACCAAGCGGCATTGGTGAAGTCTCCACCTCCGGGGCGCATTCTGATGACCTCGGGTTCCCCGCTGTCCTTCTTGCACCCGGCATTGGCGGATTGGATTGGTTCGCAATACATGTCCTTGGTCGGATTGGCTGAACGCAGAGAGGACATTCCCGCCCTCACAAAGTACCTGGTGGCAACCCGGAACCCAGGGTCTGAAGTTGCGCCCGCGGCCATAGAAATGCTCATGCGCTGCCCTTGGCCGGGTGATCTGGCCGAGTTGGAGGCATGCTTGACTACTGCGCACTTGGCAGCAACCTTGGATTTTGCACCTGGCAGCAAGGTGACCATTGGAGTGGCGCACCTACCCAACACCGTCATGGGGCCCGGTACAGTAGGAGGCCAAGGGCAATTGGAACAAGTACGGGAATTGAAGCCTTGGGATATCACCGACCAGGATCCCATCGATTTCGACTTCTACGAGCGCCAGGCAATTGTGCGTGCATTGGATCATTGCAAGAACAATCGCGTGGCTTGCGCTCGCATGTTGCGCCTCGGCAAGAGTACCTTGTACCGCAAGCTCAAACGCTTGGGGATCGACTCCGACATCAAGGTTTAGGACCGAATAGCGCCTTCATCACGGGCCGGCTAGCATTGCTAGTTCCGGCCCTTTTTCGTTCGCTAATTGGCACTCCACTCCACCTGTTCCGATACCGGAGCCAGTGGATGTCGACGGTCCACCCGCGGGAGGAACAGTTGGGCTTGTACCTTTTGAATCGGTTGTCCGGTGGGGCTGTTCGAAAGGTCTCCTGACCAAAGCCTAATGCCGTTTGCTGTCTTTGTGCTCAGAACAGTGGGGGCTTGACTGAACTGCTTCTTGTTGGTTTTGACAAGCCGTCCAGATGGTTGAGCAATCCAAGTTTGTCCCGCAGAGTCGGTGGCTTGAATCAGGAGACATACCATTTGCGGCAGTAGTGCACGGCGACCTTGGGGAGGGTTGGCCTGGACGTGGAGGGCTTCGGCTGACCCATGGATGCTCAACCCCGGCCGCCCGGACCTTTCGAGATTCTGATAAACGAAGAAAGGGGTCGCACGACCGGTCGTTGGGTGGGTGATTGGGAGGGCGATCATGCCATACCCATCACGCAATTCCTTAGTGAGCTTTTCCTTGGCTTCCTGGGAATCACCCCCGAAACGGAGCAGTTCGGGATTGAGACCCTCGAGGAATGCGCTCGGACCCAGGGTCGCACCAAGGCCAATGGCGGGCAGCACAATGTCTGGCTTGGCCGCAAAGGCGCGTTCCAAATAGGCTCCCGCCGTGTAACCAAGATTGGCCCGCTGGGGAGTTTCGCTACTACTTTGAAGCCTCGAAAACCAATCCAGGATCCTGTTGGGCAGGTAGTAGGTGAGGCTGCCATTCCAGGGGGAAAGCACGGTGGTTTCGGGATCCAAGTGTTGCTCAAGGAACTTGGCAACCCTGCGCATTTCGGACGTACGCCGGATCTCGGCTTGCAGTTGGGTTCTGCCGAGAATCGTGGATTGGCCCAGGGAGGCGGGCGAATGGGCTTGTAGCCACGCCGCGTGGGGTTCTCGGAGCGATAGCGGCCCTATCTCGCCTGGGAACTTGCTCGCCGACGCTGCACCCAATGCCGTCAAGAGCAGAAGGGCCCAGCTCGAACCTTCGAGCGAGGGACGATAGGTGTCGAGAGCCGCGACCGTCATCTCTTGGATCACGATGCAAATGAGCGGAAGTGAGGGGAGGAATGCGATCGAAAATGGCAGGTCCTCTCCGCCACTTCGCACAATGTAGAGCATGTGGATGGTTGCCAGGATGAATGCCCGCACGCCTGGCGCTGAAAACCTTTTGGTCAACACGAAGACGAGACCAATCACCATCCAAGCCGGACTGATCGCGATCTTTGTGAAGTCCAGAAGTTGGTTCCAGCCATGTTCGGTTGCTTCGGAGCCCAGCAGGCGGTTGAAGACGGCACCGTACAGCGAGTGTGTCTCGCCCACGGGGGTGTACCAGCAGAAGAAGCCTCCAGCCAAGGCGGCTGGCACAAAAACCCAGGCGCCGAAACTCCGCTGCCCTTCAGTCTTGGTCCTGTCGAAAACCCAGAACAGGAACCACACACCACAAAGGAGCAAACCCTCAGCCCGCGTCATGGCCATGAGTGTCAGTGCCACCATCAGAATCAAGGCGTGGTTCTTCTCAAAGGAAACAAACGCAAGGATCAGAAGGAATGCCAAGGTCATGTGCTCCGTGCCTGAAACCGCACCGGAGGCCACAGTCCCACTGAGTACCAACAGAACCGGCGGGATTACCCCGGCTGTCCGATCATTGGCGATTCGGGTGGATGCAGAAACCAAAAGCAGGGCAGAAATCAAACCCACCATTTGAGCGATCGGCGGGACAGACCAACCCATGGTTTGAACGAGCCAAGCCAAGCCCACCCACAAGGGCGATGGATAGGCTTGCAATCCGGGGCCCGTTTCACCCAGGTGCCACCCATGCCCAGCGGCAGCATTCTCACCGAGGGCGTAGGCTAGGTGCGCCCCATCGAAGGGCCCAGCAAAGTTCCACTGAAAGTCCCGATGTATGCCCAAGGAGTGGGCCAACAGGATGCCGATTGCTAGCAGGATTGCGGTCGTACGATTCATGCGGCCTCCTTATTCTTCAGGGTCCACCAAGTGTACTTCGGTGTTCGAGACAGCCCTATCCACCAATCCTCGCAGGTCCAAATTTGACTCGGCGTCGGCACAATCTGAAGGATTGCCATGTATCACTGGGGATGCGGGTTGGAAAACGGTGCAGCAATCGGGCTCGGGACGGATCGATAGGTCGAAAGTGCCGATGCGGCGAGCGATGTCGATGACTTCCTCTTTGTCGAACGTGATCAAGGGGCGCAGGATGAGGTGGTCTGCGGCGTTGGCGATCAAACCCATGTTCTGCATGGTTTGACTTGCAACCTGCCCCAGGTTCTCGCCGGTGAGTAACACGCCGTAATCGTACTTTCGACACAATGCGCTGGCGATGCGCCCCATCATTCGGCGGTAGAGAACGGTGCGGTAGCGCTCCGGCGCGTTGTCGCGGATGGCCTCCTGCACTTCGGCAAAGGGAACCACGTACAGCTGCGCTTTGCCCTGATAGTGGGCGACGGCGCGCGCCAGGTCGGCAACCTTGCGCTTGGATCCTTCGCCCAAGTAGGGGAACGAGTGAAAGGACACAAAACCCATGAAGAGACCACGCCGCATGCCCAGCCAGGCCGCAACCGGGGAATCGATGCCGCCGGACAGTAGGCATAGGCCGCGGCCTGATGTGCCGACGGGGAGTCCACCCGGTCCTCTCAGGCGCTCGAGGAAGACATAGTTTTCCTTTCCGCGAACCTCGATACCCAGCTCGAACTCGGCGTCCTTGAGGTCGACCTTAACAAGCTCAGGTCCGGGCAAAACCGCGTCGGCCACGGCGCGCTCAAGCTCAATGGACGTTATGGGAAAGCGTTTGTCTGCGCGCTTGGCGCGCACGCGGAAAGTGATTGGCGAGGCATGGGTCATACGCGCGACTAAATCGTCGACCAGGGGTTTGGCGCCCGCCACGATCGAGTCCAAGGAGGCTTCCACGGCCCACGCCGGGGACACGGTCTTGACTCCAAACACTTCGGCCGTGCGCTTGGCCATGCGCATGGCGCGCTCTTCGGGGTAGACGTAAATTCGTCCGTGTACCACGCTCACCTTTGCCATTCCGATAGGCTTCAATGCCCTTCGGATCATGCGCGCCAGCGCGTTTTCGTACTTCTTCCGGTTTCCGCCTTTAAGGGCGATCTCGCCGTAGCGCACGACCAGAACGTCGGGTTCGTTCAAGGTAGCTTGGGTCATGACGCGGTGGGGGAAGCCTGTGAGAGTTTGGGGAAGAGAGCCTTGATGGCGTCCACTAGGGTTTGCACTTGCTCTGGGGTTGTGAGCCGTGAAAAGGAAATGCGCAGGACCTGGCGCGCTTCTGGGTCGGTGAGGCCAAGGGCCTTGAGGGCCGGGCTGATTTCGCCGGCTCTGGACTGGCAGGCGCTTCCCACGCCCACCTCCAAATTTCCTGCTTCCAGGTGGTGCTGCCAAACCTCACCGGGCGCGCCCGGCACCCGAACCGTGACGATCGAATCGACCGATTGTTCGGAGGTCATAGCTTGCAGACCTTCGAGCTCCGCCAGGCCTTCTCGGAGGATGCTCTGATTTTGTCGAGCGGATTTCTCGAATGCGCTGCGCTGCTCCACCGCCATACAAATCGCTTTGGCCATGCCAGCAATGAACGCCACATTCTCGGTGCCCGCGCGTAGGCCACCCTCATGGGATCCGCCAAAAACGATCGGGGACAGACGTGTATCCTGGCGCAAGACCAATACGCCGACACCCTTGGGGCCGTGGATCTTGTGACCGGACATGGCCAAACTATCGGCGTGCAGTGTTTCCAGGGAAACCTCGACCTTGCCGATGCCCTGGATGCAGTCCACGTGCAGGTGCGCATGGGGTGCCTTAGTTTTGGCTGCCCGAAAGAACTCCGCAATGCGGTAGAGAGCACCAACCTCGTTGTTCACAAGCATGTGCGCGATGACCCGCGTTTCGGGCCCGACCATGGCCAAGGCTGCGCCCATCTCGATCGCGCCCTTGTCGGTCAGCGGAATTCTGCCGAGCGAGTAGCCTTCGCAAATCAGAGCTTCTGCAGGTCGATGCACCGAGGGGTGTTCGGTGCGTCCAATCAAAATCTGACCGGCTTCGCGCGCGCGCGCCGCACCCAGCACCGCCAGGTTATTGGCTTCCGTGCCACCGCTGGTGAACACGATCTTTTCGCCCTGGGCATCAAGCGCCCGCTGCACTTGACGTCGTGCTTTCTCCATGGACTCTGCCGCTCGCACGCCGGATGCGTAGCGTGTGGACGGGTTGGCAAATTGCTCCCCCAGAAAAGGGAGCATCACCTCGCGCACAGCTGGATCAACGGGGGTGGAGGCCGCGTTGTCTAAGTAGATTGCCTGCATGGGCCACAGACTACCTCAGGGGCGCAAGCAGCAGTGTCAAAACGGTTGATTTCAGCGGGCCCAGGGAGCGCAGGGCCATTTCCAATCCTGGCCCTGCTTCGTCATCCACCCCGCATGTGCGGATCAATCGGGGAAAACGACCGTTTGGTCTTGGTTGGCTTCCACATCCACGACCGTTTCGGCGGCCAGCCCTCCGCCGCGCACCCTCACCCGATACCGACCTGGTTGAAGGTTTTTCGTGGACCAGCGCCCAGCGCGGTCGGTTAGCAGGGCCGGCAGAACCCGCTGCACGGCCCCGTCACCCGTGCCCTGGGTCAGTGCGGTGATCATGACCATGGCCGCCGCGGCGGGGCGCCTGTCCGGAGCGGTTCCCGCCAGGACAACACCCTTGAGGCCTCCCCCTTGGGTGGTCAGTTCAGCCGTGATGGGGGAGCCGTCGTGGACCAGGGTTTGAGAATCCGCGCCCATAGCCACCAGTAGGTCCGGCCCCATGCCACCCTTAGAGTCGGGCGCTAGCAGGCACAGGGAGTATTCGGTATGGATCAGGTCGGGGAACTCAAAGCGACCTTCCTTGTTGGTCATCGCACGGCGCGGAACTCCAGAGGTGACCTCTTGCGCCGGGCCGACCGGGTTCAGCCAAACCTCAAAGCCCTGCAATTCGGAGGGGTAATGGGGATTGCGGATCCGTCCTCGCCAGGGTGACTTTTCGAGGAGAGCCAGTTCGGGGGCTGGCGTGACCGGAAGCTGCATGCTGAGCTGAATCTTTTCGCGGGGGCCGGCAACCGCCAGCGTTTCGGGCAGGTGATCATTCGCGAGCACCGCGACTTCCAGCGGCCCGTCCTGCAGGCCTTCCAGTCGAAAGTTGCCGTTTTCGTCGCTGTGCGTCCAAAGAACCCTTCCATCCTGGAGCGTCGACAGATCTGCGAAGGCCTGCGGCACGCCTTCGGAATCCATTAGGGTTCCCTCGAGAACACCTCCAGGGGTCGGTTCCACGAAGGGGCTGGGCATCTCGGCTGCGAGCACCGGCTTCGTGCCCTGTCGGTCCACAGGAACCTCACGCATGAGGACCCAAACTCCCGTTGCGAGGGAAATGAGAAGAACGAGAAGTGGGATGTGGATCCAGGGACGCATGGTGGGGTCACACAGTGGGCGGTTTTTCGGGGGCTTGCGCCAGGATCTCCTGCAGAAGGACCACCAAAGGCGGGAACTCGCTTGGATCCTCCTTGCGCAGCCCATCCCAGAAATCGTCCAGGTTGACTTGTCCGCTTCTTGTAAGTTGTAGACAACGCACCCCTAATTGGACGCGATCGCACAGTTTTACGAAGCGAGCCTCCCTGGTTTCCTGGGCGCACCACTCCGTCCACGCGGTCTGCACATCCGCTGGGAATGCATGCAAAAGGCGCCCAGCTAGAACCTCTTCCATGGTCTGCTTGGCCCCTTCCGGAAGGGCCCGGCTCGCCTGCTGTGGCAAATCCCCAGAAAGGGCCTCAGGAGCGTCATGTACCAGGACCAGGGTCAAGACCCGCCTCAAATCCAACCTTGGTTCAACCTGCCCCGCAGTGGCCAAGGCCAGGTGGCAAACACCCAGAACGTGCCCAGCGATGCTCTCTGGTTCAGGAACCCCAGCTTGGATCCAGCCCGCACGGGGCAGATGGTCCAGTTGGCCGAGTGCGAGCAGGGTTTCTAGGAGTTTCATTGTGTGAAGGTACCAATGTACCCACTTACCGCTGCAAAGGGGCATGCGGCCTGCCAGGAGCGTGCCGACCCTGCGCCCAGTTCACGGATTTGGTCGTCGGGACCCCCTGGGCCGTGAATCTGAGCCGTCGGCGGCTCCGTGGCAGCCAGTCCTCCCCTTTTTTAGGTCGAAACGCAGCGCCTGGCCTCCCACAGCTCATTCTTGGAGATTCCGGGGGGTGGTTGCCGGGTTTGGTGCTCCACCCTATACTGTTCGCCCCTCAAACAGCCTCTTTTGGGCTGGGTGGGGAAGAGGTATCCTGTCCCTACTCTTCTTGGGTTGCATTTTCGCGGCCGTTTGCAAGCCGCTGGATCCTGCCGAGAAATTGCCCCAGACCCCCAGAGACCGTGACCTCACCCAATAACTCCCGCAAGCCGCTGATCGCAGGCAACTGGAAGATGAACTTGGATCGCAAGTCGATTCAGGAATTGGTCGGAGCTGTGTCCAGTGGAATCGTCGGGCGCGGTGCTGTGGACGTGGCCTTCTTCCCTCCTTACGTGTATTTGCCGGAAGTTCTGAGGGCCTGCGAAGGCACCAACATTTTGGTCGGCTCACAAAATGCGTCGGAGCAAGCGAGCGGTGCTTTCACCGGTGAGATTTCGGTCTCCATGCTCAAGGACATCGGCATCCCTTCCGTGTTGATCGGACACTCCGAGCGTCGCCACGTATACGGCGAAACCTTGGAGCAGATCCACCGCAAGGTTGCGATCGCTTTGGAAGCCGGCTTGCAGGTCGTGCTCTGCTTGGGCGAGACTCTGCAAGAGCGCGAAGACGGACGCACCGAAGCCGTATGCCGCGAGCAACTCTCCACGGCATTAGAAGGTGTTTCCCGGGTAGACTTGACCCGCATCACCCTGGCCTATGAGCCTGTTTGGGCCATCGGCACCGGCGTGGTTGCCACCCCCGAGCAAGCAGCAGCGGTACACCTATACGTACGTGGCGTCCTGGCGGGTCTTTTTGATGACTCCGGGGCGCAATCAACTCGAATCCTATACGGTGGCAGCGTCAAAGCAGACAATGTCACCGATCTCATGAGCGTGCCGGACATTGACGGCGCGCTGGTCGGTGGAGCCTCCTTGGCCGCCAAATCATTCCTTCCGATTATCGAAGGCGCCCAGGGCTGACCCCTTATTCTGCGATGGAACTAATCATCACCCTCTTATACATCCTCTTCGTCTTTTCCGCGATCGTACTCGTGGTTGTCATCCTGCTGCAGGAAGGCAAAGGCGGCGGTTTCGGCGACGCCCTCGGCGTGGCAGGCCAGCAAACCTTCGGTGTGAAGGCTTCTGGAATTCACAAGTTCACGGGCACCGTGGCGGTGATCTTCTTCGTTTGTGCAGTGGCCATCACGGTCATGAACCGCAAGCAAAATGACGCCTTAATCTTCGAGGATGACGCAAGTGTGATGGACGACGTACCCCCCGAAAGCGGCGAATAGGGCCCTTGCATGCGGGGCTTGTCCCCCTCCCCAACCCAAGCATATTGACCATGGCAGGGTCCATCTACTCAATGACGGGTTTCGGCAGTGCCGAAGTGAAGCGAGGCGGAGGTCTCGCGCGGGTGGAAATCCGTACCGTCAATCACCGCCACTTGCAGGTCAAAGCGCGTTTGCCCTTCGTGCATGCTCCGCTTGAGCCACAGCTCGAAGCCCTGGTTAAGAAGGCGTTGGCCAGAGGGTCGGTTCAGGTTCAAGTGAATCTGGAAACCGAAGTGGCCGGCACTAGCGTGACCGTGGACCACAAGTTGGCCAAGGCTTATCTCAAGGAGTTCAGAGCCCTTGGCGAGGCCATCAAAGTCGATGGCGACTTGACCCTGGCGCAGATTGCAGCATTGCCTGGGATCGTTTCTTCCACCGAAGAGTCCAATGATTTGGCCAAGGAAGCCAAGTGGATCCTGGCAACCGTCAAAGCTGCCTTGGTCGACTTGAAAACCATGCGCCAAGCCGAAGGCGAGGCCATGGTAAGGGATCTGCGTGTTTGGGCCAAGGCTATTGCGAAGCAGCGTGATCTCATTGCCAAGCGCAGTCCAAAGGTTGTGGCCCAACACAGCATAAAGTTGCGTCAGAGGGTGGATGCCCTGCTGGGCGATGGCCAATCGGTGAGCGCCAAGGATCTGGCCCGCGAAATCGCCCTGATGGCCGATCGATTGGACGTGAATGAGGAATTGGCCCGCTTGCAAGCGCACCTGGATCAGTTGGAGTCCCTGTTGATCAAGGGCGGTGCCGTCGGTCGCAAGTTGGACTTCCTGGCTCAAGAATTCATGCGGGAGGCGAACACCATCGGCTCCAAATGCTCGGATGCGAAGACAGCTCACCATGTGGTCGAGCTCAAGGCATGCATCGAGCGCATGCGCGAACAGGTACAAAACGTCGAGTAGAGCGATGACTCCGGAAAGCAAAACCCAAGGCACCATGCTCCTGATCTCGGGTCCCTCCGGCAGTGGAAAAAGCACTATCTGCAAGCGCCTTCTGGAAGATTCCCAGGTGGTGTTTTCCGTATCCGCCACCACACGAACGATTCGCGAAGGCGAAGTGCATGGCAGGGACTATTTCTTTTTGGACAAGGAAGAGTTCCGCGCCAAGGTCGAGGCCGGGGAATTTTTGGAGTGGGCCGAAGTGTATGGGAATCTTTACGGGACCCTGCGCGAGCCCATGGAAAATGCCATCTCTGAGGGTTTCGTCTACTTGGTTGAAATCGATGTGCAGGGCGCTCTTCAACTTCGATCACTTGGCGAGCCGGGACTGTATGTTTTCATCGCTCCGCCCAGCTTCGAGGTCTTGGAAGCACGCTTGCGTGGTCGCGGATCGGAGTCGGAGGAAACCCTCAAGCGGCGCTTGGGCAAAGCAGAGGACGAATACAGGGAACGCCACCGTTACCATCACGTGGTCATCAACGATGACCTTGAAGATGCCATTCAAGAAGTTCGTACCATCGCAGGCTTGCCAGAAACCGGGAGCGCGAAATCATGAAACACGTATTGCTCGGAGTGTGCGCATCGGTCGCCCTCTACAAATCCTGTGACCTGGCGAGCAAGCTGACGCAAGCCGGTTTTGACGTGCGCTGCATCCTCACCGAGAATGCTGCCAAGCTCGTTTCGGCCCAATTATTCGAAGCGGTCACCGGCCAGCCAGCCCACGTGAGCGAATGGGGAGAACGCCGGAAAGGTGCCATGGATCACATCGATTTGGCCCGCTGGGGAGATGCTTTGGTCGTGGCGCCAGCTACCGCCGATTGGATGGCGCGCACCAGCCACGGGTTTGCCAACGACCTCCTGACCACGGTTCAGCTGGCCATGGAATCGAGCAAGCCGCGACTCATGTGCCCGGCCATGAATCCGACCATGCTCGAGGCAAAGGCCGTGAAGCGCAACCTCGATCAATTGCTCGCGGACGGCTGGCAGGTGGTAGCACCGGGCGAGGGCCACACCGCCTGTGGTGAAAAAGGGCAGGGCCGCATGGCCGAGCCCCAGGAAATCGCCGACCACGTCCTCGCCTGGTTTGCCTAGTGGCTTCAAGGGCCCACTCGAAGTTGCACCTGGTGGTGACCGCGGGACCCACCCGGGAGTACATCGATCCGGTCCGCTACTTGAGCAACGAGTCCAGCGGCAAAATGGGTTTTGCGTTGGCGGCTGAAGCCGCTTCGCGTGGGCACCAGGTCACGCTGATCGCCGGCCCGGTCCACCAGGAAACCCCGCCCGGAGTTCAGCGCGTGGATGTTGTGAGTGCGCGCGACATG
>JAAETM010000093.1 GCA_024228395.1 bacterium | reverse complement strand
CCCGATCAAGAGCGGGACGTGGAGCTGTAGGCGGCCTGCTCGGGCCGTCACGTCGGGATTCCCTGGAAGGGCATACGCAGTCCCAACGGAAGCTCGCGGCACAAGTCGGCATGGGTGACAATGTCGCCTTGGCTGTCCTTAGCCACAGGATTTCTGGGGGCCAAGCTCTCGCAATTGAGCTCTAATGGCCCCCATGAATTCCAAACCTGCATTTGTCATTGGCGTGAGTGGAAAGATGAAGTTCCCTGGCTATCAGGACAATGTCACCGATCCCGAGAAGCTGTGTCCCATTTCCCGGTCGATTCGGGATCGGGTTTTTGGCGTGCTGGATTGGGCGCGGTCTGAATCGGGGGGGCGATTGGATTTGGTTTCTGGGAAGTTCGATCCGCATGGGGGATCGGATTCGGATCCGTCCTGGTGGAAGCCGTTGGGGCTCCAGGAAACGCCGATTGTGGTGCTGTCGTCATTGGCGCCAGGGGTGGATACATTGGTGGCGGAGGCGGCCATGGACTACGCGGTGAAGAAGGGCGCGCAGGTGTTGGTGCGGGCCCCGTTGCCGTTTCCGCTGGATGTCTTTCCTGAGGCCACGACCTTTTGCCCGGAGAAGGACGGGGAAACCGCAGAAACCTGGCGTGCCAAGCAAGATCGGTTCGCGAATGTGGTCGGTCGTGTGAGGGGTCAGAAGAACGTGGGGTTTATTGAGCAGCGCGACATCTTTGAAGTGGAGTTGCACCCCGATTTAGTGGGGGATGCGAGGGAGGACCTTGGCAAGGAACTGCCGGGGGGGCAGTTCCGGCGCCGTTTGCGCTATCGCGCGGCAGGAGACTTCGTAGCGACAAAGAGCGATCTTCTTTTGACTGCTTTTGATATGGATTCAGAGCCAGAGGGCAAGCCGGAAGATCCTTACAACTCGCGCACGACCACCATTGTGGAAACCAAGCGAGAGGGGCTTACCTATGGAATCCTCCCTGGGGATAACAGTTTCTCTTGGGCCGACAATGGGCCTGTATTGCATTTGCCGATTCCATCGCAGGAGGGGGTGGAAAACGATCAGCCTATGGCGATGCTGCATCCCTACGACTCCAAACCGCCGGGAAAAGTTGTAGAGAGCAAAGGCAGGAATCTGCTTCGGCATATGTGCTTGGCATATGTGTCCAAGAAAACTGAGACCGAGGAAGTGAGTGAACTAGAAGATGACGATCCCGATTGGCAAGAGTCGGGGGCTGGGTTCTTCCGTAGGATTCTGAATCTTCAAGAGGTCTTTAATGCCGAAGAAGAAAATCCGGGGGAATCGGACGAGCTCGAAGCCCTGCTCAAACCCGCGAGGGACAGCGAAATCGCCCCGCAATTTGAGCCAACAGATCGAACCGCCCAATACTGTGCGACCCTCGACGCCACGGCACGTGTGCGTTGTCGGGCCAAACTGATCGCTCACAGAATCGATGCCCAGCGGGCCCAGCTAATGGCTCAGCTCGTGTGGTTGATCTTCGCAGCGGCCACAGCCCTGGGAGCCTATGAGCACTGGGATGACCAGGCTTCTCCCGAAGGGACCATTCCAGTGATCGTGTGCAACCCCGAGGGAATTGTCCAGACCATTCTCCTTGGCTTGACCTTGGGCTTTCTCTTGCTTTCGGCCTTTGTCTTTCGGAAGTACTTGAAGGGCAATGACGAGCGAAAACGCTTTGACTATCGCGCCCTGGCCGAAGGTCTGCGCGTGCAAATCGCTTGGTCCGTTGCTGGTGTGGCCCACTCCGTGGACTCCCACTACATGCAGCGCCAGCGCAGCGAGATGGACTGGATCCGTTGCGCCATTTCTTCCCTCAATTCGCCCTCTGAGTATCGTCGCCGATTGTGGGACCAGTTTCAGCGAGCCGAACGCGCAACCCTTCTCGAAACCGTGCGTTTGTCCTGGGTGCGCGAACAATGCGCCTATACCAAAGAAACCAAGCAAAAGAACCAGGGCCGTGGATCCCGTTGGCACCACTTGGGCTGGGCATTGGCCGCTGCTGGCCTGATCAACGTGATCGCCAAATTCTTGTGCGAACTTTTGCCGAGGCTGAACGAGTGGCTCGAGCACCACGCCCGTGCTATCGCACTCGCCGGGTTTCTGATCGGTCTGGCGATCAGTCTTGTGAGCGCCATCCTGGCCCAGCGCAAAGGTGACTCCCCTCACCACGCCAAGCCCGATCCCAAGGGCGGCTTTCTACGCTGGTTGATGGCCCGTCCCCAACTCTGGGGCTGGGGTCTCATGGCGGGTTCGGCCATCTTCGTCTTGCCGCACTTGATCAGTGGCCTGCACGGTAGCCTCGCCGGTTATCCCGAAACGCATGGCGCGTGGATCATCCTGACCGGAATGGTCCTGCTTGCCAGTGCCCTGTGCCTAGCTTGGAACGAGCGCAACTTGCACAATGAAACCGCCCGCCAAAACCAAGCCTTGGAGCACCTCTTCCAATGCGCCGACCGGCGCCTCGAAAAACTCATTCTGGCCTACAAGAGCGCACCAACGGACTCCCCCCAGACCGAGCGCTCCCTCAGGGAAATCCACAGTATCCTGTTCCAGCTTGGCTGCGAGGCGTTGGATGAGAATACTG
>JAAETM010000092.1 GCA_024228395.1 bacterium | reverse complement strand
TATCACTTCATCGGCAAAGACATCATCTATTTCCACGCCCTGTTCTGGCCCGCCATGCTGCACGGCGCCAACTTCCGCACCCCCAGCGCCATCTTCTCCCACGGCTTTCTTACCGTCGACGGCCAGAAGATGTCCAAGTCCCGTGGCACCTTCATCAAGGCCAGGACCTATCTGGACCACCTGAATCCAGAGTACCTGCGCTACTACTTCGCGGCGAAACTTGGGTCAGGGGTAGAGGATATCGACCTCAACCTGGAGGATTTCAGCGCCCGGGTGAACTCTGACCTGGTGGGCAAGGTGGTGAATATCGCCAGCCGCTGCGCCGGATTTATCAAGAAGAGATTCAACGGCACCCTGTCTGACAACATCGCCGAGCAGGAGCTGTTTGACCAGTTCATTGCCGCCGGAGACTCCATCGCCAACCGCTATGAACAGCGCGAGTTCAGTCATGCGGTGCGTGAGATCATGGCCCTGGCCGACCGTGCCAACCAGTATATCGATGAGAAAAAACCCTGGGTTATGGCCAAGGAAGAGGGCAAGGACCAGGAGTTGCACGACGTCTGTTCCATGGGTATAAACCTGTTCCGGGTCCTGATGGGCTACCTGCGCCCCATACTTCCGGCCACCGCCGAGAAATCCGAGGCGTTCCTACAGATCGAACCCATGAACTGGGACTCCCTGCAGCAGCCCCTCACCGCCCACGCCATCGCCAAGTTCAAGCCGTTGATGACCCGGGTA
>JAAETM010000091.1 GCA_024228395.1 bacterium | reverse complement strand
TCTGGTGTTCCTCTTTTCTCTCTTGATCTGTTTTCTATTACTTGCTCAGTCCACGCCCTCCAAATGCTCGACCTGCATCAAACAACTCTCCGTACTGGAAGAGGCGCCAGATAGATTCGGTGCTCAGCGACAATTACACCTACCCACTGACGACAACTACACTTACCCATCCTGACCCCGGCTTCGTGCGTGACAATAGAGGGACTTCTTCGACCCAGAGGAAGGACCCCAATGCGCTGCAGCGATGCCCAAGTGAGGAAATTGATGGAAAAATTCAGCAAGACTGGAAAAATTTGCACAGCGGCTTTGAAGGCCGGAATGAACCGCAAGACTGCGGCGAAGTACGTGAAGTTGGGCAAGTGCCCATCGGACCTAAAGAAGGAGCGAACCTGGAGAACGCGGCCTGACCCCTTCAAGCAGGTCTGGCCGGAGATCGAAAGCCGGCTCAACAACGCTCCTGAGCTTGAAGCGCGGATCCTTTTCGAGGACCTGATGGAGCGCAACCGTGGTGCATTCGAGCCGGGCCAGCTGCGCACCTTTCAACGACGGGTGAAGAGCTGGCGAGCCCAGAAAGGACCGGCAAAGGAGGTGTTCTTCCCTCAGATGCACCGGGCTGGCGAAGCGGCGCAAACGGACTTTACCTGGGCCAACGAGCTCAACGTCACGATCGCCGGGAAGGTATTCGAGCACATGCTTTGCCATTTCGTGCTGCCGTACTCGAACTGGCAGTGGGCGACGATTTGCCACTCTGAGTCGATGAGCTCATTGAAGCACGGCATTCAGGATGCGGTATTTCAACCCGAGGCAAACCTGTCGGCTTGCTGCGATAGCTCGCACATAGGCTGTCGGCGATTGCTCCCGGGAGGAAGAGTCCGTAACACGGTCATGGCTTGGACTTGGAACAGCCGTCCCGGGGAGCTCTATTTCTACGAGCGCGCGGTGACTGCCCCTGATTGTCCCAACCTATCGGCCACATGCTTCTTGTTCCAGGTCGCCCGCTTTTGCCAGAAGGTGATCCCACTTCTTCTCGCAAGCTCACATGGAGCGCATCTTCACGGCGAATACGGTGTCACAGGTTGTCTAAAAAGAAACTCGATCCACCTGCCACCCAAGGAGCCACGCCCGGTCTCTAATGGGTGAGCCCACTCGCCAACCCAGCCCATCCGCCCCCCGAGTCCGGCGCGCCCAATCCCAGACCGGCCCCCTCAAGCAGATCCTGCGCACCCATCTGCGTACCTTCCTAGATCGCTCCGAAGGCTCCGGCCCCCCGCGCTCCCTGCCCGCCCACATCACCCGCGAACTGCTCGCTTTCGTCCGCTGCGGAGACCCCACCTTCGGCTTCGCCCGCCTGCGCTGCCCCTCCTGCCTCTTCGATCAGCTCATCCCGTTTTCCTGCAAGGGCCGAG
>JAAETM010000090.1 GCA_024228395.1 bacterium | reverse complement strand
GGCCCTGGGGGTCCTGGCCGGGCGTTGGAGTCGGGGTCGTGCGAGGCTATTGGGGCAGCGAAGCTGCTGCCATGACCTGTTCCGTCAGGATGGCCATGCGTTCTTCATTGCAGGTCATGCCATAGGTGATGCAGTTGTGGAACAGTACCGTTTGGATCGTTCTGACCATGGCGCGGATGTTGGGGTCCTCGGGGCCATCGCCGCACTCTCTTGCGCGCTGGAAAGTTGTGTCCAGGATCTCTATCAGGTCGTGTTCGAAGGGGAACACGCCTTCCATCACATGTTCGGGGTGCTCTTGGCTGTGTTCGATGTACTCAGCCAGCAATCCCGCAAGGACCCCACGCGTGGCCTGCGAGATATGCAATTGGTAGGCCTGGGTGAGAATGTCCTGGAGCTCTTGGCGCAGGGTCGACGGCACGGGGTCGTGCAATTGGCCTTCAAAGCAGGCTTCGTGGATCAGGTCCGATTTGGACTTCCACCACCGATAGATGGTCGTCTTGGCGACCTTGGCACCCTTGGCAATGCGCTCGATGGTGATGTCCCGATAGCGATTCTTGGTACGTGCCATTTCCAAGGTACAGGCCATGATCGCCTGGTGGGCATTTTCATCCCGGGGGCGGCCCTTGGGATTTGGACCCTTGGCTCCATGGGAGGCGGCGCTTCCAGGGTTCCCGCAATAATTGTGACGGTCGGGTTTGTTGGTCTTCATTGAGATTGTGGGGAGCGGGTCCAAGGTAGGGGGGAGGCTGGCAGATACCGGGAGAGCTGGGGAATAGTAGTCAGCAAGCCGTTAGAGCTTGCAAAAGCGAGTTGTGGATCGTCCTTGGGACTGGGGTCCGACCACGAATAATGCACTGGAATTAGAGCGTCATTTCGATTTGGTCGGTTGCTCTGGAGGCGTTGATCCCACTGGTATCTTCGCCTCGCGCTTGGGCAGCATGTCGAAGGTCTTCAATGGTTTGTTGCAGTGATCTTCTGGGGCTCTTGTCGATTGCATCCCAGCATGGGTAGCGCTCGATGGAATCAGTCACAAATCCCGCGAGGATACCAGGGGTTACGGGACCTTGATGGATGGCGGCTTCTTGGGAGATCACGCCTCGCAGGTCCCTTCGGGGGGAGCCGGTATTGGGGGGGGGCAGTCGTCCCAGGAAGCAAGCTTCACGGACTAGCCCGGATGTTTCATAAATACGCACCCCAGGCTTAGCAAATGGGCCCCTTCGGGCCCCTCTTGGTTCCTGGAGCACGTCTTCATGGAATATCCGGGCTAGGGCATTCTTGGTTTTCCACCAGCGACAGATTGTGATCTTGGCCATGTGAGCGCCACGGGAAATGGCCTCGATGGTGATGTTGTTGTAACTGTCCTTTTCTGCGGCCAGCTTGCGCGTGAATTCTAGTATTGCCTGGTGTGCTTGCTCGTCACGGGGTCGACCCTTGCACGGTGTGCTCGTGGAGGGGCTTTTGGTGCTGGGGCCAGTATCGGACTCGATCTTCATGGGGTCGTTCCTCAGGCGGGCATGTGGGTAGAGAAATTGCAGGGGTGAATGGGGTTCAGGCAACACTCATAACCTTCAGCGATAAGTGAAAGGTGACATAAATCTTAGAATTTTGCAACGCAACCGGATTGTGGTTCTTAGGAGAAAGAGCTGATCAGATCAAAATTGACATTTCTGCCCAATTGGGACCAATGAACATGGTTCGATAGGTGTTTTTATTGTATAATAGGATAGCAATTTGCGCCAGGGTTCTTGTTAAAAACAAGTCATTTTAGTATTAAGAATTGGTTAGGAGGGACGAGCTCGAAGTGACCGATAATTGAACTCGATGCCGCTCGCCGAGCATCACTTGGGGTGTTCCAGGATCCAAACTCAGGCGCAGGAGGGTCTTCTCGAGCACGTCCGGGTCCCAGGGGTTCAGCGAAGGGCTGTCCGGCGCCGGGCTTTTTGCTGGGCCTTGGCGCAATATGCGGCCGGCGTGCGGAATGGCCTTGCCAGCGATGGGATCCCAGCGGTCGCCGGTACCGAGCAGGCTGAGTTCGAATTCCCACGCGTCTGGGACGGCATTCGCACCATAGGGGCGAGATCCATGCAAAGGAATGATTCCCCCGAGGTCACCCAGGTCCAGGACGCAAAGCCCGGATGGGCCGACGACCTCGATGAAAGCGGCCATCATGGCGGCGCCCGCGGAGCTGTCGGCGATGACGCCACCGTCCTTGAGCATGCGGTGTGTGGCCAATTCGATCAGGCGGCGCTCCCGCCAGGGTGGGGGATCGAACTCGGGGCGCAGTTCCGGTTCGAATAGGGCTGTGATGCGGCTTTGGTCGCCACCCGTGAACCAAAGGGCGCTGGCGTTTTCGAAGCGCGCGGCGATGGTGGGATCCATGGCGGCCTGCTCATTTTCCTGGGAGAGCGGCAACCCGTCGATGTGAAGGGGTGGAGCCATGCAGGCAAAGTTGTCCCAGTTGTATTGCAGGGATCCCGCCGGGTCGCCGGATGCGACCGGGATGATTTCTATCGAGGCCTTGCTGTGCCGCCTGCGCTGCGAGGCTTTTTCGGCTTCCGCAAAGAAAGCGGGTCAGCACCGGACCCCGCGGATCGACAGCCCCGCCAGCGATGAAAAGCACGTCTTCGGTGTTCGCTTGGGGCGCAGGTGTGACGCAACCCGCCGCACAAACCAGGAGGGCGGCGCCGAAGGGAGCGAAGACCCTATTCACTTGCGCCCCTACTCCCAAATGGCGATGTCAAAGCGGCCGCTGGCATTGGCCGCGCCGCGGAACATTCCACCGGTGTTGAAGACCATGACGATGGATCCATCGGCACCCACCACGATGACTCCACCGTCGTCGGGCTGCAGCACTTCGAAAATGACCTCGCTGGCGGCCTTTTTGGCGCTGCGGTTCCCATAAAGCATGCGGTCGGAGATGTCGCGCGCCACGTTGTGGCGGATGTACTCTTCGCCCGTTCCTGTGCAGGAAACCGCGCAGGTGTCGTTGTTGGCATAGGTGCCAGCACCGATCAGGGGCGAGTCTCCGATGCGACCGAAGCGCTTGCCGGTCATGCCCCCGGTGGATGTTCCGGCCACCAGGTTGCCACCTTGGTCGAGCACGACGCAGCCCACGGTCGATTTCCAGCTGGCGGCTTCTTCGGCGCTGGCCATGGCATGGAACTCCGATGGCGTTTGCAGGGAGGCTTGGCGTTTGCGCCACTTCTCCAAGGACCTGGCGCGGCTCTCCGTCGAAAAGTAATCGGGCGCAACACGTTTGATGTCCGGTTGCGTATCGGCAAAGGCCTCCGCGCCTGCGTGGGCCAACAGCACGTGACGCGTTTCCTCCATGACCTTGCGCGCCAGTTGGATCGGGTTCTTGACGGTGCGCACGCCGGTGACACCGCCGCAGCCGAGCGTCGCGCCATCCATGATCGACGAGTCGAGTTCGTGGTGGCCCTCCGCAGTGAAGACAGCACCCTTGCCCGCATTGAAGCGCGGGTTGTTTTCTAAGATCGTGATCACGGCTTCCACCGTGTCCAAGCCCGATGCACCGGAGGCCAGCATTCTGCGACCTTTTTCCAAGGCTTCCTGCAAGCCGGCGCGGGCCCCGTCAATTTTGTCCTTGGGGGAGTCCTTGGAGATCACCCCGGCACCGGCGTGGATGGCGATGGCCCAGGCCTCCCGTTGCATGGGCACCTTGCTTCCCGTCAAGAGACTGGTTTCGCGGCTGGTGTGGGAGTTCTTGTGCCAGGTGTCGATCTCGATCGTGCAAGATGAGAGCAGGGCCATGCCTGCGGCGAATAGCAGCAATTGTCTCATGGGCCTAGGGTACGCCACCCGGGCCATTTCTGCACTAGAGCCGGTTGCGTTCGCGCTCTTGCGTCGCGCCTTCCAATACCCATTCCACCATTTGCGGTGGGAAGGTATGGATGTATTCGGTGACGCGATCTGGACGCATCACCAGCTCCCGGCCGAATGGGAATAGCTCCAAAATACGTACGATTCGTGCGCCCATTCCCCGGCTGTAGGCCTCGAGGTGGGGGGTGTCCACGCAGCTTTTGGCTTCCGCCAGGAAGGACTCCTTGTCCGCGGCCCAGCCCGTGCCCAGGTATCCGATAGATTCCGCAAAGGGGGCGCGCCACTGTTCTGGGTATTGCTCCAAACCAGCGAGCATGGCCTGCACGTCCTCGGGGTGCGCTTTGGCGAAGACGGGTCCCATGCCGAGTACGAATTGGTCCAGGCCGTCGGGATCAATTCGCTTGAGCCCTTCGAGCACCGCCATGGCGTCCATCGACGGGTCGCACATGGCGGCGTAGCCGTGGGCGATGTCGGCGTACAGAATGCTCGTGTCGTCCTCTTTGTAATGGAGCAGGGCCTTGAGTGTTTCCGGTTGCTGATCGGGCAGGTGTGCGAACAACATGCGGAAGTGACCGCGGTAGTTGTAACCCTTGTACTGGGTGAGTTGGGTCCAGTTCGCGGAGGGGGTTTGCCACTGGCCCTTTTGAATGATCACACCGGTTTCGAACAGGCCAAGCAGGAGAACGGCCATCAGGGTGGTACGACTCAGTGCCTTGATCAAGAGCACGCGCGCATTCCATCCCCGATCCAATCCCGCGGCCCCGATCGCCATCAGGACCAGGGTGATGGGCGCCATGCGTAGCCATGCAAAAAAGTGTTCGTGGCTGTCGGCGACGAAGGGGCCCGTGGCCCAAGTTCCCAACCAAAGCCCCACGTATCCCACGAGGAAAATGGCTGGCCATTGGTTTTGATTGCGGCGCGTCAACAGAATGAGGGCGCCCAGAATGGCGGCCACCGGATAGATGACACGCGCGGCCAAGGTGGTCGGCGTGAGTCCGACGAACACACTTTCAAAGTACCCGCGGATCTTTTCTGCGTTGGACTGCACTTCCATCAAACCATCCCCGTGCACGTTGAGCAGGTCGCCGCCCACGTGCCAGGCTATGTAGAACATGGGGCTGATTCCAACCAGTGCCCCGAGCAGCAACATCCACACGGCCTTGGAGAAGAGCCAGCGCCAGCGCACCGCCAAAACCCAAAGTCCGAGCCAGGCCAGAATCAATGCGGTTTGATAGCTGAAGAAGAGCGCGAAACCCGCGGCGAGTCCAACCAGGAAACGTCGCAGGGGGGAGGGGTTCCAGGTGCGGAATCTAAGCAGGCGCAGGCCTTCGTCGAGCAGGGGCAGTCCGAGCGCCATGACCTCGAAATGGATACCGAGCGAGAGCGTGGAATAGCGTTGGAATCCGGAGGGTCCGAAGATGAACACGGCGGCGGCTAGGTGGGCGGCGCGGCGGCCGAAGTGAAAATCGACCAGGCGCCAAAGCCCCCAGAAAACGGCCCAGCAGGTGAGCATGCCGACCAGGCGATGGGCCAGGAAGTTCTCGCCCACAATTTGGAAGGCGAGGGCCTTCAGTCCGCTGATGAAAAAGCCGCCGCCTTCGTAGTAGTGGTAGGCCAGTCGGTGAAAGTCGACGGGGATGCCGTCGATCATGGCCTTGCCCACGGATCCTTTCGACAGCTCTTCCCCGTAAAAGAAGATGTCGGCGAGCACGATCACGAAGATAGCCTTGACCGTCAGCAGCAAGGCCGACCAGAGCCAAAAGGCTTTGCCGTCGCTGGGTTGTTCGTTGTTAAAATCCATGAAGCGGTCTAGCGGTGACCTCGTGCCTGACACCGTATCCCCGCTAGGGGTTTTTAGCGAGGGATTGTGTCCCCCAAATGGAAAGCGCGCCCCAGCCTGGGGCTGGAGCGCGCTCTGAAATGGGTTGCGGTGAGACGCTAGCCCTGGGCTTTGATCTTGGACACGGCCTCGGTCAGAGCGGGCAGGATTTCGGCGGCATCGCCCACGATGCCGTAGTCGGCGACCTTGAAGATCGGCGCGTCGGCGTCTTTGTTGATAGCGACGATGGTGCCCGAGGTCTTCATGCCGGCCAGGTGCTGGATGGCGCCGGAGATGCCCACGGCGAAGTACAGCTTGGGGGAGACGGTCTTGCCGGTTTGGCCGACCTGCTCGGAGTGGGGGCGCCATCCGGCGTCGACTACGGCGCGGCTGGCGCCGACGGCGGCGTCACCGAATGCGTCGGCCAAGCCATCTAGCATGCCGAAGGTCTCTTCGTCCTTGAGGCCACGGCCTCCGGAGATGACCACGGGGGCTTCCGCCACGTCGAGCTTGGCTTTGGCTGCCGCTTCCAAGCCGATCACGCGGATCTTGCCCGCGTCGGCCAGAGTTTGGTTTTCCACGGCCGGGGCGCTGCCGCCGCCTTGCGCCAAGAAGACGTTGAGGCGAGTGGTGGCGACCATGGCGGAGGCGCTGGAGGTCAGGCTGGCGATCGCCTTGCCGGCGAGCCAGGGGCGATTCACCTGGAATCCGTCGCCAGCGGCTTCGAAGCCGGTGATGTCGGAGAAGAGCACGCTGTCCAGGTGGGCGGCGATGCGCGGGGCCAGGTCACGGCCGGTGGAGGTGGCGGCGGCCAGGAAACCGGCGGCGCTTTGGGCGCTGACGATGTCGGCGATGCCTTTGGCGAGCGCGTCGGAGGTTTCTGAACCGGGGCCGTCCAAGCAGATGGCGTTTGCCACGCCGGCTTGGGCCAGTTTTCCGGCGGCGTCTTGTGCGTCAGCTCCGGAGAGAACTGCGGTGGCGGTGGCGCCGGCGGCGGTTGCTGCGCCGAGGGCCTCGAGGCCAGCTTGGCGGGGGGAGCCGTCCTGCTGCTCAACATAAACGATGAAGTTAGACATGATTTGTAGTGGTGCTTGAGGACTAGAGGACGTTGGCTTCGTTTTGAAGGGCTTCGATGAGGGCGTCGACGCCGTCGACCATGCGGCCTTCTTTGCGCGCTTCGGGCAGGCTGACTTTGACGACCTGGGCTTGGTTGTCCACGCCTTGCGCGTCGACTTCCTCCAGGGGTTTCTTCTTGGCGGCCATGATGCCTTTCAAACCAGCGTAGCGCGGCTCGTTGAGGCCCTTGTTGCAGGTCACGATGGCGGGCAAGTCAAACTCGACCGTTTCGATGCCAGCTTCGGTTTCACGCTTGGCGGTGCCGCCGGTGGCGGTCATCTCGAGCTCGATCACGTCGGTGACGCAGGCCCAGCCGAGGTAGGTGGCGACCATGGGGCCAACGGCTCCGTTGTCACGGTCGGTGGCGACCTTGCCCATGTAAACCAGGTCCGCGCCCTGCTCGCTGATCTTGGCGGAGAGGATCTTGGCGGTGGCGCGGCAATCGCGGTCCTGCCAATTCTCGTCCACCATGACGACCGCCTTGTCGGCACCCTTCGCCATGCACTCGCGGATCTCCTTGGTGCCACCCTTCGAGCCGAGGGACAACACGGTGACCTCGCCGCCGAGGGCTTCCTTGGTTTGAACGGCTTGCTCCACGGCGATCTCGTCGTAGAAGGAAACCATGTACTGGTAGCTGGAGGAATCCAGGCCTTGGCCGTCCGAGGCAAGCTTGGCTTCAGCCTCGGTGTTGGGGACGCGCTTAACGCAGGCGACGATATTCATAGGAACTCAGGGTGGGGAGGGGGAGCCAACCGGCTCAAACCACGATTTGGGCAACGAGGATACGGGGCCAGGGGCGTTTGGGCAACCCCGGAGGTTGGCTCTGAATGGCTGATAAACCGCCCGAAAGGCCCCGCGTAGTACCGAGACCGGACAACTTCCATCGATAATCGCGATCCACGGGATTGCAGAATGCAATCCCGTGGATCGCGATTATCGATGGAAGTTGTCCGGTCTCGGTACTACGCGCAGCGTGCGAGGCGTACGATACGTCCATGGATGTGGAACGATTTGTCAAAGTTTCCCACGGTGATCTCGGGGACTCGGAGGAAGACTCAGCTTTTCTAGCAGCGATGGCGGATGAGGCTCTCGATTACCTCACCTCTTTTGAATGGTGTGGGGGCGTTACGGACTTTCGCTTTGGGGTGGGTGTCGGGAAGGTCATTGCCTTGTTCCTCTTACAAGTAGAACCCGCTGCTCTGAAGGGTAAGCCGCTTCCCAGGTCAGGAGAGTATGTTTGGGTTGTGGTGGGCGATATTCCTTCGGCCTATTTGGAAACCGATGGCATCCATGACCCTTTCGTGGCTTTGGCCGAGTATTGTGAACTGATGATCGATTGGGCGGATGAGGTCCTTGCTGGCGGTGACCTCGGAGAGTGCTTTCCAGTCAAAGCAACGGCATCCAAGGACAATGCCCGTGACCTTCAATCCAGAATTCGAACAATCCGAGACTTGTTTTCTTTGCCGGAAGTTCTGTGATCGGTCAGCGGCTTCGCGCAACTACTTCTCTGGCCGGACCCACCTACCGAAGGTGTTTCAGATACGCCTCGAATGCGAGCATGCGATTCTTTCTCTCGTTGCTAAGCGGGCTTAGAACTCCCGCGGACTCTAGGACTCGAAGGGCTTTGATTCCTGCCGGTCTTGAGCATTCCAAGAGTTCGATGGTCCGATTGGTGTTGACGACGGGATGGTCGGGCAGGAGTTCAAAGAGGCGCAGGCTGAGGACCGTGATGTCTGATCTGCCCAGCAGTCTTTCCCGGTATTCGGACATGACCGCATGCAGCTTTCTGGCCGTGTCGGTGGCGCTTGTCGCTGTTTCTGCAACACCCTCCAGGAAGAAGTTCAGCCAACCTTCCCAATCACCTTGGGTTCGAACAGCACCAAGCCTTCGATAGTACTCATCCCGGTGGGTTTTTAGATGGAGACTGATGTAAAGCAGTGGCTTGGACAGAAGCTGCCATTCGCGCAGGAGTAGGGTGATGAGGAGTCGTCCCAGACGCCCGTTGCCGTCCAAGTAGGGATGAATGGTTTCAAACTGCACATGCAAAAGTCCGATCCTGATCAGCGGGTGCAGGTCGCTGGGGTCATGGATGGCTTTTTCGAACTCACCAAGCAGTTCGGGCAGTCGGTGCGGAGGGGCAGGCACGAAGGCTGCATTTCCAGGCCGTGTGCCACCCAACCAGTTCTGCGTTCTACGGACTTCACCCGGTTGTTTGGAAGACCCGCGCGTGGAATTGAGGAGCTTGCGATGGACCTCCGAGAGAAGCCGCATGCAGATGGGGAGGCCATCCGCATTTTCGATCTCGTTCCAGCCATGCTCTAGGGCTTCTAGATATGCGCACACCTCTTGGAGGTCGTGGTCTCCAGGATTGTCCCGATGGACCTCGGATTCGAACAGGTCCATTAGAGTGGACTGGGTTCCTTCAATTTGGGATGAAAGAACGGCTTCCTTACGCACGAATGCGTAGACGAACCAATCGATTGAGGGAACCATGCTGCCTGCCAGGTCCAGGAGGCGGAGGGCCTCAAGGGCCAACGCGAGCGCCTCTTCCAGGCTGGAAAGGTCGAGGGGTGGGGCACTGGGCGGAAGGCTTGCGGGGATGAACGCCCTGATTTTCTCGCCAGCG
>JAAETM010000089.1 GCA_024228395.1 bacterium | reverse complement strand
GCGGCCGGCTTGTTCATACCTTTTTGAAGATCCATCAAAAGCTCCTTTGCAGTAGGAGACCCACGGAATAAGCATCCCGCTCCTCGCCGAATTGCAGGGCCGCGTCCAACCCCAAGAACCAGGAGCGGCCGACCGCCCCGCTCCAGCCACCACGCAAGGAACCCTGGAAATCGGTTTCCATGGTCCCGTCCGATTGGACCTGTTCATATTGCCCCAGGTCCAAACCCGCGTTCCAACGCCCGCCCTGCGCGTTGCCATACAGACCCAGCCGCACGGCAGCGATATCCGCCAAGCGTGTGTCCGATACAAAACCCGAGACGTACCAGCGGTCCGCGAAGGTTTCATTCAGCTCGCTCTCCATGGTGACCTCGGTGTACCCGCCATTCTCATCCTCGTCGCTCCAAACCTCGTAGCGCCCGCTCAGGGAACGCTCGTCGCTCAGCGGGTACCAGGCCGACAAACCGGTGCGCCGGGTTTCGGCTCCCGTTATCCGCACGGCGGAATAGTCAGCGGGCAACCGCCGCCGAATCTCGGGGAAGCGCACCAGCGAATGCAACAGGGCCACACCCTTGCCTGGCCCCAGATCCCGTTGGACCCGCGCCCGGTATTCGGTGGTTTCGAACCCACTGTCCTTGGCGATGTCATCGGAATCGTACAGATCGATGATCAGGTTGGCCGTAGCACTCCACGGCCCCTGATTGGCGTAGTGTCCCTTGAACAGCATCCAATCCCGGTCGGCCTTGCCGTCGAACCAGGTCTTTTGAACGGCCGCCGCAATCGACGAACGCAAGCTGGCGCCCAGCGGCTTTTGCACCCACCCAGAGATCGCCATGGAGTCTTCGAATTGAAGCTCCGGCCCATAGGATGGCTGCCACCCGAAACTGGAACCGAGCCACATTCCGTCGGCGCCGCGCTGTGAGACCTCAGCCCCATCGAGCAATCCGAGCTCCGGCATGCTGGTCGAATAAAAGCGGCCGAACTGGTAGCGGCGCGGCCGGTCCTTGTCGCCACCAAATGCATAGGAGGCCCGACGCGCACGCAGGAACAGATCCGACTCGCCTTGGGTTCCAGCCACCCCCGAATCGAAGTCCAAGTGGCTCTCCTGGAGTTCCAGGTCCAAGTCCACACGCCCCCCGCGTCCCCAAGGGTTCTTGCCAAGGAGCGAATAACCCACCTGGCCGTAGTGGTCCTGACGATCGCTCCCTGTGCCGTCCTTGCTCAAACGACCGGTCATAGCCCATTTGCCCGACCACACCGTGGGGCGTTCCTGGGGTTTCACCTGGGAGATGCCCCCCAGGAGCGGCATGCCCTGCTTCCAGCCCTTGTCCGCTTCCAGATCGGGCAGAACGGGGCCGCTGTAGGCCACGCTTTCCACCGGGTCCAGCTTCACCCAGCCGCGCACGCCCGGCTGCATGCCGAAGTCCCCGGCTGGCAACAGCACCTCCGCCTGGCGATTGCCGACGGCTTGCACCACGCCCTCCACATCGGCCAAACCCAGGGGTTCGAAGCGAATGCGGTCACCCGCTTGCAGGCCGCTCTCGGCGCCCAGATCGACGCGCACCAGGGAACCGGAAACCCAGATAATCCGCACGCGTACTTCTTCTGGCTGGGTGGCCGCGGGCTCACCGCTTGGAGTTTCCGCCGCTTCCTGGGCTCGCACGCCGGGCGCGCCCCACAACACAACACCACAGGCCAAGCAAAAGGCCTTCCAATTCGAAGCGCTCATTTCGACCCTCCCAATACGGAACCGTGGCAATCCACGCACTCGATGCCCAGGGGGCGATAACGAACCGCCTCGAGGCCCCCCAGCCTGGCCGCACTTTGGTGGCAGGTGGAACAGGCCAACGGCTCGTGCACCTCATCCAATGGGAAACGCGTCTTGGTGTGATCGAAGGCGGGCAAGAGGAAACTCGTTTGGTCGGAGTGACAGGAGGAACAGGAGGGATCGGGGCGACTGCGGAATTGGCCCCCGTGGGGATCGGAGTGGCAATCCGCGCAGGCGGTACCGGCCGCCGGAAGCAGGCGCGCCAGGCTGCGCGGGGCGGGGGTGGCGCCGGGGGCCAGGGCGCCGTGGCAAAGCACGCAACCAAGTTCGGCGTGGGTGCCCTCCAAGGAATACCCTGTGAATTCGTGCTTGAATCGGGGCGTATCGCGGAAGCTCTGCTCCCCGTGACAGCGGGCGCAGCCTAGCTTGCCGGCGATCTCAAGGGGCGTGGCCGCGGTTTGGAAACATTGGCCGTGGGGCGATTCGTGGCACGCTTCGCAGGCCATGCTCGCCGCCTTGGGATCCACGTTGGCGAGGGACTCGAACTCGCCCAGTTTCAATGCCCCCTTTTCATCCACGCCGTGGCACTCACTGCAGCGCACTTGCCGGTGGGCTCCACGCAGATCAAAGGCCGTCCACAACCCGTGATCGAAGCGCCCCCCAGGAAGCTCGCGGAAACTCTCTTGCCCATGGCAGCGCTCGCAACCCTCGCGATCTTCCACCACCTGGGGCATGGCCACCTGGTCGAAACTCTTGCCGTGGGGATCCTCGTGGCACTCCGCGCAATGGACCTTAACGCCCACGTTCCGCTTGCGGGCCGCAGCCAGCCGCACGTCTTCACCGGGCCCGTGGCAGTCAATGCATTCGGTGCGTTCATGGATTCCGATCAGGGGCCAACCGCAGCGATCATGATCGAAGTCTAGCACCTCCTTGAAATCGACCTGGTTGTGACAGGCGTGGCAATCCTGCTCGCGGAAGGCCTTGTCGCGCAGGGCCAGGGCCACGCTGCCGCGCCCATCAACGGAGTGCGGATCGCTATGGCAACTCGAGCAACTCTCGCCCATGCCGGGATGGATCAAGGCCCCCAAACGGCGACCATCGCCCTGCTTGTGACAAGCGGTGCAATCCGCACCGTCGTGGACTCCGACCAGATCGAACCCCGTGGCCAACACGTGGTCAAAGGACTCCACCGGCGCCCACTTCAAAGCGTTCCCATCGTGGCAGCGCACGCAGCCGGTGCGCCCCTCGATGACCTGAGCCAGCGTCCCCCCTTGGAAAGCGTCCCCGTGGGGATCCGCATGGCATTCGACGCAGGTCGACCTTCCCGGGTGGCGCTGCTCGAAGCTCAAGGCCAACGCGCCGGACATCGCAGGTCCATTGGGCAACCCCTCCCGGCTGTGGCATTGATCGCAGGCCAATTCCTTGTGGGGTCCGGCCAGGGCGAAATCGGTCCGGTCGTGCACCGGGCGCACCACCTGCTCGGGTACATGGTCAAAGCCGGGCTGCTGCGTGTCATGGCAGGCGACGCAGCCCTCGGGGGTCGCCTCGGCGAAAGGCTGAGCATGGGGCGAGTCATGGCACGCGATGCAAGCGCGCACGTCTTCGGGCGCCTGCAAAGCCAGCTCCGCCACACTCGGCCCCAAGTCTCCGCCGTGGCACGCCGAGCAGGCCAGGCCCGCGTGCACATCGAGCAACTCAAAG
>JAAETM010000088.1 GCA_024228395.1 bacterium | reverse complement strand
ATGATCGATTTCGCGGACCGCTTCGACCGCATGGGGGGCGACTTTGATGGCATGCGTTGTGATTACTACGCGTCCCAATGTTATGCCTATTCGGGCGTTAGTTGGGACAAGGACCGCGCCAAGGACCTGGTCGATTTGAAGAAGGCCTGCACGGCCTATGGCAAAATGATCGAGACCCGTGAGCGAATGGGCTTGAAAGACAATTATTTGAACCAGGCCAGGCCGCGCTATCAGGAGTTGCTTAAGAAAGGTTATGGGCCCGGCGACGCAGGCCCCGAAGCTGATGGCGGCGAGGACGGCGAGGGCGGCGAGGGGGATTTGATTGGAGGTCCTGCAACCGCTTCCAATTTCGTAGACGTGCCCTTGGAATTCGAGCTGCTCACCGGCATCGACCAATTCCAACGCCCCAACTACTTCCTGGATGAGCACTACCAGCTTTGGCATTCCTTCTACCTGCGCGAGGTGGGCTCCACCAATGCACAGTTCCTGCGCTACGGCCCAATGGTCGCCAAATCAGGAACTTCCGTGGTGGCCGTTCGGAAGGGTTCCGCCAAGCTGTTCATGGACATGGACGGCGATGAGAAGTTTGGTGAGGGTGACCACGAGATCCCGATGAAGGGCAAACTCGAGGCGATGCACATGCAGGTCCCCATCGAGGGACGCGCGCACCACATGGCATTCTTTGTGCAAACCGGCCAGGAGAAGGATATGTACCAAGGGCTGGAAACCAATTTGCAGCCCAGCGACGCTCAGGTCGCCATTTATAGCTCCCCCGCTGGTTCCATGGTCGGAACAGTGGGTGGTGAAACCATCCGCATCATCGATGAGGATCTGGATGGCATTTATGGTGGCAAGGTCATGCCCTACGCGCACGTGGGTCTAACCGAGAACCTTTACCAGCCGGAGTTCGACAGTATGGTCGTGGGCAAATCCAAACGAGCCCTGCCCTGGAGTCGTTACGTTCAGATCGGTGGACAATGGTTCGATATCAAGTCTGTCAACGATGGAACCTCCTTGGGCGCTGCGCCGATTGAAATTGCCACCGGTAGCATGCAGTTGAAATTCAAGGGACCCAAGCCCGCGTATGTGATCGTGCAGGGAATCGATGACCTGTCGGAGGCTTTCTTCGACATTTCTTCGAAAGGCAAGGTGGAACTTCCCACCGGCAAGTACAAGCTGCTGGTCGGTGCGGTGACCGAGGGCAAGAAGCGGCAACTGCAAAAGGTGCTGATGATCCCCGGTTCTGAGGAACTCTCCTGGGAGGTGTCCGCCGGAAAAACGACCAAGGTTGAATTGGGGGGGCCCTTCAAGTTTGACTTCAAGTGCGACGCGGACTCGAAAGGCTGCCAGGTCATCGGATCCACCGTGGCGGTCGTCGGTTTGGCTGGAGAACGCTACGAGCGGGCCTGGCAATGTGTGCCCAAACCCAAGGCGGCGGGTCGCAAGGCCGGCGCCAAGCGAGGATCCAAGGCGGAGAAGATGCCAGCTGTCACCTCCACCGAGAAGGTTGGCGAAAAGGGTTGGGTCATCACTTGGTTCCCGGGCGACCTTGGCATCGACATCAAGAACGCGGGCGATAGCGTAGAGGTTCAGCTGACTCAGAAGAAGCACGCCCTATTCGGGAAGATCACTTCGGACTGGCTTTCTTTCGAGCGCTAGCCCAGATGTTTCACGAACACGCGCCCTAGGCTTCGCAAACGGGCCCCTCTCGCCCCCTGACAGGGACCGAGTTGTTGTGCCTGGAGCAACGTCTTCATGAAATGCCCAGGCCAGCGGACGGTTGACAAGCAGCGGTTTCCCGTCGGATCGCTCAGATAGCCCCGCAAGCGCGGGATAGTCCCGGCGACATTTTGCTCCTATTCGGCAGGTTTCATCATCGACGCCAGGCGTCTCGTGCAGGCCCGGCTGAAAACCGCGGTGGGTCAGCGGCTCGCTCCCAAATCCACCCAGTGGGGGCTATTGGATCCTTCTGCACCGGCCGCAGCCTGCATTTGGTATCCTGCCCGCCCAATGGGCAGCATTCCGGGCCGTGTCCGTCGCGCCCCTTTGCATGCCAAAGATCCCTCCGGAACCTCCGATCTCGAAACCAAGTGCTGGACCTCAAATTCATTCGTACCAACGCCGACGCCGTGCGCGCAGGCTCTGCCAAGAAGCGTATCCCTTGTGACGTGGACCGTATCCTGGAGCTCGACAGGGACAATCGCGCCATTGGGGTGGAGATTGACGCCCTACGTCAAAAGCAGAAGGAGGCTGGCAAGGCCATGCGAACAGCATCGCCGGAGGAGCGTCAGTCGTTGATCGCCAGCCAGGGCACGTTGAAGTCCGAATTGAAGGACTTGGAAGCCAAGCAATCCGTGATTGGGGATGAGCTCAAAGCCCTGCTTTTGTTGGTGCCGAACGTGCCCGCCGCCGAAGTGCCCGAGGGCAAGGACGATGAGGACAACGTGGAACTCGAAGTGGTGGGGGACTTGCCCAAGTTCGACTTCACCCCCCGTTCCCATTCCGACATTGGCGAGCAGCAGGACTGGTTGGACATCGTCCGCGGAGCTCGCTTGGCCGGTAGCCGCAACTATGTGCTCAAGGGCGACCTGTCCCTCTTGGAAGGAGCCATCATGCGGTTTGCTCTGGACACCATGGTCGGCAAGGGGTTCACCCCCCTGTCGGTCCCCACTCTGGTGCGCACCGAGACGATGATCGGCACCGGGTATTTCCCCGGTGGTGAGGATCAAGCCTATCGCTGCGACGATCGCGATGATCTGTGTTTGGTCGGAACTGCCGAAGTGCCGATCACGGCCTTGCACCAGGATGAAATTCTGGACCTGGACAAATTGCCCATGCGCATGGTGGCCCTATCCCAGTGCTACCGACGCGAGGCTGGAACGTATGGCAAGGACACAAAGGGGTTGTACCGTGTGCACCAGTTCCAAAAAGTGGAGCAGGTGGTCATCGATATCGCCGACGAAGTCAAGAGCCTCGAGCACCACCAGCAAATCCTGCGCAACTCCCAGGGTGTGCTGGAAGATTTGGACTTGCCTTACCGCATCGTCAACGTTTGCGGCGGCGACCTCGGCCAGCCGCAGATCCAGAAATTCGATATCGAAACCTGGATGCCCTCCCGCGAAAGCTACGGTGAGACGCACTCCGCTTCTCGCTTCCACTCATTCCAGGCCCGCAGGCTCAACCTGCGCTACCGGGATGCCGAGGGCAAAGTTCACTTCTGCCACACCCTCAACAACACAGTGGCCGCGTCCACGCGAATGTTGATTGCGGT
>JAAETM010000087.1 GCA_024228395.1 bacterium | reverse complement strand
GGGAGGAAGTGGTGGTGGATTCAGCTTCGACGCTTGGGGCTACGCAAGTTGCTCCCCGGTATAATTTGAGATCTAGGGCTAATCGTATGTTGTTGGTAAGGCAGGGTTTAGCTAGGGAGCAGGGCGTAGCTAAGGAGGTTCAGAGCTTATTCTCATTCTTTGGGAATAAGAGTCTGGTGAGCAGTGTGTCGGCTACTTCAGTGCCTGGCGGATTTCTTTGTTATAGAACGAGCCGCCATTCTTCGGATTCACGCCGTTCACCTCGCCATTCTTCGCCATTTCTTCGCCAGTCACCTCCTCGCCGGACGGTTCAAGCTCCGGCCTCTGAAGTTCGATCTTCTGCGGCTTGGGCCCAGCCGATGTGGACTTGCCCTCCCACTTGGGCGGAAGATGCGAAGATCTCCACGGCTCAAGCAGAAGCTCGGTTCGAACGAAAGTGTCGTCAGTCGTGGGCGGGGACCACTCAAGAAGATCTAGAAATCGAGGAAGAGCTGACGGAAGATCAAAGACCCCCTCCGCCGATCGAATTCGAGTGGCAGAAGACACAGTGGTATGCAACCTTGAAACCCGGCACTAAATGGCAGCTCTACGATAACCCGTCTTTCTCCCGAGAACTCGAGTTTCAGACCCTTCCGGAAAATGGCAAGCGGGTGGGCTTCGTCCGCTCTTCTCTGGTCATTTTGCAACGTCTGGCGTACTCTCCATCCTTCAAGCCTCAGTACCTCTGGATTCGCAGCGCAGCTTCTTGTGATGTGGCGATGAGCACGTTGAACCGAATAGTTGGACAGCAGACCCGGCCCCAGGGTTCTTTGGACTACGCTCTTTTCGGGTTGGATACAGAATACTTTTCCTTCCATCCCTTCAACAGCTGGCGGTCGGAGATCCGGGCGTTGTATGG
>JAAETM010000086.1 GCA_024228395.1 bacterium | reverse complement strand
TCGGGGTCGGAACTTTACATTCCCCCCCCCCCAGATGCGGAGATTGGGAAAAGAGGTGACCAAAAAGGAAGATGTACCCAACACGCATCTGGAGCTTGGAGAGCTCAATTCTACCTCAAGACCATCACGTTATGCAAAAGGAAAGAACACGTATCATTAGCTCAGAATCAAAAGAACGAAGAATTGAAAGAATCGTTACCACTGCTGAACCAATGAATTTGAACAGGGAATTCCAAAGAAGACATTGAAAAATGGAAAATGTTGAACATCACTTGGGAACAATGAACAACACTTGGGAACCTTCGGACTGGAAAGCTCGTACTCATCCCATTGGCGGAATCCCCCCGAAACTCGGTCGTGGTCCAATCGTACCATTGAACATCATGGGGGAAGACATGCCGGAAGAACTGGGATATGGCATCGTCGGCGGAAACATTGAGATGGGAGTCCCGGAGCCCATGGAAAAAGTCGTCGGAAACCATGGAGACATCATCGGAGACAACATCGGTGGCGTTATCGGAGACATCCCAAATCCCGTGAAGTGTGGCATTGGAAATGAACCCATCATTCCCAGCTGTGGACCAACACCCGTCTGATTGAAAGGACCATCCTGGGGCGGATATGGAGCCATCGGCCGCAGACCTTCTGGAGGACAGATTCCCATCCCCCGTGGCTGACGCTGATCCTGCGTGGGAAACTTCGCTTGTGGACGCCGCTGGACTGGACAATCCCGAACAAAATGACCCCACTGACGACATCGAGCGCACTTCGCCTTCGCAGCGCGGATAGCTTCCTTCTTGTTGGACGGCGTCTTCTGCCCAAATGGCGTCTTCATCTTGGACTTGGTCTTCAACTTGGTCTTGGTCTTCTTCTTCAACTTGGCGTCTTCTGCCCGAGTGGTGGGAGGGCGAGTCCACATCGGCTGGGCCCAAGCTCCGGAAGACCGTTCTCGTTGCTGAGAGGCTGGAACATGAACTATATGGCGAGGCGGCGGAGTAGACACTGTCCGGCGAGATGAGGAATGAACCACCCGACGTTCCAGCAACCTTCTCGGAGACATCCTCTTGGACAAACTTGCCCGCCGCTGCCCGGCGTGGGCCTGACTTCCGAAAGCTGCAGGGCAGGAAGAGACAGACGATGCCGACGTGCCCAAGGACCCAGAAACTGAACGGTAGGGCTTGCCACCATCCCTGCCACCCCGCTGGTCATCCTTGACTTGAAACTTCCGATCTCCACGACGACTCATTCTAGAACAAAGAAATCCGCCAGACCCTGAAGTAGCCGACACACCGAATGAGAATAAGCTCAGAACCTCCTTAGCTACGCCCTGCTCCCTAGCTAAACCCTGCCTTACCAACAACATACGATTAGCCCTAGATCTCAAATTATACCGGGGAGCAACTTGCGTAGCCCCAAGCGTCGAAGCTGAATCCACCACCACTTCCTCCC
>JAAETM010000085.1 GCA_024228395.1 bacterium | reverse complement strand
TCCCTTGCTCTCGTCTAGGTAGTCCTTGCTGAACCCCGTGGGACCAGCGGCCATTGCAGTGTTTACGTCGACTTGCGTCATTTTCGTTTCCTTAAGTGCGCGCCGCGCTTAGTTGGCCAGGGTCTTGAGGTAGGCGATGAATACGTCGAGTTCTTGATCGGTCAACTGCTGAGGGGGCATCGTAGATGGGATCGGATAGCCTATAGGAACGTCCAGTTTCGGGGTCAAGATGGAGTCGCGGATGTAGTTTTCGTCCGCAACTCTTGTGGAGCCGCCAACAAGTGCCCTTGTGGCCCCAAACAGCCCTTTGAAGCTAGGCCCAATCTTGGCCGTCCCATCATCCGAGTGACAGGCGCCACAGCCCTTGCGTTTGTAGATAAACTCCCTTCCGTCGTCGGCCGGCAACCCATCACCGAGTTTTGCTCCGTTTTCTTGGAGCCAAGCCGCAAGGTCCTCAGCGGTGTGCACAAAGACCTTGGCCAACATGGATGAGTGATTCGTTCCACAGTACTCCGCGCAGAAGAGCGTGTACTGCCCTGTTTTCGTGGGAGTAAACCAAACCTTGGAGTACTTGCCCGGAACCACATCCAACTTGGTGCGGAACGCAGGCACAAAGAAGGAGTGAACCACATCCTCCGAACGCATGGTCAGCACCGTCGGCTCACCCACCGCCACGTGCAATTCCGGATGCTCGAATTCCTCGTACTGGAAACTCCAGGACCACTTCCTCGCTACCACTCCCACCTGATCTGCATCCTGCGGCATGGTGCGCGAGTGCACATAACTGGAGAAACCAAACCAGAACATGAAAGCCGTGATCACGATCGGGATCGTGGTCCATATGACTTCCAGCTTCATGCTATGGTGCGGACTGGGCAGGGGCGTGTATCCCGGGCGGCGCCGATAGCGCACCAGGAATAGGACGCCGAGTCCCACCAACAGGAAGAAGAAGAACATGCAGATGGCCAGGATGAAGTAGAACGCGAAGTCCACGTCCGCGGCCCCT
>JAAETM010000084.1 GCA_024228395.1 bacterium | reverse complement strand
GGCGGGGTGTTTCCTGCCTACTGCCGCCCAAGCCACTCAGTCCTCGCCAGATCCTGATCCCCACGCCGGGCACGATCACGCCTCTGGCAGCCACGATGTGAGGCGGACCTTTGACTACAGCGACGAGATGCTGGACGCATGGTCCCGTCTGGCTGTCCAAGAGGGCGGTAGAGTCAAGCCCCTGAGCACGCTGGCTGGTTTCAAACTTCTGCGCAGCAACGGCAAACGTGGAGCGAAGGTCACCCTCTTCTCACCCGACGGGGAACCCAACACAAAGAAGATCACGCCGCTTGTATGGTTCTTGGACTGTGTGTTCTTCCCCGATCAAGCACGCGACTATCCGTGCGTGCTGATCGACTTCAAGGACGTGGCCATCGCAGCGGGGCTCAATATCCCCAGCAAGAAGAAGCGGGATCAATACAGTTACAATGAGATCGCTCCCGCTCGGGGCACGTTGCTGTCGAAGGCTCAACAGGCGTATGGGGTCGACCCCAAGGAACGGTCGGTCATGGACAAGCAGATCCTGCGGCTCGCCAGGAACTTCCTGGAGCTCGAGGACATGCTTCTTCTGGCCAATTTTGCTGAGGTCACAATCCCAACCAGCTCGGTGGCGAGCCTGTCAGCGGTCTTTCCAAACGGACAACCGGACCTACCACAGTTCCTTGCCAGATCTCAACAGATCCAGGCGAGTCTCGCACAGGAAGGTAGTACCGAGAACAGTATTCCTCCCGCTTGGAAGTCCTTGATCGGGATGCTTGAGCAGTTGCGTCAGCGCAATTATCAGGGAGTGGCCTTTTTTCCGCCGACCCAATCTGCGGAAGATATGGATGAGTGGTTTACCTGGCCCGATATGATCGAGGTTTGCCTTGCGGGCAAAGCCGATGGAATGGACAACATCCCGGCACTCGAAGCCTTGGGAAAGACCTTCCGGGCAAGGACAGATCCCGGGCTCTTTTCGACCGAGGCGATCCGTTTTACAGGTCTGCTCCAGCAACGAGTGGAGACACGCGGTGAAGGGCAGAGGATTGCCATGGAAGTCCAGTTCTACAAGTACGATTTCTTTTACCGTGCTCTGTATCTGTTCATTCTGGCTTTCATCATGACCGCCTTTGGTTGGTTGCTGTCAGGCAAACCTGATGGTGGAAATCGCCTTGGCAAGATCGCGTGGGGACTGAACTTGGGCGGTATCACTCTGCTCACGGTGGGCATTGTCTTCCGCTGCATCCTGCGACAACGCCCGCCGGTCTCCACCCTTTACGAGACGATCCTCTTCACCGTCGCCGTGGCCGTTATTTTGGCCCTGTTCATTGAGTGGATTGCGCGCAACAGAATCGGTCTCGGTTTGGCTGCATTCATCGGGGCCTTTGGCATGTTCCTGGCTAGCAGCTATGAACTGCACGAGGCTCGGGCGGACGGCGACACGATGGGCCCGCTGCTGGCAGTGCTAGACACCAACTATTGGCTGGCTACGCACGTCACGACCATCAGCATGGGATATGGGGCTGGTTTCCTTGCGGCCTTTATGGCGCACGTTTGGATCTTCTCCGCGTTCTTTGGCAAGGGGAGCAATGACCCCAAGGTGCGCAAAGAATTGGCCCGTATGATCTACGGTGTTCTATGTTTCAGCCTGCTCTTTTCGGTTCTTGGAACCCTGCTGGGTGGGGTTTGGGCCAATGACTCCTGGGGCAGGTTCTGGGGCTGGGACGTCAAGGAAAACGGAGCGCTGCTCATATGTATTTGGGAACTCTTGATCCTGCACATGCGCATGGGCGGCTTCATTCGCGATTTTGGATTCGCGCTGATGAACGTGCTGCTCGGAGTGGTGGTCGCCTTCTCCTGGTGGGGTGTCAACCTCTTGGAAGTAGGGTTGCACTCCTACGGCAAAGCCGAGGGTATTGAAACCTGGCTCAATCGCTTTTACGGCGTCGAGTTCGCCATCGTTCTGATTGCGATCATCCTGATGTACAGCAAGGGCCTCGGCGGAAAGAACGTGCCTGCCGAACAGTGATTCTAAGGATCAACCCATGGACAAAATGAAAAACGCAACGATCCTGGATGGCAAAGCCACCGCGGTCAAAGTCAGAGAAGAGGTCGCTGCCTGCACCGCGAAACTGGCGGAGCATGGGGTCCAACCGGGGCTCGCCGTCGTGCTGGTAGGCGATGATCCCGCCAGTCACGTATACGTGCGCAACAAGGATCGTGCCGCCAATGGTGCCGGGTTCGACGTGCGAACGGTGCGCTTGGCAGCGGATACCTCGCAGCAGGATCTGGAGGCCGAGGTGCGCAAGCTGGCAGTCGATGACAAGGTGCATGGCATCCTTGTGCAATTGCCCCTGCCCAAGCATCTGGACTCCACCCCGGTCATCGAGAGCATTCCTCCCGCAAAGGATGTGGATGGTTTGACCTTGGCCAGCGTGGGGGCTTTGGCTTTGAACCAGCCGGGCATGCGCCCCTGCACCCCGGCCGGCTGCATCGAACTGCTCGATCGTGCCGGCATTTCGATCGAGGGCAAACACGTGGTCATCGTGGGCCGCTCCATGCTGGTGGGCAAACCCATTGCGAACCTGCTTCTAGCTCGCAACGCCACGGTCACAATTTGCCATAGCCGCACCAAAGACTTGAAAGGGCACTGCCTGCAGGCCGACATCCTGGTCGCTGCGGTCGGTGTTCCGCAATTGGTCAAAGGGGATTGGCTTTCGGCCGATTGCACGGTTCTCGACGTGGGCATCAATCGCACGGACGAGGGCAAACTCGTGGGGGACGTGGACTTCGATGCTGCTAGCCAGGTCGTTTCCGCCATCACTCCGGTTCCCGGGGGCATCGGCCCGATGACGATCGCCATGTTGCTGGTGAACACCTTCTTTGGTGCTGCTCAGAGCGCTGGTTTGAGTCCCAAAGAACTGGGCTGGAAGCCTTAGCCCCATTTCCCGTTCCATGTGCGAAGCCCCCAGCCTGTCCGCCGGCAGGGGGCTTCTGCCATGGATCAGGTCATTTTTTCCCTATCGGGGGCTTGGCTCCCCGCAGCGGGGCACTATTCCCACTCGAACACAACCTTGGGCGGGCTACAATCCGATGAAATGAGAGCTGCACACCGCGGAATCCGCAGCCTACGACCCATCGCCCCCGTGGAGGGGTTTTGACTTGCCTCCGATCACGCCCCTAACCAAGCGCCTAATCGTGCTCAATGCCATCGTCTTCGTACTGATGATGGTTCTTTCGTTTAGCCCAACCATCCTGGTGGGGGTTGTCAGGTGGTTCGGTATCACGCCTGATATGTGGTTTCCCCTGCCTCCTGTCTGGCAGTTGGTGACCTACGGATTCATGCACGATACAGGTGGATTGTCGCACTTGCTCTTCAACATGCTCGGGTTGTTCTTCTTCGGTTCCATGGTCGAACGCGAAGTAGGATCCAGGCGCATGGGCATTGCCTATTTTGGAGCGATGTTTGCCGGTGGGTTTGCACATTTGATCGCCGGCTGGATCGGGAATGGGGCGACTCCGGCCCTGGGCGCCTCCGGGGCGGTGCTTGGCATTTTGGTCGCCGCTGCGGTTCTGCAACCCAATGCCAAGGTCATTTTCATCATTTTTCCCATGACGCTCAAGGTGTTGGTCACCATCGTCGTGGCCATGGATGCCTTTGCCCTTCTGACGGCCTTCCGGGATGGCGGCGGAGATGGGGTGGCACACTGGGTGCACCTGGGGGGAGCTGCATTTGGCTTCATTTGGGCTCGCATGGGTTTCATCCATGTCGATTGGCAGGAGCGTCATCGGCAGAAGCGCCAGCAGGCCAGCCATCAGCAGGAGCTGGACGCCAACCTCCACATGGATGAGTTGCTTGTAAAAATTCAGAAACAGGGCATTACGAGCCTGAGCGATAAAGAACGGACATTTCTCAAGGAGATGTCCGAACGCCGCAAATAGTCCGGTTTTAGGCGTGTTATTGGCCGGGTAGCTTTGGGCCATTCTTCGCCCCAAGCCCGATCAATTGGTAGACTGGTGCGTGGTAGGGGACTACCCCCCCCCCCGCCCCGGGGTCTTTCCCTCTTGCCAGTCCTTAGGAGCCCAGTGGCGCGCCGCGTCCCACCTCTCCCCAGCCAATGCGTACATCCCTAGTCCTCTTAATGGGTGGCCTGCTTACCGCAGCCGCCGTCGCCACATCGGTTTCTGCCCAACCGGTGCCCCAACCCGCCCTACGTACATCCGTTGGGGATACCCGAGCGGTCTTCCGAAAGAAGTTCAAGGGCGCGATCAAGATCAGCGCGACCAAGGAGATGGCTCGCTTGCTGCGCGCCAATTTGTCAGAGGCTGCGATTTGGATTGTGGAGCTGGCCTATGCCCAAGTGATTCGGCCCAATGCAGACCAGGAGGAATTGTTCACCAACCTGGAAAAGACCTGGCAGAAAGCCAAGCGTACCGAGTTCCCCGCTGAAATGCGGCGCTTCTATGAATCCCTGCAAGGTGGTGAATTCAAGTTGTATGCCAACATGACCAAGGACTACGACAAGCTGGTTACCGAGTACTTTGCGGAGCTCAACGCCGAGGGCGGACCCAAAGCGACGGCTATGATCGATTTCGCGGACCGCTTCGACCGCATGGGGGGCGACTTTGATGGCATGCGTTGTGATTACTACGCGTCCCAATGTTATGCCTATTCGGGCGTTAGTTGGGACAAGGACCGCGCCAAGGACCTGGTCGATTTGAAG
>JAAETM010000083.1 GCA_024228395.1 bacterium | reverse complement strand
TCGATGGTTGTGATCTTGGTGCCTTCGGCTTCCGCCGCGGGGAAGAGGCACGCGTTGATCGCGAGCCCATCCACGAGCACGGTGCAGGCCCCGCACTCTCCTTCACCGCAACCTTCTTTGGTTCCGGTTTCGCCCAAAACGTCGCGCAGCATGTCGAGCAAGCGCGCGTTGGTTTGCACTCGGGCGGTGACGCCTCGGCCATTCAATTCAAATTGCAAGTCGATCATCGGGTACACCCCTTGGCTGTCTGCATGTCAAAGAGCGCTTCGAATGAGCGCTGGAGAAGCACGCCGGTCAGGCGGCGTCGGTAACCTTCGGAGGCCCGAATGTCGGTGATCGGGGAAACGCTCTCGCTGGCCAGGGATCGGATCGACTGCAGAAGTTCCTGGCTGGGGGCTTGGCCCATCAGCAGTTCTTCGACGGCGGTCAAGCGCAGGGGCGTGGGAGCCACGGAGCCAGCGGAGGCACGCACTTTGGTGATGCAGCCATCTTCGATCTCCACGTAAGCGGCGACGCTGACGGTGGCGATGTCCATGGCCACTCGCGCCTTACGGCGGAAGGTGGCGCCGGCGTTGCCAGGGGGCTTCGCAAGGAGAATCGCGGAGACCAGCTCACCCGACTGGAGCTTTGTGCTTCCAGGTCCGGTGAAGAAGTCCTTTAAGACGATTTCGCGCTGACCATCGGGGCCGGAGATTTCCAAGCAGGCTCCGTACACGAGCAACGCTTGAGCCGTATCCGCGCTGGGGGACGCATTGCAGAGGTTGCCAGCGAGGGTCGCCACATTGCGGATTTGGCGGCTGCCCACGGCTGCGATCGCCTCGTGCAGTGCGGGGAAGCGCCGCCCAATAGACTCATTCAAAGCGAGTTCACCAAGCGTGACCGCGGCGCCGATGCGCACGCGTTCGCCATCCTCGATTCCCTTGAGCTCCGGTACGTGGCGCAGGGAGATGAGGGCAGGCGGTGTGCCGGCGCGCCCGTTTCGGAGCTGCACCATAAGGTCGGTTCCGCCAGCGAGCCAGCGGGCCTCCGGTTCCTGGCGTCGCGCTTCGAGCGCTTCCGCCAGGGACGTGGGGCGATGATATTGGTAAGTATCCATGTTCTTTGTGTCAGGCGATGATTCCGGTTTCTCGCAGGCGTTCGGTTTCTTCGGCATCGATGCCCACTTCGGCGAGTACCGCGGAGGTGTGTTCCCCGTAGCTGGGCGGGAAGGGCAGCTCGCCCTTCAGGTCGTTGAGGTGTGGCACGCTCACGGCGGGCGGGGGCAGTTGAATTTCCCGACCGTCGGGGGTGCGTGTTTTGAGTGCGCTCTCTTGGAAGAAGTCGAGGGAAGCGACCTCTTCGATCGGAGTGATCGGGGAATGGGGCACGGTGGTCTCGCACAGGGCTGCGCCCACCGCAGCCGAAGTTCCCTTGACGGTCACCGCACCGATTAGATCATGTAGGTCTTCCTGGGAGGCGCGGCGGCCTTCGTTGGTACGGAAGCGCTCCTCGTTCAAGCTTGCGAACATCGGATGGGCGATGAAGCGTGCCCACTGCGCATCGCTTCCGATCGCCACGTAGACGAAACCATCGGAGGTGGGATAGGCGGCAACCGGTATGAACTGCCGATGGCGGTTGCCGTTGCGGCGGATCTCTTCGGGCGGGCTGCCCATCTCGAGCATCGGCGTGAAGGTCTGCAACCACGAGGCCGCGGCGTGGGCCATCGATATGTCGATGCAAGCGCCTGCGCCGGTGCGTTCCCGGTTCAAGAGCGCCAGCAGGACCTGGGCAAAAACCTCATCGCCCGCTTTCAGGTCGATGATCGGCGGGCCACATTGCATTGGTTCACCGTTGCGTTCGCCGGTCAGATCCATGTAGCCGCAGAGAGCCTGCATGGCCGGGTCGTAACCGGGCACATCGGGACGAGCGTGTCCCATGGCGGAGATCGAGCACCAGATCAGATCCTTGCGCACCGAGGACAACGTCCCGTAGTCGATGCCCAGCGGTTTGTGTCGCGAGGGCATGGTGTTGGTGCAGAAGATGTCCACGGGCAGCTCGTGGATCAAACGCTTGAGCAGCTCGCGGCCTTCTTCGGTCTTCAGGTTGAGCGCCAGGGTTTCTTTGCCCACGTTGGGCGCCACGTAGTAACTGTGACGATCCTCACCCGCCACCGGGCGACCGATATAACGGTTGGGGTCACCCGCCGTCTTGCGACCGGGCACCGGCGTGGGTTCCATGCGGATCACGCGCCATCCCTGGTGGACAAAACGCAGCGTGCCATAGGGCATGCTGAGAGCCTGCTCGAGGCTCAGCACGATCGGTTTGTCGTTGGGTCGGGTCATTGGACTAGAGGCCAACCGGTTCCTTGTAGGTGCCGAAGACGTCCTTGAGTACCGAACTGACCTCGCCGATGGTGGCGTACACCTCGACCGCGTCGATCAGGGTGGGCATGACATTGACGCCCGACTCAGCAGCGTTGCGCAGGGCAGCCAGCGCGTTCTCCACCGCCTGTCCGTCGCGCTCAGCGCGCACCTTGTCGAGGCGCGCGATCTGCTCGCAGGCCAGGTCATCGTTGTGGGGATGGAACTCGATTTCGCGCTCCTCCTCTTCTTCCTTGTGAACGTTGACGCCCACGCGTTTGACCTCGCCCGACTGGATCTTGCGCTCCCGGTCATAGGCCTGGCGGTTGACCGCAGCTTGCACCCGGCCGGTTGCCACGCCGTCGACGATTCCGCCGTCCGCGTCGAGCTCGCCCATGATCTTGACCATCTCGGCTTCCATCTCGTTGGTCATCGTCTCGACGAAATACGAGCCGGCGAGCGGGTCGACGGTGTCGCACAGGCCGACTTCGTGAACCAAGAGCTGCATGGTGCGCAGGGACAGTTTCGCGGCGTGCTCACTGGGGATCGTGTACGCCTCGTCATAGCTGCAAAGCGCCATCGTCTGGGTGCCGGCCAGGGAACTGGCGAGCGCGTAGTACGCACCGCGCATAATGTTGTTCTCCGGCTGTTCGATGGTGAGGCCACCGCCGCCGCCACCCGCCAGCATGCGCATCTGCATCGACTTCGGGTTCTTCGCGCCGAAGTCGTCCTTCAAAATGCGCGCCCAAAGACGGCGCCCCGCGCGGAACTTGCAAACCTGTTCCCACAGGTTGCCGTGCACGTTGAAGTTGAAGGACAGGGTGCGTGCGAACTCGTCGATGTCGAGTCCACGGTCGAGCGTGTGTTGAATGTACGCCTTGCCGATGGCGAGGCCATAGGCCATCTCCTGCACCGGACTCGCGCCAGATTCGCGGATGTGATAACCGCAGATGCTGACGGCGCTGTAGCGGGGCACATTCTGGGCACAGAACTCGATCGTATCGCCCACAAGGCGCATCGAATCGGGCACCGGATAAATCCAGGTGCCGCGCCCTATGAACTCCTTTAGGATGTCGTTCTGCGCAGTACCTCGCAACTCAGACAAGTCAAAGCCACGCTTGCGAGCCATGGCGAAGTACATGCCCATGATCGGCGCCGCAGTGCCGTTGATCGTTAGCGAAACTGTGATTTCGTTTAGGGGGATGTCAGCGAAGGCTTCCTCCATGTCGGCCAGTGTGTCGACCGCCATGCCGACGCGTCCAACCTCGCCTTCTGCCATGGCGTCGTCCGAGTCGAGCCCGCATTGGGTGGGTAGGTCGAAAGCAACGTTCAAGCCGGTGTTGCCATTCGCAATCAGGAACAGGAAGCGTTTGTGGGTCTGCGCGGCGGTGCCGAAACCGGAGTACTGGCGGATCGTGAAGGGCCGCTTGCGGTACATGTTGTCGTGGATGCCCCGGGTATAGGGGAAAGTACCCGGTTCGCCGATAGCCTCCGAGCCGCCGGATTCGGCGAGCTCTTCGGGGCCGTAGACGGGCTTGATCTCGAGTCCAGATTCCCAGTGCACGGGGGGCACGTCGCCCGGCTTCTTTTTGTTCTCTTGGCTCACGCTTTTGCCTCCAAACGGATGAACTTCACGATTTCTTCGAAGGGGGTGCTGGTGGGGAAGACACGGGTCACGCCCAAGTCGGCCATCGCTTCAAAATCCCGCTCGGGAATGTTGCCGCCAGCGAAAATGGGTACCGAGCCGGCACCGTTTTCACGCATCGCTTCGATCACGCGCTGGGATAGATTGATGTGTGCGCCCGACAGGATCGAAAGACCCACCGCGTTCACGTCCTCATCGACAGCCGCCTTGGCGATTTCAGCCGGGGAGCGTCGGAGCCCGGTGTAGATCACTTCCATACCAGCGTCGATTAGGGCGCGGCACACAAGCTTGGCGCCCACGTCGTGGCCGTCGAGTCCGGGTTTTGCGATCAAAACTCGAATGGGGGGGGCGGCCGCTTGGCTGCAGGATTGTTCTTCGCTGATCATCGGGTGAGTCCCTTCGCGATGTTGACCTTGAGGATTTCGGAAGTGCCGCCACCGATCAGGGTGAAGCGTACGTCCCGGAGGTAGCGTTCGACGCCGTATTCGGAGGCGTAACCGTAACTTGCCATGATCCTCGCCGCATGGTCGCAGATCCTGAGGGCCGCTTCCGATGCGAAGAGTTTTGCCATGGCGGAGTGTTCTGTGTTCTCCAGGCCTTCGGCGGAGCGATAGGCGGAGGCCAGGGTCATCTGGCGCGCCGCTTCCAGGTCGGTGCGCATGTCAGCCAGGTGCATCTGCACCGCCTGGAACTTGCAGATCGGCCGGCCGAACTGCTCGCGCTCCTTGGAGTACTCGAGGGATTCTTCATAGGCCGCGCGCGCCACGCCCAGGGCGAGAGCCGCGGTCATGAGGCGAATCTCGCACAGCACTTCCCTAAGAGAAGGAATGCCCGCGCCCTGTTTGCCGAGTTTACAGGTGGCGGGGGTGTCCTCGAAGGAAACTTCGGAGGTGGGGGAAGCCTTGACGCCCATCTTTTCGATGGCGCGGCCGACTTCTAAGCCGGGCGCGTCCTTCTCCACCAGGAAGATGCTCAGCTCCTTCTCGCCGGTGCGTGCGAAGACCGTGAAGTAATCGGCCACCGGCGCGGATGTGACCCAAGTCTTCTGTCCAGAGATGTACCAAACACCGTCTCGCTCTTCAGCGCGCGAAGACATCGAGAAGAGATCGCTGCCCGAATCGGGTTCGGTCATGCAGATGGCGCCGATGCGCTCGCCTGCGAGGGC
>JAAETM010000082.1 GCA_024228395.1 bacterium | reverse complement strand
TGATCGGTTGACCTACGTCTTGCCCGATGCCACCGGATCGGCCGCAGGTTTCTTCGACCTCAGCAACGGTCAAATGGAACGCGTGCACTACAACCCGATGGGGGTGCCGACGTGTTTGCCCAGTGGTGACATCAACGGCGACGGCAAAACGGACGCAGATGACTACGTGCTGCTGGCCGCCGCCGTGGCTGCACAAACCTACGACGAAAAGGGCGACCTGGACGCGGATGGTGATGTCGACGTGTGGGACACGGTCAGCTACGAGCCGAAGGTGGGTGGTACGGGAGTGCTTTCGCTAACTGGCAACACGCTCGGCTTGCATCAAATGCCACGGGTGAATGAGTCGTACCTTGCGGGAGCGAGAACCTTCTCGGAGAGCTTAGGTCGGTGGACGTCGAAGGACCCGAGTGGGTATGTGGATGGTCCGTCGCTGTATCAAGGGATGCGCGGGAATGTGTTTTCGTTTATGGATCGGGATGGGTTACAGGGGAGGATGATTCCGAACCCTGGGGATCCCGTAGATCCTGCACTTAAGGATAATGGTCCCATGACGGGGCGGAATGCGGGGCCGGGGACAACTCGGTGGAAGGGCCCTGGAGGGAGCGTGACCATCGCCAACCCAGGACATCGTGGTGCATTCTTGTCGGTTGGTTGGGGAGTCGCTGGTTCCGCTCTGATGGAAAACTTTCAGGGGAGCGTTTCTTACTGCAAAGCAAAGTCCTGTTTTTGTAGGTTCAATGTTCAAATGATGTTCGATGTTGATGAGTTGGGATATCCGGCTGACGCGCCTGATCGCCAACCATTTTTTGATGATGCCCACGCTGGTGGGGGACCTCTATGGCGTGGGAGTCAACTCAAGCCGAGAGGAGACGCCATAGGGAGGCCAAAGGTGACGGCTGGAGGGTCAAGGAGGTATTGGGGTCTCCTAGGGCCCAGTAATAAGGGCTCTAGTCAGGCCGTTGTCGATTTCGACGTCAAGGTAAAGTGCGGCGGCCAAGTTCGCATTAGGATAACGGCTAGTCGCGTCCCAAATG
>JAAETM010000081.1 GCA_024228395.1 bacterium | reverse complement strand
CTTCCGCGTGGGGGTGCCGAGTCCAGGAAATGCCCTCAGCACTTTGCTATTTGTTACCATGCCATTAGCCTTCGTTATTTCGCTAGGCCATACCGATACGGACTGCCTTCGTCGTTTCTTCTTCATTCCTGGAATATGGCACGGGTTCTTCTTGATTGCAAGCGCTTAGGTGCTATATTGGTGCTATTCCTCCCCCGCTTCCTAGCTATGGCCTATCCATTCACACGAATCTCCCAAGGGCTCTATCTCTCCCCTGAGAGCGATTTTCCATCCATGCCCCAGGTTGTCCTTGAAGCCACAGCCTCAAACAGTGGTTGGCTCGATTGGAAAGCCTACCGCGTTGAGGGCTGGGGCGATGAAGGCGTGTTTTACTTCGAGGGTAGCCCTGACGCTCCCGGCTTCTGCCACCCTGAAGTTCACCCATTCATGGAGGGTTACGTCAAATGGGATGGTTGCATCGAGTACACTTCAGACCAAATCCACTTCTGCGAAAAGCACCAACTCGACATCCCTTCTGGCACCCTCAAGCTGGTCTACCACGCCGCCGCTGAAATGCTCCCTGACTGGGATACCGCATGAACACCTGGCACATGCTCGCAACCGTCTACACGTATCCCAGGGTGATAGACAAAGCCAAGACCCTAATCAGGATCAAGGCGAACAATGTGCGAACTAATTTCACAGCTGATCGCCGTGCCCAAAAGCTCACCCGCGAGATCCCCGTATACGCCCAAGCGGGTACCGCCGCCGCCCTTCTCCAGAACCTCAAAACCACGTCCTTCGTCCTCCT
>JAAETM010000080.1 GCA_024228395.1 bacterium | reverse complement strand
GGTGCAGCAAGCCCTTTCCGAACTGCATGCCAAGGCCTCGAGCCTGTCTCCAGAAGAAAGGCACCTGGCCATTTCAGACCTGTCGGAAGGGGCCATTTACGACCTGACCAGTGAGTTCGAACATTGGACCGAAGTCCTTGGATTCGACCGCTATTCGCAGGTTTGGACCGGTATCGCCACCGGGGAACGCTTGGTGAACCGTGCATGGTCCATGGAAACCGATGGACACGCACAGGAAGCCACCGAGGAGTTAGGCCTAGCAGCGGTCGCCTTCGCAAACGCGAGGACCGCGCTGGGATCCTGACCCAAAGCACTCAGGCGGTATTCGCGGCCAACTCTTCACCGAGGGCTTTGACCAGCGTCTCGTAGTCTTCAACCCTGTTGTGCAGGTGGGCGGAGAGGCGGATGAGGCGGCCGGGATCCCCCGGATAATGCACCACGGGGATCTCGACCCCATGGTTCTCGCGGAGGCTATTGTGCAAGGGGTCTGATTCAAAGGCACCTGGTTTTGCGATGCCCTGAAGATCGGGCAGTGGCACCGCCGCCAGGTTTCCAACCATGGAATCGGGAGTGGGAGTCTCAACGCCCAGTGTTTTGCACAGAAGGTCCCGGCCATGGCGGGCCAGGGCGTGATTGCGTTCGTATATCTTGGGCCATCCCCCCGAAACCAATCGGCCCAACGCCTCAATGGACTCGGGCAAGCACAGAATGGGGGTTGGATCGATGGTTCCGGGCCAGTCAAACTCGTTCTGCAACCGCGTGTAGCCAGCGCGTTTGCTGTTGGCGCCATGGCTGATAACGACCGGAGTGATGCCCTTCGCGCGGTCTTCCCGAACGTATAGAAATCCGACCGCCTTGGGAGCGCACAGCCACTTGTGACCATTGGCCACGTAGTACGCTGCGCCCAAGCGATGCAAATTCAAGGGGAGCATTCCAGGGCCATGGGCCCCGTCCACCAGCGTGTCCACACCCCGTTCCTTTAGGCTGTCGACAATGCGTTGAATCGGAAACACAAGGCCAGTGGGGCTGGTCACATGGTCCACCAGGGCGATTTTCGTTCGCCCCGTAATGACGGATTCAATGGCCTCGACGACCTCGTCCTCCGATTTCAGGGGAAAAGGAACCTGGGCCACGACGACCTTGGCCCCAAACCTATTCGCCACATGGTGCAGCACATTGCTGCAGGCGTTGTAGGCGTGATTGGTGCAAACTAGCTCGTCGCCCGGCTCAAACGTAAGCGATCGCAGAACCGCATTGACCCCTGCGGTTGCGTTGTCCGTGAATACAAGACCTCCCGGACGAGCCCCAACGAACTGCGCAACCCTTGCCCTGGCATTGTCCAAGAGACTGGCGAAGGCGCGTTGAAGGAAATCAACCGGCTCGCGTTCCAAGCGGTCGCGATAGTCCTGTTGGACCTCCTGAATCTCAGCCAACACGGCCCCGTAGGAACCATGGTTCAGGAAGCACACCTTGGGGTCGAGGGTCCAGTGGGATCGGAGATCGCGGTCTAATTGCATGGGAACTGGGGGTGAGGAAAAAACTACTTGGACTTCGCTTTGGTGGGGTTTGGGGAATCCGCATCCCAAGCGTACGAGGAGAACCAAGTGGTCCGGAAGAAGTGCTCCAGGCGATCGGCCATGCCATTACCTGTCATGATGACGCCCACATTGCGACTCTTGAAGAAATAGCCACGCTCCCAGTTGGACGTGCCAAGCCAAGAGTGCTCATGGTCGACGACCATGTACTTGGCATGGATCACACGCGCAAATCTGATGTAACCTCCCGAGTGCTCCGGAATGCTCACGAGGCGCAGGCCTACACCCTCCAAAGCCGCAAGGTCCTTCAACCCTTCGATCACGCCCTTGCTGTCGCACCAATCCGCAACCAGGATTCGTACGCGAACCCCGCGGGCTGCGGCCCGAATCAAGGCATCCTCCAGCTCCTCAAAATGCTCACCATCAGGCCCAACCAGATCCAGGGTCAGCACCTGCAGATAGAGCGTGTCCTGCGCGCCGTCGATCATGGCCTGCATCCTGGGCAGGTCCCAAGAGCTTTCAGCGGGGAGCAAGCCGGTGGGACTGAAGGCCGGACTCACGGTCACCCAGCGGTCGTGGTTGCCACGCACCTGGGTCGGATCCATGATGCAATCGAGGGTCAGGTCCTGGACAAGTGATTGGGGAACGGGCGGCTCCTCGCCCCTTGCCAAGGCCCAATCGTGGTCGAATACATCCAGCAAGGCGCGTGCAAATTCCTCGCTTTGGATTCGAAGTCCAAGCTCCTGAATGTGCTCCAATGACCTCCAATCGAAGTTTGCGCTGCCCAAGTACGTGTCCTCCCCGTCTACAACCATATACTTCGAGTGCTGCACACCATCGGTCAAGGCGATCATGTTCCAGACCTCCATCTCCACATGGGGATCTTCGATGAAGCGCTCGATCAACTCCGGGTATATGGTTTGGAACTTTTGGCCCGCCAGGAAACGCACACGAACTCCGCGCGCGGCCGCGTCCTCGATGGCGCGAATGATCGGGGTCAGCAGGTCGCCCTCCTGCGCGTGCAGGTAGAAGTGACAAAGGTCCACACTCTCGCGTGCCCCTTCGATCATCTCCATCCAAACCATGTGGGTCTCGGGAATTTCCGGTGACCCCAGGACGGTGGACGCTGGGGTTGTTTCCACCAAGGTGACCGTTCCAGGACCCACGGATACGCAGGAACCGAAGACGCCCAGTAGCAGCGCGGCAATGCTTTGATTCAGCTTCTTCATAGATGAGAGTCCAAGGCTGCACCATAGCACCCTTGGACAGCACCAATGTACTGCCCACCCACCCGAGGTTGAAGGCTAGTCGCCCTTCTTCGTGCTGCCGCTCAACCCGCTGGACCGGAAAACCTTGCCTTGCAAATCCACGAGCAAGGCCTCCACGCGGGGCAGGGCCTCGATCACTTTTAGGCCATCAACCGGCCCCAATACGGCCATTGCGGTGGCAAGAGCATCGGCAAAGGCCGCATCGGGGGCCAAAACTGTGGCGCTGATACAGCCGGTGGCGGGACGCCCCGTGCGCGGATCCAGAATATGGTGGTAGCGCTTGCCATCCAACTCAAAGAAGCGCTCATAGTCCCCCGAGGTCACCAGGCAGATGTTTGAGAGTGGAATCACAGCCACCGGCTCCTGGCCTCCACGGGGGTGGGTGATCGCAATACGCCAGGGTTTGCCAAACTTCGTGCCCAGGGCTTTCAGATCCCCGCCGGCGTTCACGATGGCATTTTTGATTCCACGCTTTAGCAGTACGGCCATGGCGCGGTCGACGCCGTAACCCTTGGCAATTCCACCAAGCCCCAGTCTGGTGCCCGCGGGAAGGGCCACCTTGCTTGCCTCCAAATCAACCTGGACCTTTCCGTACCCGACCTTTTTTAGGGCGCAAGCTATTTCGGAATCACTCGGCAACACCGGGGGCTCCGCCTTGAAGTCCCACAACTTACCGACGCTCGCGAAGGTCGGATCGAAGGCGCCATGGGTGGCCTCGGCCACGGCCAGGCTCCGGGCGATCAGGCGTGCGAGCTCTTCGGGAACTTGAAAGTAACCGCTACCCGCTTTGGCGTTCAACCGCTGGAGCGGGGAATCCCTCCAAGTGGTCATCATGTCTTCGATGCGCTGAATCTCGGCCACCGCTGCGTCCAAGGCCTTGCCCGCCTTGTCGGCATCCGCATCGATGACCTTGATCTCGAGGTCCGTCCCCATCACACCAAGGCTGCGCTTGAACAGTTGTAGCTTGGCTGGCGGCGTGACCTGCTGGGGAATCGCCAACCCCGCTATCCAAAAAAAGCACAGGGCTGCGCACAGCATTGATTTCGAGATCCCTACAAACATGAGGCCTCCATGCTAGCCGATGTTCCCGCTATTCGTTCAACAGGCTCTCAAGCGAATCTGGCAGGGCGTGGCCCCGATACACAACCTGACGCTCCGCACTCAAGAGCACCACATCCGGTGTGCCCTCGACCTGAAACAGGTGGGTTAGCGAAAGATCACGGTCCCGAACCTGTGGATAGGTCAAACCCAACTGGAAGATGATCTCATCCAGTTTGGACTGGTCCACACTCTGGTCGGGGCCTGAAACGACACCGACAACACTCAATCGATCCGCAAACTTGCGGTGGGCTTTCTGCACCAGGGGTGCTTCGGCCACGCAGCCGCGTCACCACGACTGCCAAAACACGAGCAACAGTGGCTTGTTGGAGTCCAAGGCCTGGGCCGTGGTTTCCTTGCTGGCGGTGGCCTTCAGGGTCCGAGTGATCACCTCGGGAGTCAGCTCAACGCTGGGTCGCGAACCTGCGAATTGGCAGGAAAACAGGGCAAGCCATGCGGTCAGGCCTATGAATGTGCTGCGCGCCATGATTAGAAGCTCCTCTTCCAGCCGATGCTGAAGAACATGTGATCCAAGTTGTCAGAGCGCGATAGGTAGTCAAAACCAAAATCCCACCGATCGCCACTGCCCCAGCTCAAGTGGGTGCCAATGAGATGGGAATCGAAGTCAGCCAACTCCGAGTCCTGGGTACGCTCTTCGCCCGCCACAGGATCCACCGTGAAACTGGTGCCGTAGGAGTCCGCCTCTGATTGGGTATAGTGCCGATAGCGCACATCCCAAAGCGAACCACCTTGGAATTGATGAATGTACTTGGGAGAAAGGTCGAACGCGGTGATCCCCCAGTCATCGGCATAAATGCGACCCCCCAGCTGCACAGCACGGAAGTCATCCAAGGCATGGCGCACCGAACCAAACAAGGCGATGCGTGTGCGAGAACCGGGCAGGACCTCATCCCATTCCGTTCCGCGGGCATTGTTGGCCAGGTTCGGGTTGGGCGGATCAGCTGGATTCTCCACAACCACCGCGTTGATCGGGGTGGCGAGGAAACCCGACTGGGAAGTGAGTGTCAAACCGAACTCACCGTGGGTCGTAGGGGTGAGCACCTGGTACCAAGAGAGGCTTCCCGTGATGGAGGTTCGATTGTCTGAGCCGTATGACCTTCCATCCCACCGAATTAGATCAACCGAATCCAAGTACGCGTTCAAATTGGCGGAAATCACTGCGTCCTGGGGATCAAGCTTGCGCGACAAACCTCCTCCCAAACCGGCGGAAAAGTAGTCGTACTCGAAACTGGCTCCCGCGTGCCAGTTGAGGTTGGTCTGCTCCGATAAGCGGTGCCGGAACGAAGCATCCAGGCCCACGTAATTGTCGCCACTGGCGCCAGACTCCTCGCTGCCTGCCACATCCGCGATGCGGTCGATCGAGGCGCTCGAAATGTTGTCGTACGCCAGCTGAAGGTGATAACCAAAGTCCTCGGAGGCCTGATAGTCATAGGTGATCACCGGCTCAATCACCGTCACCGATTCGTCCACGAAGGGGTTTCCATCCCCCTGGTCATCCTTGTCGTAGAAGCCAAGGCGAAGCGACCAATAGCCGGTTCCAATATCCCCGTGTGATTCACCGAATGCGTTAGAGCCTGCGAATGAGCCTTCGGGGTCACCACCAGGATCACCACCGGTATTCTGAGCCTGAACTTGGGGAACCATGATCATGGCTGCCAACAACGCCAGTTTGCCTAATAGCATCCACAACCTCCGCCAGCAGCTGCGCCAATGCCACCGGCAGCTCCCTCGATCGAGTACATCACTTTTTGCTCGAAGTGGGTCAGACCCGAGTCCTGGGACATCTCCATGGCCGGGGTGCCCAGTTTGCCCTTCTCGTAGAATTCCACCGTATTGCACGATGACCCCACACCGAGCAGGGCTAGGCAGGCCCACAGTCTCCAGTTGCTTTTCTTCATATGAACATTTGTGGCAGTTGCGAGGCTGCACGCACCTATCAACCACCCATCGGCCATAATCTGAAATTCTGAACACCTGCGACCATTACATCCCCGTAATTCTCGGGTGCAGATCATATTATGTGCGCGTGGATATTCTCATTGTCGACGACGACCCCAAACTTTGGGAGTTCCTTCGCAAAGGACTGGAAGAGCAGAACTACAGCTGCTCGGAAGCTAGTACCGTGGGCCAAGCCCTTGAATGTCTTCAACAGGATCTGCCTGCCCCAGACCTGGTCCTGCTGGACGTGATGCTACCAGACGGGGAAGGGTGGCAAGTACTTGGAGAATTGCGCTCGAGAGGCCGCGACACGCCAGTCATCTTCCTTACCGCTCGCAGTCAGGTTGACGAACGTGTGCGTGGTCTTGAGATGGGCGCGGACACCTCAAGCCACTCAAACAGCTCGGAACCATAGCCGGTGCCATTTTATTGGGAGCTACCTTGCTTGCACTCACTGGCGGGCGGTTATTCGCTGGTCGAATCGCTGGACAACTGACCCGCATTGCGTCTGGAATCCAGGACTCCTCTAACCCAAAAACCGAGGACCTGCTTTCCGGAGAAAACCTGCCGATCGAGATTCAAGAGGTCGCCGACGCTCTCACAGATGCCCTGAACAAGGCTCGCATAGAACAAGAACGCAGCGGACTTCTCATCGCGGGCATTGCCCACGAACTCCGGTCCCCTATTCAAAACCTTTTGGGCGAGACGGAAGTGCTCCTCATGCGGGATCGCGCCCCCGATGAATACAAAGCCGTTCTGGAGAGCCATGCGGAGGAGATTCAGGGCTTGGCTCGCGAAATCGACAACCTGGTCACGCTGTGCTCCCATTCCAGCAATCAGCAATCTAGTTCCAGGGAGTCCTTCGACCTCGGCCACGAAATCGAATTGCGCCTGCCACGGGAACTCGCCCGGGCAAAGCGCCGGGAGGCCACCATCGATTTGGAGATCGAAGGCAACCTGGAGATGACCGGAGACCGGGAAGCCCTATTGCTCATGGTTCGCAATTTGGTGGGCAATGCGATCTCATTCTCTCCCATTCGTGGCACCATTAGGGTCAGCGCCCATGGCGGCGATGACGAAATTGTGCTGTCGGTCGAGGACCCGGGACCTGGGATTCTACCTAAAAACCGCTCCCTGATTTTCGAGCCCTTCCAGCGCGGCCAAGAGCGGCCTGGCGAATGGTCCGGCTTTGGCCTGGGCCTCGCATTGTCCAAAGAAGCCGTCTTGGCCCAGGGTGGAACGCTGAGTGTTTCTGATTCGGCACTGGGCGGTGCACGATTTGAGGCTCAACTTCCAAGCAGGGCCACCTGAGCGAAGTCCTGATTGGGGCTTCCATCCGAGGGTAAGACTTGATGTATGTTGCTGTGTTCGAAAAGCTACAAGCGCCTGACACCCGGTTTACAATATACAATTCGTCGCGCTAAACAGCTGTCGATTCGACCTAGCTGCCTTAAAACTCGCTGCCCAGCCTTCCCACTAGATTGCACTCTCTAACCCCCCTTGCGTCCGCACTCTTGCTCTTTGCCGGCGCTTGCAAATCTCCCGTCGAACATTCCAAGAATGCGGATGACGAAACTTATGCCCTCATCAATGAGCGGCGTGCGGCCCTATTCGAATCCGAGGATCCCTTCCAATTGGCTTCGGCCGAGGGCGGATTTCGTTCGAGAGCTCTGAGCGGCGAGCTAACCCAATTGGGCCCCTTGAGCATTCTGGACTGCATGGTCATCGCAGCCGAGTCCAACACGAGCTACCTGTCGCAAAAGGAGTCCCTGTACTTCTCCGCCCTGAGCCTGACCCAAGAACGCTGGCAATACGGCGTACAGGCGGAAACCTCAGGCGGCGCCTCAATTTCAGGAGTTGGCACCGACTCCGCCTCGGCTTCAACCAGTGGCGACTTCACCCTCTCAAAGATCCTCGGCAGCGGCGCCAACATTGTGCTGGGAGTCGGATCCAGCCTCTTCCGGTTCGTCTCCACCGGTGACGGTTGGGATGCGGTCAGCGACATTTCCCTGAGCATCTCGCAACCGCTCATGCGGGCCGCTGGCGTAAAGTTCACCATGGAATCACTCACCCAATCCGAGCGCTCCCTCGTCTACCAAGTCCGCAACTACGAGCGATTCCGTCGAACATTTGCCGTCTCGGTGGCCCGCCAAGTCTATGGCGTCCTTCAATCGATCGACCGATTGGAGAACCAGGAGCTCAACCTGGAGAACCTTCGGTCCCTGCGCGTGCGAAACGAACGCATGGCGGAAGCTGGACAACTCTCCGACATTCAAGCGGACCAGGCCCGCCAGCAAGAATTGGCATCTACCAACAGCCTGGTCGTGTTGCGTGGTGACTTCGAACGCCAGATCGATGACTTCAAACTGTTCCTTGGACTGCCGCCCGACCTGGAAATCGAACTGGACCACGACGAACTCCAGCGTCTGACCGACGTGGCTCCCCTGTTTGATGAATTGACGGAAAGCTCCGCCTTAGAGTTGGCCCTCGCCCGTCGTTTGGATGTGCAGACTTCCAGCGATCGCCTTGAGGATTCCCAACGAGGATTGGAGATTGCGGCTGAAAGCCTGCGGCCCGGTTTGGGGCTGTCCATCAGCGCCAGTTCCGGCTCCAAAGATGGTCAGCCCCTGCGACACTCCTTCAAGGATACCTCCTGGAGCGCTGGACTCGATCTGGATCCTGCATGGAACAACCTTCCCGAGCGCAACGCATTCCGCCGGGCTGAAATCAGCCTAAGCGTGGCTGCTCGGGACTACGATCGATTCCTTGATCAGATCAACCTAGATGTGCGCGAGGCCCTACGCCGGACAAGCAACGCCCGCGAACGCTACACCATCCAAAAGGGTGCCCTAGAACTCGCCCAGCGGCGAGTCCGCAGCGCCGACCTCTCCCTACAAGCTGGTCGGTCGAGCACACGTGACCTTCTCGATGCCCGGGAAGCCCTGCTCGCAGCCAGGAACTCCGCCACCTCTTCCCTGATCGATTTCACCCTGGCCCGCTTGGAGCTGCAGCTCACGCTCGAACTCCTTCGTGTGGATGAAACCGGCATTCACCTCCAAGAGGCCGTCCCCCCGATCACGCCCTCCTTCCAGGATCCCACCGATGGCCAAGCGCAAGAGTAAAGTTCTTCCCGTCCTCATCATCGTCTCTCTGTTCGCAGGCTCTGTCTATGCGGCAGTGCACTTCGAACTGACCTCCAAAATGTTCGCGAGCGACACGGAGGAAGCGATTCAAGGCGCGCCCGTGCGCCGGGGGGACCTGCACGTCAGTGAGGTGGTCCGAGGCAACCTCAAGGCCAGTGACTCCATCCAACTCAAGGTGGGTATCGAGGGGGGTACCAAAATCACCTACTTGGCGGATGAGGGTGTGGCTCTCAAGAAGGGCGACCTGATCGCAGAATTTGACACCTCCAAGTTCAAAGATAATCTGGCCCGCCAGCAAATTGCCGTAAACAACTCGGAAGCTTCCGTAGTCAAGGCTGAAGAGCAACTCGACATCCAGGCAATTCAAAACCAAAGTGACCTAGCCGCCGCCGAGCTGGCCTTAGAACTCGCCGAATTGGATCTTGAGAAGTACACAATCGACGGGGGCGAGTGGGCCAATGAACTCTCTGCCGCCGAAGAGTCCATCATTCTCAAGGAAGTGCAACTTGTTCGCGCCCGCCAAGAACTTGAATGGACCGAAAAGCTGTACGATGAGGGTTTTGTGCAGCGCAACCAATTCGAAGCGGATGAGCTCACAGTTCAAAGCCGGGTCTTCGAAGTCGACCAGGCCAAGCGCGACCTGCAACTCAAGAAAACCTACGGACACCGGCGCCGGATTGCAGAACTGGAGTCCAGTGTGGGCACTAAGTTGCGCAACGTGAACAAGGTCACAAAGCAGGCACGTTCACGCATCGCCGACCTGGAAGCTTCCAGGGACTCGACGCGCTACAAACTCGATCGGGAAAAGAAAGAGCTCGCCCGAATGGAGCTGCAAATTTCCAAGGGAAAAATGCTAGCCCCCGAAGCCGGCTTGCTCGTGTACGCCCGCGGTCGCTGGGGTCAAACGGTCAAAGAAGGCGATGACGCTTATGGCGGATCCAAGATCGGCACCATCCCCAAGTCGGACTCCTTGGTGGTCGATGCTGGCATCCACGAGACTAAGCTCAAGAAGATCAAACAGGGCATGTCCTGCACTGTGACCACGGATGCTTTCCCCGGCATTACTGTCCAGGGCACCGTCAAATTCGTTGCCGTCATGGCCTCGGAAAACAATTGGCGAAGCGGTGGTGACGAGCGCTCCTACAAGGCCACAATCACCCTGGACAGCACCCCAGACGGATTCAGGCCTGGCATGTCCTGCAACGCAGAGGTCCAGATCAAAGACCTGACCAATGTCCTGTATGTGCCGCGCCAGTGCGTGCTCTTCGACGCCGGCAAGACGATCGTCTTCGTGAAAGGCTCCCCCGAGGCCACCCTGCGAGAGGTCGAAGTGGGTCTCGACACCAACAACTGGGTGCAGATTGTTTCCGGACTCGAGGAGAACGAAATCGTTCTGCTCGCACCTCCGGCCTCATTCAAGCCTAGCGGCACTCCGACCGCCCCGACTGGGACCCCCGAGGAGGGTGCCATGCCCAGAATGCCCCGGTCTGGACCCCAGCGTGGCGGCCGCCCCCAACAAGGTGGTGCGCCCAAAAGGGGTGGTTCCCCCAAGAGTGGTGGTGCGCCCAAGTGAGCGAATCCGACAAGCAAGTTGTAGCGCGACTTCGCAACATCTCGCGCGCATACAAAATGGGCGGCGAAACGGTCTATGCACTCAATAACTTCTCATTCGATTTCCGAGAAGGCGAGTTCTGGGCGATCATGGGTTCATCGGGAAGTGGCAAGTCCACCCTTCTCAACATCCTCTCGTGCATCGATCGCCCCACCCAGGGCTCCTACGAAATCCGCGGCCGGGAAGTTTCTGACCTCAGTGACAATGAAATCTCTGCGCTTCGCGGGCGTGAACTGGGCTTCATTTTCCAGTCCTACAACCTCATCCCCCAGTTGGATGTGATCGACAACATTCTGGTTCCCGTCATCTACCAGGACGACCCGATTCCGAATGCCAGGGAAAGGGCGGTCGAATTGGCCGAACGGGTTGGACTCAAGGGGCGCATGCACCACCGACCCAATCAACTTTCCGGTGGCCAACAGCAGCGCGTGGCAATCGCACGTTCGCTGATCAACGACCCCGCAATGATCCTCGCAGACGAGGCCACGGGAAACCTGGACTCGCAGACCGCCCAGGAAATTCTAGACCTCTTCGACGAATTGCACGCCAGCGGTAAAACCATCCTATTGGTTACGCACGAGCAAGAAGTGGGCGACCGGGCGGAGCACATCATGCGCCTCAAGGACGGTGATATCCTCTCAGTGGATAGCGACTCCAGACCTAAGACAAGCGGGATTGCCAACTAATGAATTCCCTTTGGCGCACGGTTCGGCTTGGCATTTCGAGCCTTCTTCTGCACAAGTTGCGGAGCTTCCTGACAACCCTTGGTGTTCTGTTCGGAGTCGCCAGCGTGGTGGCCATGCTGGCCGTCGGCGAAGGAGCTAGCGAGAAGGCCCAGGATCAAATTCGGCAACTCGGCAGCCGCAACGTGATCCTGCGCAGCACGAAACCCGAGCAGAAGGCTGTTAGCGACGAAAAAACGCGCATGCTCTCCTATGGACTGACACGCGATGACTTTGAACGGGTCGCCGTCACCTTCCCAGGTGTCAAGCGTACCGTACCCGTGCTCGCCGCAGCCCAAGAGGTTCGAGTGGGTGGAAAATCTTGCCGCCCCAAAGTGCTTTGCACCACGCCGCAATTCCAAGACGTGGTGGGCCGCATTCTATCGGCCGGCAGATTCATCCTGCCCCAGGACGAGGATGCCCGGTCCCTAATCTGCGTGCTGGGATACGACGTGGCGCGCTACCTCTTCCCTTTTGAAGAGGCCTTGGGGCAGCAGGTCCGCATCGGTGACCACTACTTCGAGGTTGTCGGAATTCTGGTTCCCCGCGGCCCCCTAGGTGAGAGTCTCGCCAACCCTTCCTCCGAATCGGGAGGTGAGATATTCGTGCCCCTGGAAACCGGACGGAGCTACTTCGGCGAGCGCCAGATCACGATCCGCTCTGGCTCCCGGGACATCCAAGAGGTGCAATTGCACGAGATCATCGCCGAGGTGGATAGCGATGAAAATGTGCCGTTCGTCGCCGCTGCCTGCCGCGCCATGCTCGTTCGCGAGCATGATGACAAGGATTATGAGGTTATGGTTCCGCTCGAGCTCCTGATGCGCGCCCGGGAAACTCAACGCATCTTCTCAATCGTGCTGGCCAGTATCGCGGGTATTTCCCTGCTCGTTGGCGGTATCGGCATCATGAACGTGATGCTCGCCACCGTTACGGAACGCACACGCGAAATCGGCATCCGCCGCGCGCTCGGCGCTCGACGTCGGCACATCGTGACCCAGTTTCTCGTGGAGACCACGGTGCTCTCGGGATGTGGAGGAGCCGCCGGTGTGGCTGTCGGCCTGCTCATCCCCTGGATCATCGAACGCACAGCCGACCTGGAGACCCAGGTTTCCCCCCTCTCAGCCATACTGGCCTTTGGCATATCCGTCGGCATCGGCGTCATCTTCGGTCTATACCCCGCTTGGCGCGCCGCCCACATGGATCCGGTGGAAGCCCTACGGCATGAGTGATCAATACGGTCCCAACCACGCCCCAGCACCCCATCCTATGCCCCCGGATGGGGTGTTTTCACAATTTGTTTCGTTGGGCTGGATTGTTCACTTGTTTGGATATGCGAGAGGGGTAGGCTGCTTTGAACCACTCGTGGGTCCGGTGCAATTTCGGATGGCTTCTCAACTGAACCACTTCCCGTTAGGTACCGACCGGAGAGCTTCTCATGAATCGAATCTTCTTGCTTTGTTTGTTTGTGATGCTTGGGTCTTGCCAGTCGAAAAAGCCCCAAGGGCCTGACTACGGCCGGGAACTTCCCTACGGTACGAATCCACTGATCCTCCTGTCCGCCGATAACCTGCGCCCCAACGTGTCGGGTACATGGATCGATCGCGCGGAATTCATGCCAGCTCTCGAACGTTCCATCGCCTGGACCAACCTAGCCTATTCCCACCAGTTCTTTCCAGCAGCCGAGATCACACACGACACTGCGGTGCAGAGCCTGGAGCGCTTCCACGAACTGCTATTGACCTGCCGGTCTGCCAATGAATTTCAAGAGAAGGTCGACGCGGAGTTTGACTTTTACCGCAGCGCGGGCTGGGATGGGCGCGGGGGTGGAGTTTTGTTCACGGGCTATTGCACACCGGTCTTGGATGGCAGCCTGCACCCCAGCGACAGCTACCGCTATCCGCTCTACGCACTTCCCTCCGACCTGGTCAAAGCCGACGACGGAACGATCCTGGGCCGACGGACCAAAACAGGCATGCAGCCCTATCCCACGCGGCGCACCTTGGAAACGTCTGGAATGCTCACGGGCAAAGACCTGGAACTTGTATGGCTACGGGACCCGCTGGACGCATTCATCGCCCATGTGAACGGCTCAGCTTTTGTCCGCGCACCCGACGGCAGTGAACTGCGTTTTGGGTACGCCGGTAAAAATGGTCAACCCTACACCAGCATGGGTGGAGAATTGATCAAGGATGGTTTGGTCTCCAGGGACGCCATGTCACTCGGCACCCTGCGCGCATGGGCCGCACAAAACCCGGCCCTCGTGAATGAGTACATGCACCGCAATGACTCATTCGTGTTCTTCGGCCCCATCGAGGGCAACCCCCGCGGTAGCCTCAATCTGGAAGTCTCGGCCAAGCGCACCCTGGCAACCGACAAAACCTTGTTCCCCCGCGGCGCTCTGGTCTTTGTGGACACGGTCCTTCCAGCGCATGGTGGCGGCCACATACCCTTCGCGCAGATGATGCTCGATCAAGACACGGGGGGAGCTATTCGCACCGCCGGGCGCGCCGACATTTACCTTGGGGTAGGCAACGTCGCAGAGCGCATGGCTGGCACGACCCGATCCGAAGGACAGATGTACTACCTATTCCTCAAGCCCGAAAACGTGACCCGATGAATACTGGGCGAGTCGTAGCCCTCTGCCTGGGTCCCGGCGGCATCCCCAAGCGGCCCGTGACCGAGGCCCGGCTGGACCGCCTGGGCCTGGTGGGCGACAAGCACAGGCACCCCGAACATGGTGGCGAAAACCGGGCGGTTTGCCTGTTTTCCACCGCGGACTACGCCACTTTGCAAAGGGACGGTGTGCAAGCCAACGCTCCTGGCTCATTTGGCGAAAATCTGCTGATCGAAGGCCTGGATTTCAACGATCTCAAGCCTGGAGACCGGCTCCAGTTCGGCGACCAGGTCGTGCTCGAAATCCACGATTGCCGTGAGCCTTGCATCACCCTGGAATCGGTCGATACCCGCTTTCCAGCCCTCATGGAAGGCCGCAGTGGATTCCTGTGCCAGGTGGTAACCTGCGGAATTCTCGCGCCGAACCTTCCCGTGTCCGTCATGATCCCCCACTAGCTCTTTTTACCCCTACGCCCTCGTTTGCCACCCACCCCAATGCTATCCAAGTAGCTGCAACCCAAAGGAAAGCGCCATGTCCGAGTACGACGCCACCCACTTCACTGTCGAACCCGTCGAGGGCGACAACCAAATTGCCATCACCATCCATGCATCGGATGGCAACAAGTGGGAGTATGGCATTCCGTACAGCCCCAACTCCGGTCGCTACACATTCGAGGAACTGGACGTCATCGCCATGGACTTCGGTGACGAGTTCGCCGAGGAGCTAGAAGAGAAACTGGCAGAGGTCGTGGAAGAAACCGTCGGAAAGAACAGGTAGGACTCACTCGCTGGAGCATGCCAGTTCTTCGAAGGGCTTACGGACCGCTTCGCGGGTCAGGGACGCCAGGGCATGGCAGGCGTACCAATCCGCGCAGTCTACCGCTTTGCGGTAGGCCTGGCGCGCCTCCAGGCACGCGCCAGCGGAGACG
>JAAETM010000079.1 GCA_024228395.1 bacterium | reverse complement strand
GCCGACCTAGTTGATCAGGGTCCCACGGAGCCGAAGTGAAGAATCAATAAAGACGGAGATATGCCCATAGCTCAAGCCTCCGCTGGCGTCGACCACCCGGGTGATCCATCGACGTCGTCGGCAGAGTATCCAGCCGATTACGAGCAGCTTGAAGTTCGCAAAACTCGCCCTCGAGAAACAAGAATCGAATGGTTGTAGTACTGAGTCGAGCGACTCGGGGATAGGCTGGTTCGGCACGCTTCCCTCTTTGTTTGTTTGGTCGTAAGAACCAAAGCATCGGGGGGGGGCGTGTATTTCCAGCTGCGGGGGACCTCAGCTGCCCGCGTTCTTAATTGTGGGACGAACCGCGAAACCCTAGCCTAGCCTAGTGTTTAGCGCTTCCTAAGCGGCTATCCCCACGATACGCAGGATCCGGCGAGTATTCGCGAGGGTGGCTGTTTTGATTGGTCTCGATAAAAGTCTGTGGGCTAGAAACTCTACCTGGGCGGCCTTGAGCATGTCCTCGAAGGAGGGTGGGGCCTTGGTTTGGTACCAGGTGCATTCCATTGCTCTCTTGGCGACGTCCTTTTGCCAACGGTGGGTAGGAGTTCCAAAGCGGCAGTTTCGGAGGAGTAGGCGGGAACCAGGCGGGGCGCGGGGCCGAGCATGGGGTGGATTGCAGGCAATTGCCAACCAAACCGGGCCTCCGGCGAGAGGATCGACGGTGCTGTGGCGGCAAAAGGGCAGGATTTGGTGTAGGGACCATGGGGCACTAGCCCGGGACCTTGAGCTAGGTCCGGGCTTTGCTGCGATTCGCACGCTTGCCGTGAGGATACAATCCGGAGGGGATCACAATCGATCGGTTTCCACGAAGCTTGAGTAGTATGCTGTTCGCAGAAGAGGTTGGGATAGGCCCATCAGTGTTCACTTCGACTCGGACTAGGCCTTGGGTCGAGACTGGGGCTGGCAAGGACCCTGCCGCTAGGAGCTTCTTCCAACGATACAGCGTGACTGGGGTGACCCCGGCCGCTTTCGCGGCCTCAACAACACTGATTCCATCGCGTTCCTGTTTTTCAATGATCGATGCGTACCACTCGGATCGCGCAGCTCGACTCTTGGGCCCCTCATTCGTATTTGATTTGCACATGCCCCCAACATGCCGTCACCGATCGCCCTGGCAAGGCCCAGCCCGCCCATCCGCGATCGGATATTCCAAAATTTGCCTAGTAGTTTGCGGTTGTCCGATCAATTGGGCGTCCAACATCCCCAGCAGGCTTTTGACGGCCTGTCGTAGGGAGTTTTCATTCCTCCCACAAGGATTCCCGAGAGCTCATGTTGTCGCGCAGTTTCCCACAGAGGGGGCCGGGACGGTAGCCTTATCGCAGACAGCGCCCCATGTTACGTATCAACCCCTTGTTGCCCACCGTTGCTTGCCTCCTCTTGGGGGTCAGTGCCTGTGTTTCGGTCCCCAAAGAAGACCTCGAGACACGGCGCCTGGCCCTTCTGGCCAGCAGTCATCAGGATTGGTCCCAAGCGATGGACCTTTGGAATGATGTTTTAAGCCATCAAGGGGGCCAGGATGCCCAGGCCCGATTGCATTTGGGCAGGGCCCTGTTGGAGTCAGGCCGGGGGCTTGGTGCCATCCAGGTCCTGCGGGCTGGGCCGCCCGCTGCCGGTACCGAACTGCAATACGGCCTGGTTTTGGCGCGTGCGCACTTCAGTCAAAAGCAGGTGAGGGCCGGCAGCCGGGTACTCAGCGGGCTCATGGTGGATCATGCTGCCAATGTGGAGTTGCTGACGCTGTATGGCACGGGGCTGTTGGATGGGGATCGGGAGGCCAAGGGCCTGGGGCTATTGCTACAAGCCCTGCGTATCGAAGCGGGCGATGGTTCGTTGGCGGAGCAGGTTGCCCAGCGGGCAAGCATTCTGCAATTGGCTGACATGGAGGGCGAGGCATGGACCCTCCGCATGGAAGCGCCTCAGCCTCCGGCGGAGGCCTACTTGGGAGCCGCTGAATGGGAGCTAGGTAGAGCTGCAAAAAATGGTACGGAACCCGCGCCCGAAGTTTCGCTCATCCTGGAACGTGCCGTGGAGATCGACCCGCTCAATGGCCGCGCCTGGACCTTGTTGGGGGATCTGCACGTTTCTGCGGGCGCGAGTTTGGAGGCGCGCCGGGCTTACCGCAAGGCGGTGGAGGTGGACCCCGCTGATTGGCATGCATGCCATGCTCTGGCGGCCATGTATGTCAAGCTTGACAATAGCACCGAGGCCACTGTCTGGATCGAGCATGCCCTGGCGTCCCTGACCGACGAAGCGGCCCGCAGACCCTTCGAAGAACTGGCACGCTCCTGCGAGTGAGCCCTACCTGTTCTTTCCGACGGTCTATTTCACGACCTCTGCCAGTTTCTCCTCTAGCTCCTCAGCGAACTTGTCACCGAAGTCCATGGCGATGACGTCCAGTTCCTCGAACGTGTAGCGACCGGAGTCAGGGCTGTACGGAATGCCATATTCCCACTTGTTGCCAGCCGATGCATGGATCGTGGTGGCGATTTGGTTATCGCCCTCAACGGGTTCGACAGTGAAGTGGGTAACGTCGAACTCGGACATGGTGCTTTCCTTTGAAACTCAGTCTTCGCTTTCCGCTGGAATGGGTTCCGAGTAGTGAGCGGGCACGTGGATTTTTTTGGTTCCTGTTGCTGTCATTTGGAAGGGGCCAAACACCTCGGATTCGGCGTGATGCCCGTAGGCATTGGGTTCAATCGAAACCCAGAAAGTCCCCACATCGGGACCAACGAACTCAAAGGAATGCTCACGATCCGGTCTGAACATCGCGTGCCCGGATTGATGTTTGCAGGAGTCATCCTTCCATGCAATCACCCAGGCTCTTTTGCCGGCGGGCCAATCGACCGATGTGGTTTCGCCCCTAACGGGTTGGGCCCGCTTGACCTCAACCTCCCACTCCTGGAGTGGCTGATCGCCTGTCACCTCCAGGCGCTCGGTCTTCATCAAGTGCCAAGGGAACGCCTTGGAGGGGCGGGCTAGCTGCAATATATGCCCTCCAAGGGGGACCGCCTTGAAGTGGATAGAATCATCGATCTTTTCGCTCTTACACCACGAATCTCCGACCGCTGGCCGAAGAGAGCAAATGCCTCGATACCCATCAGGGGGGGTTATCCTGTTGCCTTGGTTATCGTGCAACGACAGTTTGACCTCCATGAGAGTCATGTGAACCTGCCACACCGGACCATCGCTTGGCCGGCTCCAATCGACGGCCTCCGCTCGCTCATAGTCGTGCTTGCGTATCACCTTCGAAGGCATCACGTCGGGGAGCACGGCGTAAAAGAAGGGTCCATATCCGCAACGTACCTTTCGCCGAGGCAGGTTTGTCTGGGGGAAGTCCAGGTAGAGGTCGCCCCGGTTGGCCGGCTTTCCATTGATCAAAACTTGCCCGGTAATGTGGATGAAGCCGGGGTTGGTCCGAATGGATACTTCGGTACGCTCACCCGCTTTGACGTAGATGACCGGCTCGACCAGTTGCTTTTCGCCCTTATTCTGGAACCAATAGCTCAGTCGGTACGCCCCCGGAACCACATCTCGTATGTGAAGAGGTTCATTCAGATGGGCTTTTTCAAAGTTGTAGACCCTTCCGGGCTCGAGGCTCTCAAGCCGCGGGGCAACACGGAGTTTGCTGTTTGGCCAGGGGCTCACGAGGACGACCTCGCCTCGTGGTTCTGGTTGCAACAGGACCTCCGTTGTCCTACCGGCCTCAACCTCCACATAACGCGTGCACCCCGCTTGTGACCCGGGTTGCTGGATCTCCACAGCATACATGCCAGCCGGCAGCCCCTTCATCTCCACTTGCCCCGCCCCGTTGGTGGTCTGCTCGGAAATCATTCGAGGGTTGAAGGGAAACGCCTCATCCATTCGCTCGGAGGTTGCCACAACCTCAACGCCGCTCCTCAGCTCCCCGGAAAATCCTCGAGCTTCCGCGAGGATGCTGCCGCTCACTTCCAGGACGACTTCGAGCGGCTCAGCGTTGGGTACTGCCACCTTTGGAAAGCTGTGCGATGTGTATCCGCGCCCTCGAATCTTGATCTTCCAATTCCTCGCAGGAAGCGAGCTCAAATGGAATTCACCTGTGTCTGAGTGAAACCGGACCTTAATCGTGGCGTCGTGGTATCCACGCGAACCCAATCCAGACCGGTGGACATCATCAGGCAAATAGGGCGAGGGGGACACCAATTGGATCGATCCCCCACACATCATGAAGCTTGTCTCGGACGGAGCCACTTTGCATTCGACGATGAAGTCCCTCACCGGCTCCCCTTTTGGACCGCGCACCACACCACGAAGCCCTTCCCGAACGGGATCAAACACGAAAACCTGACGCGCATCCGCATTCGCTTTCACGTCAAAGAACTGGATCGTGGACCCCCCGCCACATTCGTCGGCGATTGGACTTGGCACCTCTCCTGCGGCAGGGACCAGGGCGTGGATGGAATACCCCTCCGCGCTGCGGGTTTGCATGGAGAACTCACCCTTGGAATCGGTTTGCACCTCGTGATCCACGCAGCGGGCCGGGTCCTCCATGTACACCCCATCCGCATTCATGTCGCGGTTGGTGCGAATCCACGCGTCTGCGATCGGCACCCCCGCCGGGTCTACAAGCCGCCCGAGCAACAGGGTGTTGCGGACCGAAAGGTCCAAATCCTCCGCTTTGATGGTCTGCCCCGGCGAGAGGATCAGCGTGGTGATCGCTTCTGTTTTGCCCCCCTTGGCGTGTCCCATAATCTTGGCCATGTAGCCCGGGGGAACATCGAGCGCGTAGGTGTATTCACCTTGGGCCGCTTCTTCAACGTTTGGCTCATCCACCGTTTTGGCTTTCTCGCTACCGAAGTACACCGTCCTGGGTCGCTTGCCCTCTTCGACCGGTTGCGCCAGTAAGGACACCTGAACCCAGGGATATGAAAGGTTCTCCCCCCGAGGCGCCACGATCTTTCCGGTGATCCGAGCGGGCTTCGAGATCACAATCTCCCCGGTTTGATGGGCCCCCGTCTCGCCCGCTTGCGCCTGCCAGCCCAACACCGGAAAGCTGGTTCCCCTCACTCCCACATGCGCGGACTTATACCTCGGGATGGCGAACCGATAGGCATGTCCACCGGCCGAGATCAATGGCATCGATTTGGAATTTCCCAGGGTCAGTGAGTAACGGCACTCTTCCAGGTCCACCCCGTCGCCTAAGACCTGCAAGGAGAGCCGTTGTCCCTCCTGAGCTTCGAACTCAATCGGGCCCTTCTGCCAAACCCGGTAGGAAGAACCAGCCCAGCAGTTCGCATCTTGAAGGTGCAACCAACCCACCTCCGTTCTCTCCGCAAAAGCCATGCGGAAGGTCCCGTCGGCCTGCACTTCAGCCCCGTACCACTTTTCTCCGTTGGGCCATTCCCCACCGCGCCCCCAAACTCGCGTGTCCTTCGCAGGCGAAATACCGGCGGGATAATGGACCTTCCCTCTTGTCCAAATCGTTCCCGGTAGAAGTTCTGGGTCGTGTGCATGTTGCCTGGTTTCCACTGGGGTGGGTGCGACTTCAAGGCCATCCGATTCGGCCAGCACCGGTTCTGTGGTTTGAACGTTGCCCAGCCAAGGGGTTTTCACAGACTCCAACGACTTCAGATGCGAACCCGGGTTCCAACACAACAGAGTTACACATGAGAGCAACAACAAACCCACAAGAATTCTAAAGCGCATGCTTGTACAACGGAGTCAGCGAAATCTGGTTACAGTTCTATTTCGAAAAATGGTTCTCCCCGGAATATAGTGGCTCGCGGTTGTCGCAATCAGGAATCTAGTCAATGATCGGGGTATGCTTGATCTCCCTGAACATTATGCGCAACTCCTTGGCCTCGATGATTCCTGGAGGGTTGGAAGCGTTGATCTCT
>JAAETM010000078.1 GCA_024228395.1 bacterium | reverse complement strand
GCGGCGCCCGCATCGGCGATCTTTACATGAGTTTAATCCACACCGCCGAGCGCTGCGGAAGCAACTCGTTCGAGTACATGGTGGCATTGCTAAAGAATGAGGCAGCCGTGCAAGCATCGCCCAGCGACTGGATGCCATGGAACTACACGGCGACCCTGCTTTCCCAGGCTAAGACGAAGTGAATGGATAGGCTTGGCCCACCGATCGGTAGTCAAGAGGGATTAACTGCGATTCGCACACTTGCAGGAAGGACACACTTCAACTACAATTCGGCATGAGTATTCCTCAACACAAACCCCTTGCAGCAGAAATTGGCGGCAAAGGAAGCACATGGTTTAGAACCTTAATCGTTGCCACTATCGCAATGATCTGCCCTCTCCCCATTGTCCTAGGGCAGACCTGCTTGCAGGAGGTGGCTCCCCCGGTGCTAAATTCGAGTTTTGGGCATGCTGTTGCATTGAACGATTCCATTGCGGTGATTGGCCAGCCCTTTCTGGGCTTTGGCTCCAATAACAATCGAGGCTCGGCAACCGTCTATAGCCGAGATACGAATACGGGCGCCCTCATTACTGAGCAGGAATTCGTACCCAGTGAACTGCTTGCCCAGGACCGTTTTGGTGAACGAGTAGCAGTGGGAGGCAATTTCGCGGTTGTGTTTAGCACCGGCCTTCACTTGACCGGCTCTGGAATCATGTATGTTTTTGAGCGTACAGCAGGCCAATGGACAGAAGTGGCACAACTCGTCTCGGGTGAGGATGAACCGCATCACATCTTTGGAGCCGCCGTGGCCGTTTCTGAAGGAATGATTTTGGTTTCTGCCCCTCGGCGCGGGCCAGCCTCCAATCTGCGATTCGGAGCCGTATTCGTATTCGATAAAATTGGAGGAATCTGGCAGCAGACCCAATTGCTTGAAAGTTCCCGGACTCAATCTGGAGCTGACTACTTCGGAAGATCGATCGCTGCTGATGGACTGAACCTAGCCATTGGAGTTGGAACCGACTTGGAGTTTTACCGCCTCAACCCGGCAACTCGCCAATACGCGTTAGGAGATCGGGTCGATTACCCAGGAACATCCTCTGGTCAGTTCTTCAGAGCCATAGCGCTGCAGAATGGTTTGTTGGCGTACCAGCACACCGACTCCTCATCGAGCCTGTCCACCCTCAAGTTCTTTGAAAGGCAGCCAGGTACTGGCCGGTGGCAACCTGGTCAGAGTATTCCGGGTTATGCTGGTGTCTTGACATTTGCTGGAGACCGACTCTTGGCAAGCCACGGCCAATACACCAATCAGGACAACGTTGTCGTCTACCTCAATTCGAATGGTGCATGGGCATTTGAAAAAACCCTGAGTTTGAGCAACTACGTCAACCATGGACCCGTAGGTGCGCTGGGGACGGACATGTCAGGATCAGGAACCTCTGTGCTTCTCGGTGGAGGCAGTGCAGCACTACCAACCGGAGGCGACCGCGCCTACTTGTGGGACTTTGCCTGCGATACGATAGTCTCAACAGGTAGCTGTCCGCAAACGGCCCCGAATTCGAGCGGCAATCCTGGATTCCTTCTGGGCTTTGGTTCCCAACAGGTTGTGCTAAACGGGTTAACGCTTCGAGCTTCACAATTGCCCTCCGATTCTTTCGGAATCTTTCTGACAGGTCGCGTTGCTGGTCTGACCCACACTCCGGGGAATTCCCAGGGAGATCTCTGTCTCGCTGGTGACATCGGCCACTTCAATGCGACCAGCGATATTTTCTTCACTGGGCGGGATGGCCTTGCTGCCTTGACGGTAGATCTGACCAACATGCCAACATCTCAAGGGGCGACAAGTGCCTTAGCGGGAGAATCGTGGCTCTTCCAAGGCTGGTATCGTGATCGCAATCCCGGACCCACTTCAAACTTCACAAACGCCATTCAAGTCGCATTCCAGTAGAGGACGAATCCATGGCCACTTGCACCATAAGACTATTCGTTGTTTTCATTGTATTCGCAGCGCTTCCCGCGAGCAGGCTATCTGCTCAAAGCTGTCGTCAGGAACTCATTCCCCCGCAAGGCTCGGCCACATTCGAATATTTTGGTATGGCCACCGCACCAGGTGACTTCGGAGTTGCCGTCGGTCGGCCCCAAGGGGGCGGAAGCGTCGACATCTACGTTCTAGACCCCACTACGGGGCAGCACAACTTTTCGGAGACCCTCGTTTCGCCCACGGGGGGTGTGGGTTCGGAATGGTATGGGCGAGGCCTAGACTATGAAGCGGGCTGGCTTGCCGTCGGGTCACAAGCAGAAGGCACCCAAGTCTTCGGCGCCGTTCACCTGTATCAATGGAATGGCTCCACTTTTGACCACGCGACTAGCTTGGTGCCTAGTACGCCCGTCCCGCATGGCGAATTTGGACGTGACCTGTCATTCTCTGGCAACCGCCTGGCAGTATCCTCCAAGGGCAATGATGGTGCGATCTTCATCTACAAGCGAATTGCCACCGGGCAGTGGATTGAATCTCACATCGTCCGGAGCTCATCTTCTAGCCCCTGGTCTCAACTCACGCACAAAGTCGAATTGGAAGGAGATTTCATGGCGGTCTCTACCACAAGCTACAACTCAGATCCGGGCGGCACGATCTTCCACTACAACTCGCTACTTGACGATTGGCTCCAGGAAGGAACCTTCCGGAGGGAAGAGGATTCGGATTTCAGCCTGGACAATCAAGTTCTTGTGACCGGCAACACAAGCCTCGGCGTCCACTCCCTTATTACGTACCGACGAAGTTCTCTCGGAGTTTGGCAGAACGACCCGGCGGAAGTGCTGACACTCCCGATTCCCGCAGAGCGAATCGCCGTGGAGGGCTCTGGGGTTGCTATCGGTATCCACCCCTACGTCAGTTCGTCCCCGATCACCGAACCTTTGTCCATTGAGCTCTACAATCGGCAGGCGAATGGTTCTTGGTCAAGTGTGGGGCAGGTCACTGAGGGCCAACGTTACATGGCCGCCCTACCCAATGGCCAGGTCCTATTTGGAACCTCTTTGGAACTGATGAACGGCCGACTTTACGCAGGCGCACCACGTGATGGTCCAGACCGAAAAGGCCGGGTTTATGTGCAAGACCTTGCGTGCTCCTTGATCGATGATTGGACCTGCTTCCAACAGGATCCAAACTCAACCGGAAGCATCGGCACAATGCATGCGACAGGATCTGTAGACCCCGCAGATCAGGACTTGACGCTCACTGCATATCAACTCCCAACCAACCAATTCGGGTACTTCGTAACCAGCCAGGTCGCGAGCATGACTCCCATCCCTGTTGGGTCCCACGGGAGTTTGTGCCTATCTGGTCCTCTCGGGCGCTTCAATGCGATCCACCAGATTCGATACTCGGGCAGTTCCGGGTCGGTTACCTTCCAACCCGACCTCTTGGGCTTCCCCACGCCCACCGGGCCCGTCGCCGTGCAAGCTGGACAAACATGGCACTTCCAGTTTTGGCATCGTGACAGCGGGGCCTCAAACTTCACGGACGGGGTCAATGTGGGCTTCTAAGCCCTGGACCTACTTTCCAATCCCTGATCGAATAGCCCCAATCCGCTCCCCCTGGCGCGACGGCACCAAGGCCATTCGCTTTGACCCGCTCGTTTTCATCGAGCGCCTAGTCGCCATAACGCCCCACCCGCGCGAACACCAACTCACCTACCACGGCGTCCTCGCCCCCGCGTTCTCCCTACGCCACCTCATCGTTCCCCGGCCCTCTGCACCTGACCCCGAAGACGAACACTGCCACGGGTCCCCCACCGCCACGGAGCCCACGGAGCCACCCGAGCCCACCACCAAACACCACACCGGCTCCTCCACATATCGCTGGCCTGAATTGATCGCGCGC
>JAAETM010000077.1 GCA_024228395.1 bacterium | reverse complement strand
TCCCTACGCCAAACCCTGCCCTTTTTGCCGCCACCGCACCGCCGATCCCCGCCCCAGAGGCCCCGTTTGGCTGCCAATTGCTTACAATCCGTCCCCATGCTCCCCCCGCGCCCCACCTGGCTTCCCCCGCTCTCCTGAAACTGCCCGCTTGGAATTCCTATCCACCTCGCGCTACTACATCGGGTTCCGGGTTGTGTTGGCTTCAGTTCTCGTGCCCTAGTCAAGTCAAGAGGCGGGAACCCATCAGCGAAGGCATATAGGCCCCCGGGCGGAGCCGGGCCGGAGATGCCGTAGCGGGTGGGTTTTGTCAGTGGCGATTCGCTAGAGTCACCAGAAGCGCTCCCAAACAAGCAGTCCCAACGAACGGCGACGTTCGTGGGGGCTGATGCACATGCGGGGTGGCTTGGTCCGGGCATGCAGGCCGTCTCGCTTGTCGGGGGGGAGGGGGGGCCGTGACCGGATAACTTCAATCGTTTTTCGGCGTGGGCTGGGCAACGAAATGCTGCGCGGTTCGGGGCGAGGTGGATTTCTTTGGCGCACAGATCACTGGCCGGGGAGTCTGACACCGAATTCCAGTCGGGCTTCCTGGCGCATCCACTATCGGACAGCGGGGGAGGAACAGCCGGAGTTGCGATGCGGTTCCAAACTCCAAACCGCGCGGAACCAGCAGGATAGGACGGAGCGGGGATCTGCAACTGGGCTGCCGTTTGAAAAGGCGCATTAAGACCAACGCGTGTCTGCGCCGTCAGCGCCGGGCAGGCTAGCAGGCTAGCGGTAGCTTTCGAGTTGTAATGCCCTGCTGCCTGGGCTGCGTAGGTTAGGGAGTGTCTCGATTTGATACGGAGCTCAGTGCCATTGTGTCGGGTGTTGGATTTTGCGCGTTGAGTGTTGCGTGTTGCGTAGATTGTGGCGTAGTACTTCGGTCCTCCGTGCACAATTGTTTCACTCGCAATTGTACTTGTGGCCCTGTGCGCCGTTTCCTGTCAACCCCTCTGAATTCCAGAAAGCTCTCCATGCTCCACCTCAAATCAACCCTTCCCGCTCTAGCCTTGGCCTTGGCCTCTGGAGCATTTGCGCAAAACACGGGGACGTCGTTTTGCAATGTTACGAACAACTCAACGGGCCAGCCCACGACCTTGACGGGTGCGTTTGGCAGTGGCGTGGGTAGTGATCTTCACCTGGAAGTGACCCAGGGTGTACCTGGTGAACTGGCTTACTTCCTGGTCGGTAATGAGGCGACTTCGGGTGTTGTAACCAGCAATGGTCTCAACTGCCTGGTCGGCACGGGAACGGCGCAGGTGTTCCGGTACAACGTTGCTGGTGGCCTTTCGAACTCAGTGGGGCGCTTTGACAGCGCGGGTGTCTTTCAGAACTTGGTGGGTACCTCATCGACGGGCAGCGGCTTCGACGTGCCGGATACGATCCCAAGTTCCCCGTCAACCATGATCACGAGCGGAGCCACTTGGCACTTCCAGGTGTGGCACCGTGACCGGGCCGTGCAGACGAGCGATTCGAACTTTTCGAATGGTCTGAGCGTGACGTTCCCTCTTCCGCCGATTGTTCCGATTGCGGGCATGGTGCAGATCCCTGCAGGGTCGTTTGACATGGGGTCGAACGCAGCTTCGGGGGCTCCGTATTATAATGATCCCAACACTCAACCAGTTCACAACGTAACGATCAGCGAATCGTTTTGGATGGGAGAGCATGAGGTAACCCAGGCGGAATACCAGGCGTTGATGGGTTCGAATCCGTCAACTTACTCCGGCACGAACTTGCCGGTGGAGCAAGTTGACTGGAACGATGCCCGTGCGTACTGTACGGCCTTGACAGCACAAGAGATGGCAGCGGGGAACCTGCCGACTGGCTACGAGTATCGCTTGCCGACGGAAGCCGAGTGGGAATATGCGTGCAGTGCAGGAACGACCACGGAATTCAACGTGGGTCCGGATCTCTTTTGCGCGGACGCTCGTTTTGGGTACAGCTTTCACAGCGGCAGTGCTTGTGGCGGAATTAGTACGATTGACGTGGGGAGCTATTCGGCAAATGCCTTCGGCTTGTACGACATGCACG
>JAAETM010000076.1 GCA_024228395.1 bacterium | reverse complement strand
AGCTGAGTATGATTTTGATACCGAGAAAATGACCCTGTGGGAGGTCGACTCAAAGAGCCACAAACCAACGATCATCAACAACGAACTTTCCCGGATAAGCTTAGCGCGAAGGCAACGCAAGCAGCACGCGTTCTCGGACGGGTCCCGGAGCCACCAGGACGCCGGATCCGGTGTCGCTGGTTATGCAAGACTTGTCTCCGCTTACGTTTCACTAGAGGGCAAGGGTCTCCTCCACTTGGTGGAGCGGGACATCTACCATGGCACGAAACTGTACCTGGAAAAGCCGAGCGGTCCCTTTTCCAAACTCACCCGCTTGCTCGACCTTCGGCAGCGCAACAAGAAACCCGTCATTTGGGCTGGAGACCCCTCCGATGGCACCGCATGGTTTGCAGACTTCAGCCAGAAAGACTGGAGATACGTGGCCTTGGAGTTACCCGAGAATGACCGCTTTGAGGAGTGGTTGAAGCCCAATCCAGGTGCCGGTTCCCGCATCGCAAAAGAAATCTCAGGACACGAGCCTCACGACAACATGTTCCGTCTCGCTTTCATGAAAACGACGGGAGGTATCGCATACGTAGATCGCGACACCAAGCAGGTAGCTCGCTTGCCCGAAGAACAGATGAAACAGGTAGCAGCCATGCGCGCTACTCCCACCATTCCGCTCCTGCACGTTGCCGAACCAGGCCTCCTGTTCAGAAAAAGCGAAGTGCGAAGCCCTGATGGCGAAGTCCTTTTCACCTATGACTTCTCCCCTTCGACCCCTGCGGAATTGTGGAGGGCCTGCCTGACAGCCATCGGCAGTGCCATGCACCCCCCGATCCTTGCCCCCAAGGCCTTTGGGAACATTACACATATGCAAATGGGCAGCAGTCCCTATTCCCCAGATGGACTCGATCCCCTGCGGGATCCCATCCGCTACATATCCCTGCAGGCCCTAATCATATCCCGCCTGACTTGGACCGGGTTCTCGCCATGGAGTTTGATCGCCTGGGTTCTGCTGCTTGTGTTGGCATACAGAATACGCATCCGCCTGATCAAGCTCCGAGCCACGGGCCCGCGCCTCTGGCTGTGGCCATTGGCTGTCATCGCATTCGGGCCTTTGGGCTACATCCTGTGTCTGGCCATGGAACCGAAGCGCGCGTTCTATCCCGTGTCGAAAACGGCGGCTGACCGTAAAACCGTGTCCATTAGCAGTCCTGCGTAGTCCGCTCCCTCCCTATCCTCCTATTCCCATGTCACTCACACATTCCACAACCGCGACGTCGGGTTCACTTTGGCGCGCGCTGCTGCAAAAGAACTCATTCCTACTGGTCTTGTTCTTTTTCGTTGGGTTGGTGATCGTCACACCCTGTGCAATTAGAGTTGGCTATGAGACAGCTTTTGTTTTCCCGGGTACTTCGGAGGGGTCCCCCTTACGCCCCTTCCCCTCTAGCCAGTTCACTCCCGTTATCCTCACTGCCCTCCTGGGATGTCTATTTGGTTGGGTGGCTGGATCCCTGGACAGACTCCGGGGTCTCAACGACTATGTTTACCGGCGTTCGTCCCGCGCGGCATCTCTCTTCTTCGGGCAACTGGCTTGGTACTCGGCTGTCATGTTGGGATGGATCATCCTGCCTTGGTGCTTCGTAGCATTGCTCGGAAGCAGTCCATTCCCTGCGGAGTACTGGGGCCTAGGTGCACCCCGCGTAGTTGCTGGGTCCATTGTACTTCCCTGTTTTTCGGTTTGTTTTTTCTTGGCTCACTTGCACCTGCACTTGATTCTGAGGCTCCTGCTCACCCTCCCACTGACAATGCTCATGCTCGGCAGGGATCCTTCGATATGGATGGCATTTGGGTTGGACAAACAACCTTGGATGTCCCCCTTCTACAACTTGCTTTGGAGCGCTCTCTTCATCACGGGTGCGTGGTTTGCTTTCCTATCGGGGTTCGATAGGGATACCCCTACCCGGAAGCCCGCGATTGTCTCGATCGGCGTTTTGCTCCTCGGGCTTGGTTTGCCCTGGCAGCAAATCGTTCAGTTCGGATCGTGGATTAGCATGTTCGAAATACAGTCCAACTCCGTGGCAACGGACGGCGAGGGATCCTTTTTCATTGCTACGAGTCGTGCATTCGATAGCGAAGGACAGCCCACCTACTATCTCATGACCCCCCAACCGAGAGGGGGGCCCCATGCATACAAGCACTTCGTGGTCGACCCGGAGACCCACGAACTTGAGAAAGAAATCGAACTACCCAGGCGTGTGCACTTCAAGCGCATGAAAGAGTTCCCGACGTACCAGAACTTCTTCTCGATGGCCACTTATGCCGAACGAGCGGATGAGGCTCGCGGATCACAAGCCGCCCCTTTGACGCTCTTGAGGGTGCACGCAGGCCACCCCAAGGGAAGCACAACCCACTTCATTCAGACGGAAGCCAAAGTGAGTCGCAAGTGGGTACTGGACCGCAACGGTGAACCTTTCTCTGACGATGTGTACGTGCATTTGGGTGAGGATGGCGCCGTCTGGATTGGCGATGCAGAGGATCAAACCATCTGGGTCGCAGACCTAACGGGCGACTCCCCTAAGTACGAACAGGTCCCGTTGCCGGATGGCTATGTTTTCACTCGATGGGCTTCGCCTTCCACAGCCCTCGAGGATCGCTTGAGGGCTAGCATTCCCGGTGAAGGTCCCCTTGTGTACCTCCCTTCCAAAGGAAAACACGCGGCCCTGAACCTTGAATCTCATTCCGTTGTTGCTCTTAGTGAAGATCAGGAGCAATGGATTCAAGATGAACATGCCAAAAGTCTTGGGCCTCAATTCGGAATGGGCTCCACAGGCTTGGTGGTGCCTAAACAACTCAATTTTTTTGGCGAGCGCAGGGAGGTACACGACGAGAACGGTGAAGTACTCTTTGCCCATGACTTCACGGCCAAAACCTCTCGTGAACGCTTTTGGGTTGCTATGCGCTTGGGGGTCAGCGCGCTGACTGTTCCAGTCCTGCAGCCCGGGTCATTTGGTATGACCCGAGGTGGATACATGCCGCCACCCTTTTACCGGAACTCGGCCTTGAGCTACGAAAAGTACGTTTCGCGCGGCGACCCTCCTGGGTTGCTAAGAGCCTGGATAGGCCCCGCCTTGGATTGGCGCAGCATCCCCTTCTGGCTCCTACTCGCCGGCCTAGCCTGGGCCATGCGGCGGCGGTTGCAGAAGCTCGGCGCCAGCGGGCCGCGGCTTTGGATTTGGCCCTTGGCGATCATGTGCTTTGGCGTGCTGGGAGCCCTGGTGTGTTGGATCACCGAGCGGCGGCGGGCTTATTTGCCGGCGGCGGCGGAGATGGAGGCTGGGGTTCCTGAGCCCCTGCTGAAATCAGCGTAGACCGGCGGTATACGGCCCCCTTTGACATGGGCCAAAATTTGCCACGGCTGCAGGTTCCCCCTCCCCCTTCCCTGCCCTATTCTACCGCTCCCGTAAGAGGAGCCCCAACCATGAGCCAGCCCACCGAAGCCAACGTTTTGGACGCACTGCGTCAAGTTATCGATCCCGACCTGCACAAGGACATCGTGTCCTTGGGTTTTATCACCAGCAACAAGGTCGAAGGCAGCAAGGTCTCTGTGACCATCAACCTGACCACTCCGGCATGTCCGATGAAGGAGAAGATGGAGAACGAGGCGCGTGAGTTGCTCACCGCCCTGCCCGGTGTGACCGAGGTCAACATCGAGATGACCGCGGTGGCGCCCGAGACCCCCGAGGCCAAGGGCATCCCCGGCGTGCGGCATGTGATTGCGGTCTCATCCGGCAAGGGCGGCGTGGGCAAGTCCACCTTGTCCGTGAACTTGGCCTGCTCTCTTTCGCAGACCGGCGCCAAGGTTGGCCTTCTGGATTGTGATGTTTATGGCCCCGACATCCCCATGATGATGGGTTTGAAGGGTGCGCCCGAGCAGGTTTCTCGGGAAGGAGGCGTGCGCTTGCTTCCCAAGGAAGCCCACGGCATCAAGACCATGTCGATCGGCTACCTGATCCCCGAAGACCAACCGGCCATCTGGCGTGGACCGATGGTGCACAAACTCGTCGAGCAATTCCTGAATGAAGTGGAATGGGGCGAGTTGGATTACCTGATCGTCGACATGCCCCCGGGCACGGGCGATGCTCAGCTTTCCCTGGCCAACCTGGTGCCGGTCACCGGCGCCGTGCTCGTCACCACGCCGCAGGCTGTGGCCACCTTCGACGTGGGCAAAGCGGTCGGCATGTTCAAGCAGGTGCAAATCAACATGCTTGGCATCGTTGAGAACATGGCTGGCTTTACCATCGAAGGTACCGTGCAAGGCGCGCCCGCCGGCGCGGATGTCAAGTTGTCCCTCAGCGGCAAAGAGCGCACAGTGCAGGTCGACGACAAGGGTCACTTCCAAACCGTGGTCGATCTATTTGGCAAGGGCGGCGCCGAAACGCTCTGCGAGCGCTTCGACCTCAAGCACCTGGGCTCGGTTCCTCTGCACCCGGACGTCACCCAGGCCGGCGACGGTGGCGCTCCGATCGTCATCTCCGCCCCCGAATCGATCGCCGCCCAACGCATCCAAGAGATCGCGGGCCGCATCGCGCAGCGGGTTGCCATTCAGTCCTTCGCAGAACTTCCGGTGCTTCAGTAATGCAGTGCCCCAAATGCCAAGGCTCGATGGAGACGGGCGTTATTCTCGACAGTCAACTGCTCGACTACACACGCGCCACCTGCTGGATTGCCGCCCAAGCGCAAAAACTTGGAACGCAAGCGGATTCCAGGGCTGTGGGCCAATACGAGGTCGACGCCTACCGCTGCATCGAGTGCGGCTTCCTCGAAATGTACGCCGGCGGCGACCTGAAAGAATAGACGTAAAACAAACATACAGAGCAAAAGGGAGGGAGCGCTGACTACAGCGCTCCCTCCCTTTGCATTCGGGCCAAGCCAGCAACTTCAGTCAAGCCTGGCTGCACAGCTCTGGACGGAGCCATTCGGTACACTGCAACCGGTGTTGCATTAGGACAAGAAGCCGACCTTGTCAAAGAAGGCGTGAAGTCCTTTCACAACCACCCGAAAGCAGTGTTTCACCCTGTACAGCAGCATCAAAGCTGCCAAACCGAGTAGGCCTCTCGCAGGGTTGTTGCCGATCATGGGGTTCTCACTTGCGTCCAGCCAGCGCGAGGCGCTCCATTGGGAAGCCGAGGTATTATCACCACATCAACGCACAAAGAAGCGGTGAATACCCACTTGATCCAAAACGCCATTCGATGAGGACAGCACGCGCGGCGGGGTGCTCGGGTCCAGGTCGGAAAACACAACCCCGCGTCGATTGGTGATCGGATCCAACTGCACCCATACGACCCCGCTGGAATCGCGGGAAGGAATTAGGCTCCTTTCTTAATCCCCATGTCGCACGGCGGCTGGGAAGACCAGGGGTAGGGAGCCGATGGTCAGGCCTTGGTCCCAGGCGCTTGCCTGGAATGCAACGACCGCATTGTCTCCCCCATTCTCCGGCTCGAACAAGGCAAAGAGCGTGCTGGAATCTGGGGCCCAAACCAATTGGGAGTGAAGTCCCAATTGACCGGGCAGCAGGGCCTGTTCATAGGCAGAACCCGAATGAATATCATGCACCAACAGCTCGTTCATCCCCGCCACATTGGAATCGCGGACAAACGCCAGGTACCGACTATCGGGCGACCAAACCACTTCGTCCACCGTGGAACCATTGGCCCCGACCTCGATGATCGGGAAACCCACGCCTAGTCCATCGCTGATGTTGAGCAAGTCCGGGGCACCTGAAGCCCTGCGATACGTGAAGGCCACCGCTGAAGAATCCGGGGCCCAGTCCCTGAGTTGCACATCCCGTGCCTCCGACACGCCGACAATCAGATCAGTATATGTATGGGTGGGTGGGTGGGTGGCGTTCATCTGGAAAGACAGCACCGTTTCGCTTTGGGTGGAGGTGCGCACCAAGACTGTCAAAAACTGACTGTCGGGGCTGTATTGCAAGCCCGAGATCCCCATGGAGAGAGGCAGTAGAGCGGACACTTGACCGTTGAACTTCTTGTACTGATAGAGCAAGTGGTGTGATACCCCAAGCACTTCCCAAGGGACCGTGAAAGCAAGATGCGTATCGGACCAGGCCGACGAATCCAAAGAGCCGCTCAAGCCCGCCAAGGGATCCGCAACAAAATATCCAGCCGCATCGAAAATGCGCCACTGCTCATCGAGCGAAGGGAAATCACGAATGTAGGTCAATGACTGACCATCGCTTTGGGACCAGCCCAAGAACTCGTACTGACGCGCCGACCAGCCCAAACGCCTCACACCGCTGCCGTCCGGATTCGCGATGTACAGCTCGCTGGGCACTTCGCCCGGCCCGACTCCAGCCAACTCATTGCGCAAGAGCAAAACCCCCTGGGGGCCAAAGCGGAATGAGGTATTCTGACCGGGGGTGTCGACGATGATCTCGGTGAAATTCCCGGTCTCCACGTCGATGATCCGGTGCCGGCCATCCTGGTCGTGGTGCCAAGCCAATCACCATCTGGGGATAGGGACACCCCGCTGGAATTCAGGGACTCACCGGGCAGCAGCGCAAACAGGTCACGGTGCAACGGTCCATCCAAACCCGTGATTTGAGGCCTTCGCAGGCCGCTTCCGTTGTCCCCCACAAAAACCACGGACTGTGTGACGATTCCGCCTGCGACGGTGGAACTTGCGGACCGCGATTCACATGACTGAAGGAAAAATAACGTGCTGAAAACCAGCAGCACAAAAGTGCAGAACTTCATCCGAACCAGATTAAGATACCAAAGCGGGCAAGTGGAAATGGGAGAAAGACCTGCCTGCAGCTGACACGCGATCTCGATTCTTGCCCAACAAAAATGGGCTATGCAATTCCCTAATCCTTCCTGCGTACCAGGGTGGACTCATGCATCGCCCAGAAGATCGCAACCGAAACCAAGCTGCCAAGCAAACCGGCGAGAAGCCACATAACCGGTGCTAGCATCTGGACCTTGTCGCCCCGGGCCTTCACCCGGTCACACGCCTCCCAAATCCCGATTCCACAGGCGACCGCAATGATGCCATGTAGCACCATCATGAGCAGGGGGATCATCACCAAGCCTCCAAAAGCACCTGAGGATGACGAGAACTCAACTGGATTGAACTGGATTTCGGATTGCAGCATGGGAAATTCTCGAAGCGAAAAAGAAGACGCCAGGAACCCGGCGCGCGGTTTTGGACCTTCCCCCACCTATGCGGGGAAATGACCCCACATCACATGCCAACCCACGCGTCATCGTCGGCGGCCATTTCAACTAGGAGGCCCGCGCGGTTTTCCAACATGTCGAGCAATTCGGGCTCGGGGTTGTCTCCACCCACCGAATAACCCTCAGGCGGATTGCCGGCCTTTACGGCGTCCACGTATTCCTTCCAACGCCAAGCGATGGCGCGCAACACGTCGCGGGGATGGGCCATGTCGCCGGCGGCGATGTAGTCGGTGGGGATGTCGCCGTAGACGACCCACCAACCGACCGTTCCTTTTTCCGTGGCGCTCTCGATCGCCCACACGGAAATGATCGGAACCACATGCCATGCGGGCCATTCGCCCACGGTGCCGTGGGGAATGCCTTCGCCTGCCAAGTACTTGGAGACCTCTCCATGGGCCTCGTGGCACCAATCTCCTTCAACCTTCGAATCGTCGTAATCGGGTGTTTCCATGGGCAGGAGGATAAGGGACTTTCTCGCCCCGGTGATGGCGTTTTTGGACTTTCCCTGCCCTGCGATCTCGATCCCCCCTTCCGCATCATTCATGGCGCAAATCGGGCCTCCAGGGAATCCTTCCCCGTCTACCTCCACGGAGCCAGTTACCTGGCCGAAACGGCAAAGTTGCGGCCTGTGGAGCCTGATGGCACGATCTCCTGGCTCGCCGATAGAAGCCACCGGCGGTGCCTTGGAATCGGGGCGGCTTGGGCCCCACCCGGGCGAAAAAGTTCCGCAGAAAGCTCTTGCTGACAGCCAACAGGCCTGGTTGTTCGCAACGCTGAGGTCTAGTTCCCATCCAAGCGTATCGCAATGGCAGGCGCTGCCTTGAGCAGGGCGATTCCCCAAAAGACCGGCATGGCCGCCCCCACGATCCCTAGATACCCCATCTGCGTCATCGGCGTCAAATCCATGGAGATGTTGCTGGGCATATCAGCGATCAACCTACTTGTTCCGACCATCATCACCACCGCCGTGGATGCCATGATGGCACCGACTAGCATGGAAATGATTGCAACGATCTGAAGGACGGATTGCATGGTTTGCTTGGACATAATTGGAAATGAAAATGAGAGAGATCAGGCGTGCTTCACCGGTGTTGGTTGATCCGGATTGTACGACATTCCTGAATATGGCGCAAATGGCTCGATGGGACTATTACGGATTGGCCTGGGGCGAAGTCAATCCAGTCGAGCCCGAGTGATGCTCTCCTGCAAGTACTTGAGGAAAGCGTCGTCCACCGTTTGCCAATCGGCTTCGCCCGAATCGCATGCTTCATAACGCGCTTCGAAGTGGGCGAGTTCGGCCGTGACACTTTCTTGCAAATAGCAATGGGACAAGGCCATGGAAACCGTGCGCAGTGAGCTTGCCTTAAGATCCAAAGCGCTGATGACCGCTTCCGCGATCAAACACCAGCGCATGATTTCGTTGTCGGCCTTGGGCACGACGCGCAGGAGCTTCAGCAGTGCCAGGCGATCATTCTCTTGAGCCAAAGCGATGGGAATGATCCAGGCAGCCGGATACTCGCTATTCCCAACCACAGAATCCGCCCAGGCGACGACCTCTTCGGGGGAAGTAACGCCGATGACCAAACCTACTTCGAAGGCGGAAGCTATGTCTTGATTGGTTTCGTTCATGGCAATGATTGGGCGTTATTCGGCTAGCCTAGAGAGTTTACGCACCTTTTGAAAGCCGTACGACCCCACACTTCCGCCGATCTGGGAAGTGCGCCCGGCCATCTAATCGCGCCACGCAAGCGGCTCCTGCAAGCGGGCAGCTGAATACTCGATGTGCACGATGCGACGGTGGCTGGGCTGAACCGCTTTCGACGAGGCGTGCAGGATGAGTGGGGACATCACGAGCACGTCGCCTCTCCTGGCTTCACAAAGAACCTCACCGACCTCCTCACGCAATTCCGCCTCTGCGGTGTGATGCAAGCGCCCCAAGCGATGACTGCCAGGAACCACTCGCAAGGCCCCATTTTGCTCAGAACAATCGTCCAGGTGCAGCCGCAAGGTCACTTGGGATTCCAAAACAGACACGGGGGGCTGCACATGCCAAGCGCCTTCCTTCACCGTCCAATTCGAGTACCCATCCACCTCGTGCCGCTCCTGCAGGGCGATCGTCAGGTCCTGATGCCACGGCACGACCCAGTTGGAACCGGGGTTCTTATCGAAGTAGATGCCCTTGACTGGAACGGCGTCGATTCCCAGTACTTCCCGCGCCAGGCTGATGAATGGAGGCCGGGAAACCCGCTTCTGAATCATCGACGATTGCGAAAGGAGATTGCGTGCGAAGTGTGCGCTGAACCCCTGTGAACCGCTCTCGCCAGCGGAAAGAATGTCCCCAAGTTCATCCAGTACCACGTCGCACTCTGCACTGGAGAGTGCGCCGCGAACGAGGCAGAAGCCATCATCCCGAAGGGCTAGAATTTCGTGCTCTTTCATGACGATCAAACTCCGATGCCCAATACGATTCGTCCTACCGATAGTTTAGGAATGATTCCCCGGCCATGCCTTCGAGGCCATAGCCTTGAAAGGCGGCCACTTGAATCAAGATCGCGACGACTGCTGCAAGACCAACTCCAGCGATGTGCCCACGGCGTAGACCCGGAGGACTGAATTTTGTGCGCACAAGTGCGAAACCCAGCAAGGCCAACAGGCCTGCATTGATCAAAGTAACCACCGTCAATTGCCCGCCACTGACCAGATTCATCGGCCCATGCTCTCCAACCTCCTGGTAGCGCAAAGTACAGAAGGTCCAAATACTCCAGGTGCGCACCAGAACCGCATAAACCAGCACCAAAATCACTTCGGGAAGAATCACAGAATCAGAGAATGTGGGCGCGGCGGCTTTCAACATGCATGCTCGGTGGTCAGAGGCCAATGGAAACAGTATTTACCCCATTGTAACCAGCCAGAGCGATCCCATTCACACTATCTGCTGAAGAGTCGCTAGGCCCCGGTACCAAAGAGCGTGCGCGTGCCAGCACGGTAGATGCCCTTGGGGTCGCGGACCCGGGCTGTCAGAACCTCGCTCTCTTCGATCTCCAGGTGGTCAAAACCGGTCAGCGATTCGACCTCCTCGATAAAGGTCATGGCCTCCTCTTCGGACTCCGCGACCACGTCGTAGGGAACATAGAAACCTTCGACCGAAGCGGGAGCATCCAGGCTGTTGCCTTGGATCACCAAACGGTAGTACTTGGAATCCTTGGAACGCTCATCGCGGATGTCGCGGATCAAGGCCAGAACATGATCGTTCTCGGGGTATTCGATGAGCAGGGCAAGGGCGCGCTCGCGCACCTCCTGGGGGTCCAGACCAGCCGCCATGCGAATGCGCATGTCGATGACCGAGATAAAATACCACGCGTCTTCGTCGCTCGCGGTTTGTGGTTCCTGAACCAGGATGGTATCAGCCAGGGCCAAGGCCTCATCGTTCTTCCCCACGCAGAATAGGGCGTTCATGCGCGCGGAAGCCACCTCGAAGAGCAGATCGCTGTCATCGATGGCATCCAATGCGGTGAGGGTCCGTTCGTGGTGCCCCTGTTGACCTAGCAGAATCGCCTGGTTCAGGTGGATCGACTGGGCCCAAACATGATTGCACTGCAGGGCATCGCGATAGGCGTCCTCCGCGTCATCGAAACGACCAGCATCCGCGTATAGGTTCCCAAGCAACTGCCAATTGGGCCAAGCATTCGGCGCTTCGCTCACACCATGTTCGAGCACGGCGATCGCAGCTTCCGGATCGCCCAGGTTCGCATGGGCTTGCGCAGCGATTTCAAAACAAGCGGAGGCGCGCAGCTCTTCGACCTTCTTGGCCGTTTCCAACGCGTCCTCGAATTCACCGTCGCGCAATTGTTGAAAACCCAGGGAAACCCACGGGTCCGACGGGTGGCCTTGATCTTCGTTTTCGCGGTTCGTCATGGGAGGTTCAGTGGCTCGCGGTTTGCATTTCCCCAAGGGCGCGCCTGAGCAGGACCCGGAATCCGGTGGGATCTTGCAGCATGAGGTCCAGGCCAGAACCTTCGATGGAATCCAGAATGAACACGTCGAAGTTCTTGATCAGCCGGCGATTGGCCGCAGCATTGGTGCTGCGCATCTTAGCGTTGATCGCGCGCACGGGAACCTGAATGGCCTTCAAACACTGGGGCAAATCATAGGATTCGAGGGTGGAGAGGCCCTCCGCCGCCACCACAGGATCGGTGGCCTGCATTTGGGCGAGCACCCAATCGGACAAGGCTCCAGTGGTCTTTCGCGGAACAAGCGCGTCCACAAAAGCTCTCATCTGCCCCGGGAAGTCCTTGCGCAGTGAATTGGCAAATTCCCGGTTCGTCTGCTGGTCAAATTTTCGGCTGGGATCGTAGAGGCTGTGCACCACGACCGCACCGCTTGCATGGCCGGTCTCTTGCAGCGCGCGGACGGTTTCCAATGCGACCACCCCACCCAAGCTATGCCCGACCACGACCCATGGTCCGTCGTGCATCGACCGGGCGAATATCGCCAACCGGGCGGCCCATGCGATCGGATCCTGACCAGCGCCAGCCCGGGGAGACGCCCCATATCCCGGCAAGTCCACCGTCACGCCAAACCATTCCTCTTGCAAGCCGCTCGCGGTGGGCTTCCAAAAGCCACGGTTTTCACACCAGCCGTGCAGGTACAGAATCGCCGGTGAGCCGGCCTGGGCCTGGCCAAAAGTGTCGAAGGCCAGCACCGCTTCCCCGCCATCTTCCTCCACCCAAATCTGCCCTGACTGGACCGCCGGGTCATCGGGTATCGGCGGCGCGGCCACGGAAGTTCCCGGGCCAGCGCAGGCCCCCAGAATCAGGGCTGCCAGGGCACCCCATGCCCGCACGGAAAAGCTATCGAAAGGTCCTCGCTTCATTGGGCCGATTCTAATCCCACCCGGCCACGATTGCCCGTATGATCCCTCCCAAGTCACCCGAAGCCCCTCCATCTAGAGGACCCCAAATGCTACTCAACACCATTCTTGCGCTCGTTCCGCTGGTTCACACCCCCCCGGCCCCCATCCCCCAGGACGCCTCTCCCTCCCTGGCCTGGGCCGTTTCCGACAATGCCCTGGCCGGCGTCTACTGGAGCGATCCGAAGGGATTCGTCGCCAACAAGCAAAAGAGCGCCTGGGTCGATTTCTTCAAGGATGCCCGCTGGCTCGAGGTCGAAGGCATGGACGAGCTATTTTTCGAGGAAGAGGGCGAATTGCTGGCCCTTACCAAAACCATTTGGGACCTGCTCGCGGGCAGCAGGGAACTCGTGCTCTGGGCGGAAGAGTCCGCTTACATCAACCCCAACATCTATGTTGCATTCCAAACCACCGACGGCGCCATTGAAGCTGCAGTCGCTCAACCGAATGAACTTTGGAACGGCACCAAGGTCACCGTCGACGGATACCCCATTGTTGCCGAAGAACTCTTCGCATTGACCTGGAAGGACGGCCTGTGTGTGTTGCACATCGGCGACGATGCGGGCGAGTCCGCAGCCGACATCATCTCCGTCCTGCAAAAGGTCAAGGCCGCCAACAAGCCGGCCGGTCTGTTCGAGTCCACTCCGGTCGGCTCCGACCGGCGCGCCGGCGGCATTGAGGCGATCTTCAACCTCAACGGGGTGCTGGACATGTTCCCCGAGGGCGACAACGACATCGACTCCATCCCCCCTGGCATGCTGGCGGAGATACGCAGCATTGGCTGGGCATACATGTCCCTCACCGTGGGCGCCGGCCAGGCAGCTGACATGAACCTGGTCATGCCCTTTGCAGAAGACGGCTACATCGCAAAGTTCCTGTCCTTTGCATCCGATGCGGGCACCGAGAACTTCAAGCGTGTCCCCGCTGATGCGTACGGTGCTTTCGTTTGCAATTTCGACATCGCGGGTGCAGCCCATTGGATCATCGAAGAGCTGACAGAGGCAGGGATCTTGAGTGAAGGCGAGTTCGAGCAGGCCATGCAGACGGCTGAAGAGACGGTCGGCTTCCACCCTTTTGAAGACCTGCTCAACTACGCCAACGGGGAAATGATCCAAATTCTCTTTCCTGCCGCAGAAGGCGACTATCCGTTGCAGGGCGTAATCGGTGGCTCCTACGGTTTGATGCTCGCGGTGGTAGATAGCGTTGAGGAGGTCGATGCTTCACTCGCGGGCCTTGCGGAATTCGCCTCCGCCATGCTCGAAGTCGAAGAGATTGAGGCCACCTGGGGAACGAAGTGGATCGTGAATGCCATGGAGATGATGGAAATCGAGTTTGGCTATACGAGCTCGGATCTCTTCATCAACTGTATCCCTGGGGCTGTTGAAAAAATGGAAGCCCACCGCGCCGCTGGCCCAGAAGCACCGAACCTTCTCACCAACGCGACAGCCAAGTCCGTACTCAACGAAATCAAGGGCCTCACTGCCAGCATCTACAGCACAGCTGGCATGGCCGAACAATTGTCTCAGACCTTCCGCATGCAATTCCTCATGGATCCTGAAATGGCTGAAGGGATGACCTTCTTCGAATCCGTCCTGGACACCTTCGATGCTGTCGCTGCCGACCACTT
>JAAETM010000075.1 GCA_024228395.1 bacterium | reverse complement strand
GGTAGCGCCCGGGGTGGGCATTTCCACCCCAAGTGCCGGCAGCGATCAATCCTACAGCACACCCAACGGCACCAGTCTCTCCGCGCCACTCGCTTCGGGGCACCTGGCCATGATTTGGAGCGAACGGCCGACCCTCTCCCCCACCGATGTGGAAGCGATCGCCAAGCGCAGCTGCGACGACCTGGGTACTGCCGGTATCGACGATACGTTTGGTTACGGCCGCGTGAACCTGTTGACTGCGCTACTCGATTCCGGGAGCCAATTCCCCGACGCCAACTTTGCCGCACCCAATGCACTCGGCGTGGGACCCTTGACCGTGGACTTCCAAGACCTGTCCAGCGGCGTGCCGACCACCTGGCTTTGGGACTTTGGTGACGGCACGAACTCGACCGAACAAAATCCCTCCCATACCTATACGGCCTCCGGCAACTACAGCGTGTCCCTGGCGGTGAGCAACGTGCATGGCATGGATTTGCATTCGATCGTCGACTACGTGCTGGTGGACATCGCCCCGCCCGTGGTCGACTTCCATGCCACGCCCTTGCAGGGTACCGCTCCCCTGCCCGTGCAGTTCACGGATGATTCGACGGGAGGCCTTGCGATCAGCTGGCTGTGGGACTTTGGCGATGGCAACACGTCGACCCTGCAAAATCCGTCGCATACCTATGCGACCATCGGGGAGTTCACGGTTAGCTTGACCGCGACGAACACCTTTGGAAGTGACATGCTCACCCGGGTGGACTTCATCGAAGTGGAGTGAAGGACGATACAAATACGGAATCCGCTAGAAAACACACTTCCCCCCCGACTTGTTAGACTCACACCATGAGCAAAGAGATTTCAGGGCCCCGACAAGCCGCCTATTACATTGGCATGGGCATCATGGCGATCGGGATCATCACCTTCATTTCCGTCTTCTTCAACACCCCCGACCCCGCACAACACTTCGGTTCTTTCAAAAAGGAGGCCGATGATATGAGCACGCGCGCCATCACCGGAATGATCTTGGTCGGAATCGGAGCCATGATCCAGACCATTGGTGCACGCGGCCTGGCCGGATCCGGCGTCATCCTAGACCCAAAGAAAGCGCGTGGCGAATTGGAACCCTACAGCCGCATGGCCGGCGGAATGGCCAAGGACGCCCTGGACGAAGCGGACATCGACCTGGGCGGAAAGTCCGAGCAGGTCGTCATGGTGCGCTGCACAAAATGCCGCAAACTCAACGAAGAGGACTCAAAGTTCTGCCAAGAGTGCGGCGAGGCGATCTGATACGGAACCCTGGTTCCGTATCACCTACTCGCGATTGGCCGCGCGCGGAGTGGGTGTGAGATACCCCGTCTCCCCATCCAGCCATCCAAAGGACTTGCCCTTGCCCTGTTCCGGGAATTTCAACTCGCAGAGCACGGTGGACTTGTTGGTCAGCAACAAGTGTTCCCCCTTCTTGGACAGTTTGAAGTTGGCATGCAACCCGGCGAGGTCCTTGTTCTTGCCCTTGTCCGCCCAAATCATGAGGTAGTGACCAGGCTCGATCGTCACGCCTTCTGGGAACGACCACCCATCGGGCGCGTCCGGATCGTCACTCAGGCAGCAGCCCGTGAGGTCGATCGTCTCCTTGCCAGCGTTGTAAATCTCGATCCAATCGGTGGACCGTGCTTTGTCACCGGCCGCATCGGCCATGGCCACGGCCATGATCTCATTGATGCGCAACGGGGATTTGACCCTGGGCCAATCCCGAACCGCGCCCGCCGGTTTCCCGATTCGCTGCTTGAGCGGGGCGACCTCTTCGGGGAGGGCTTCGATAGCCGCGCACTCCAGCAGGAACTTGGAGCGTTTTTGCGCAAAGCTCCGCAGCGATGCTGCGCCTTCCACCAGCTCTGCGGACGTGGCCTTCGAGAAGCCTTCTGTGGTACCCAACTTGCGAGTGTCCTTGGTCACCGCATCCGACAGCAAAGCCCGTGCATTCGCCACATGGGGCGCCAGGTACTGCCAATCCAACAAGTCCTGGGCGATGTGCTTCACATGCTGCAGATAGCGTGTTTTGAATTCCGGATTCGCGAGCAGTTTGCCGCGCAGGGGTTTGGCTTCATCTTGAAGCCCCACGAGCGGATCCAATTCCAAGGTCGCGCGCTGGCGTGCCCCACCGGGGCCGCCCCTCCTCCGCTGCGGGGGTCCACCGCCCTCTCCAGGGGGTTGGGCACCCTCCGGCCCCCCCTCGAACCCTGGCGGACCGCCACCGCGCGGGCCCCTACGTCGACCACCGGGCCCGCCCCCCGGAGGACCCGAATGCTCCTTAAACGCTTCGTTCATATCGTGGGGCAAGATGTGAAAACGCCCACTCGGATCGAGGTAGATGCTGAAGTCACTCGCCCGCGTCCAGTATCCATCACTATTGAGCAGGGCCACATCCACGGCCAAAAACCAAAGCACCGAATCGATGTCGAGCAGCGGGTCCAACGCCTTAGGCAAGTCCGCCGGCGCGGTTTCATCCAACACCTTGCAGAGGTGAATCAAGGCCTTCCAAGCTTCCGGATCCTCCTTGGACTTGAGATCAAAGCGCTCCCGATAGGGCTCCAAGTCCTCACCCAAGTAGCGCAATCCCCCATCCCCATTCGGGCTGCCGGACACCTTCCAACGGGCGCCCTTGGAGGTGCCGAAGTTGCGCTTCAGGAAGTCCTTGTTGAACTGCTCCACGCTGCAATACACGCCCCAACTTTCCCCATTGATCACCACGCGCACAAAGTTCGCACGCGGCGCGGCCATGCGCGTGCGGGCGATGTTGGAATACAGAAGCGTACTCAACATGGACTCGTCCCCGTTGCAATTGAGCAGGTTGAGCGTCTTCACCTCACCGAAACGCTGCCCACCATTCACAAAATCGAAAGAGATGTTGAGGGAACGCTTGAGCCCCGCAGGGACCATGAAGAATGAAGAAGCCCCACGGAAGCTCACACCCACTTCCGAATAGACGGTTCCATCCGCGGTGAGAGTGGCTGGGATCAGGACATCGGTCGGCTTAAAAGCCTCCAGCTCCGACTCCCAGTCTTCGTGTTCAAACTCAAGGAACACCGTTCGCAGGATCTTTTGGTCGAAGGCTCCCCTATCCGGATAGGCCTCCACCGCACCCGGTTGAATTTCCTCCCCAGCCGTGCCCGCTCCCATTTGCCGCCGCGGCCGACGCCGCCGATTGCCGCTCCCCTCAAGCTCCTTGCGAGCTTCCGCCCGCTCCTCCCGGTTCAGCCGCCCATCCTTGTCGGCATCGTACTTGTCCACCAACTCCAGATCCGGCGAGTTCGGACCTCCAGGACCTCCAGGACCTCCAGGGCCCCCAGGGCCGCGCCTTCCACGCTGGGCCCAACTGGAAGAAGCCATCAAACAGGCCAGCGAGACAATCCAAAACGCCCGGTGGGCAAAAACAGTATTCATGGGATAGCGAGTGAGGAGCTTTCCGGGGCGACGCCCACAAGAGGATTCCAAGGCCATTCTAGGGCAGGCCTTCAACCGAATTCCAGGGACGGAGTTCCGGGGAAAAACGGAATCCGAAGTTTGGCTTTGGTGCCGCACCCTCCCCCTCAACCCGCCTTCGAATGCGGAACCAAGTGTGTGAAAGTGTACCTGGTCAGTATTTTCATATGACTACCAAAGCGACAAGCAATCCATGGAATCATAGAATCAAAGTCTCGACGGAGGCCCGTTTAGAGGTGGTTCGGTAGTTTCCACATCAGCGAGTTCTTCTGAGCACGGGATGCATGTCTCCCCCAATGGCCAACTCCCGCCCCTCAACAATCAGCGTGCGGAGAATACGCCCCAACGAAGCACACGGATCTCCAACTTCATCACTCTCCAATTTGATTCGGTCTAGATCCCCTTGAAACTCCACCAAGCTCTGGCCACGCAGCACTAGTTCACCGTCATAATCCAGATATGCAATTTTCGCCAGCGTTTCGCTCCCTTCGCCGCGCTCTACAATTCGATGTATGGCCTCATAGAAGGGACGATGGAGATAGATGAGTTTATCACTCCAGTCTGTCGAAGTACACAATAGAAACGCCATCTTACTGCCCCCCAGGCATGAACCGGATTTTACGAGACCAAGTATATCGTTTCACACTTCGCTTCGAAGTGAAAGGAAACACCTGGTTCCGTTTGCCTATTGACCATGGTTCGGTATTTCGAACCGGGAATTCACGTCATTCAGGGCGCTCTTTTCACACCCGTGTCCTCTCCCTGGAAAGCCCTAGCCGCGAAAACCAGTCTGTATCCTTCGGCAGATCAGTCCTCACCCACCTATCTATTTCCCCCAATAACTTCTGGCATGCTACGACGTATTCGGCTTCCAGTGAGGCTTCAATGGTATTCTCAATCCATTCAAGCTGCCCCTCGACTGAACCAGGACCCCAAGTTGGCACATACGTTTTGTCGGACGGATGCTCCTCAAACTCTAGCTCATCGAATGAGCCTAGAACCGGCGCTAAAGAGAATATCCTCAAGAACCGGTTCTCGTTCCAATCAAGTAATTTGAACGCATACAGCCGCTTACAGATTCCACACTCAACCAGCCCCTCCATTTCTCCGTCATAGTATTCGGTGATGGCTATGCGAGAAAACGGCGACGGAATTGCTTTGGCACTCTCAGCAGTCTCTCTGCAACAAACTTTCACTGCCCCCGCCCAATAAAGACAATATTGAGTTTAGCCGCAACTTCTGGAGTGACCGGCTTCGGCAGCTCAACTGTATACCAGGTACATATTCTGCACACCTCAGTCCGAACCGAAGGGAGGCCTACGGTTCGGGCCGAAGTGTGCAAAAATGTATCTGGTTCCGTATTGATCACTGGAACAAAATCTGCAACCCGTCGCTGAAGTTCGACGTGCTGCTGGGGTTGTTGTCACGGTACCAGTTTTGGAAGTACCAGGTTTGTCCAGCAACCGCCATTTGCACGGGGTTCGTGGGGATAGCGGTGAGGTCAATCTGAAGCTGAACGCTACCGGTCGTGCCACTGAACAGGATATTGCCAGGTTGGTTGTAACGACCACCCGAGCCACCGATGCAGAAGTTGCCCTGGGAACCCGAGGGGGTCGGGACAAAAGCGGCAGCGGTTCCGGTGAGGAAGTAATTGAACTCATTCAACGGAAGGTCATCCGCAAACAAGGTCACGTCGTTGATATTCGCGACCACGCTACCGACTGCACTGATCACGGCCGGACTGCCGCTGCTATTGGGGACCGCCGGTCCGCAATAGTTAGATCCGATGTTTCCATAGGAACAGAGGACAGACTGAATCTGCACACCATCGATACCCGCTTCCACAATGCTCTGGGTGTCCGCGTCATTGGCGGTGAAGCGCAGATGGCTTGTGGGCGATGCGGCGGCGCCTGCGGCGATCCACTGGGCCGGCAAGATATCCATGGACTGCCAATCAAGTCCCCCGGATGTGGTGATGTCCTCGACCAAAACCCAAGGACCACCCGGCCCATTGGCGCTCAGCTCCACCAGTAGGTGATCCGTGCTTCCGGAAGCGGTCATGTTGAGGAAGTAGTCGAAGTGGATGATGCTGTCCGTGGTCAGGTCGAATTGGGGTGAAGTCAAACTCACCGCCCCATTGTCCACGTCCGTATTGCCCAGCTGATTCTGGGTGAGGTAGCAGCTTCCACTGCCATCCCCATCCGTGGCTGGGTCGTAGGACCAACCCGGATCGTTCACGGGAACTCCGCGCTGCCAATCTCCCGTTGTGGCGCCCAGGTTTTGGGCGACCCAACCCTGATCGGTTTGGAAGTTGTCGGCGAATTGAACCGTGGCTACTCCAACCTCGATCAGATGCGGGGCGGAGGCCCCGCCGGCGGGTGAAGAAATCAAACCGCAAGACAGCGAATCGATGGTGAAGTACACGCTCAGATCAGAACCACAGGCGGGCGCAGGCACCTGGGCTGAGTACACGCTTCCTCCCACCGGAGACATGGACAAAGCCTGGAAAGCCCCCCCATTGCTATAGTGAACCAGCACGGCCCCTGCGGTGACCTGCCCGGAAACTTGTACCGAGACATCCAACGGAATGCCCGGCGCAATGATCGTCGGCATGGGGTTCAGGCTTGCCAGGCTCACTCCCATGCAAACGCCTTGCGGGTTGGCCAGCGCGGTCTGCAAGTCGGGGTGACTCAGGCTGGTGCCCGAGTTGTAGCCACTGGAACTGCACCCCCCGTGGGTGTGGATACCAATAGCCTCGCCGGTTTGCTCCCAAATCACGGGGGAACCCGAGTTGCCCCCCTGCGTATCGGTTTCATAACCCAAGTGCGAGCCATTGTTCACCTGGAAGGGGCCCACATGGGTTTGCTGGGTTTGGTTGCGAGTGCTAGGACTGCTATCGGAACCGAAACCCGTGATGCGAATGTCATTGCCAGACACGGCCGGTGCCGTGCCCAAAATGTATGTGCTGCCCTGGGCTTCCCCCGCGTTCAAACCCGTATTCGAGTTGGGGAAGGTTCCAAAATAGGCCCAATCGTTTCCCACGCCTTGGCCCCCGTTGCTCTGGGTGGAACTGGCATCCACAGCATATTGATCATCGGGAGAGGGGTGATTCAAACCTCCGCCCGAAGAGGACTGCGGCACATTGAATTCCACCACGCTAATGTTGCCGGTGCAGTGCCCTGCCGTCAGGTAACACTCCGAACAATCGTTGATCAACCAACTGGTGCAACCGATAGGCATGAGACGACCGGCGCGCAGGTCATTGGAAGGCAAGCGGTCATCGGTGGCGCCGCACTGGCTATTGAAAACACCCCAAGCCATGTCCACGTGATCGATACTGACCCGGTTCAAACCCGTACCGGGATAGGCGAAGATGTCGACTTCGACCGTGTCGCCGTTGAAGTAGGCGCTGGACTCCGACCACTGTGCCACGCCGACAGCGGACAGCTCCTGGACGGCCCCATCCGCATGGGAGGTCACGCGAATGATGGAACCAGTTCCCTGGACCAGATTCCCGGACAAGGTGACCTCGTCAAAAAACAACCTGACCCACGAAGCACCGGGAATGCTCACCGTGTAGGAAGCGATCACGGCCGGCTGATTTCCAGTGTTTTGCACCCAACCCGAATCCTTGGCTAAGGGAATGGTGCTCTGGGGCTCTGCCTGGCTTTGTCCAAAGGAGGGGGCCACGAGAAGGGCGCTCAAACCAAGTGCGGCAACTAGGGAGCGTGTTGTGCGGAGTCGAATTGTCATGGGGATACTTGCGAGAAGGGGAGGGAGGGGTCCCAGGATACAGTAATCGGAAAGATCTGGCTGGCCCAATATTCGCCCCCCTCCCCCGGTAATCACCCCGGGACGATCAAGCGCAGACAATTAGACCGCAGGCGGATGAGCAATTCGCTGGCCAATCCCATGGCATCCCCATCCGCCTGCCAGTGGAAGGGGTTACCCGCGCTGATGAGCCTATCCGTCGCGGTGCCACAGGTGGCCAGGCTGGAGGGCAGTGCTCGCCCGCACGCCCGCTTCCCGCCCTTCCCCGAAACTGCCCCTTTGGAACTCCTATCGACTATCGACAGCGGGGTGACTCTGACTGGTAACATGATGAGCCCACCTCCCAAGGGTTGCGCCAATGATGCGAATCGAGCGCGTAGGGTTCTGGGAAGATCGACAATGGCCAAAACGATGAAAACAAAGATAGTTTCAATAGTAGTCTTGGCCGTGATAGCGAGTGCTGGGTACGCGGTCTGGAAAATATCCATGGACAGCATCCACGCGAGCGGGTTGAAGCCTTCTTTGCAGCCGACTTCTACCGATACTGCTGAAGCAGACCCGATGGTAGCTCCCTTACGAGAGAGGTCGACTCGGGGGCAACGCCCTGCTGAAGGGGAGGTACCGGACAAACCTGCACGGGTGATCTCTGCAGAGAAAAGTGAAGAGGCTGCAGATCCTGATGGTCTTGTTCTGGAGCATCAACACAGGGCGTTGCCCGAAGGGAAGTTTGTGGATGATGATGGCCACCAGGAGTTGATAGATGAAACGCTGTACATTTATCATGAGGACTCAGATGCTCTTTCTGAAGCTGGGCCGTGGATTGACGGTATGCGCGAGGGCTTCTGGGAGTCCTTTTCCGAAGAGGGGTCTCTAATTCTGAGCGGGGCGTACCTCCACGGGAAGGCTACTGGCCAGTGGAATGGTTGGTACAACGCTGGCACAAGGAGCGTGACCGGCGGCACACTCAATGGCAAGTATCACGGCCAGGTAACTTTTTGGCTGCCAAATGGCCGAGTGGATGCGAGCCGGACGGGCATCTATGAGTCAGGCGTGAAGATTGACTAGCTCGTTGTGGCTAGGAGGATTTGCTTCATTGTCGCGAGGGGGGCGAGTGCATTGCGGCTAGAGTCACCGTATGTCAGACATAGGCATGCCGAGTCGCATGAGCACACCGAGTCGCACACACAACCCGGCTTAGGAGCGTAAAAGTACCGGCGCGATTCACTTCTCAGATTGGCGGTTTCTCTCGAAGGCAATCCCAAGAAAGAGCCCCCCAAAGAGTATGAAGGCCTCGAAGCGGTGCTCGTCACCCGCAAATACCTCGGCCAAATATCCACCAAGTGCAAACGCAAGCCCTGTCCAAAAAAAAGGCACTCGATAAACACCCGACCAACCTGTGTCTACATTTTCTTCGGACATGGACAATACTCTAGCAGATTCAGGCAGTCGTCTTGGCGGCAAGAAATGGGAAGGTGTAGAGCCGGGGCAAGTTCCATCGTTCTTCCTGCTTGCCGTATCCCAGGCAAGGAGATGATTGAGAACGGCGTATCTCAGCTACCCCCCAGCTACGTCCCCGCAATCCATAGTTGGGTGCACTCGAAGTATGCGATAAAACTACCTGGTACGGTATTCCCCAAGGGGCTTCCGTCAAACCGCCACCCGGAACAAGATCCGCTGAAGAGGACGCCTTGGCGATAACCACCAGGACAGCGCTCAATCATATAGCGGCAAAGGAAACCACCGGCCGTACTTTTCTACTGAGCATAATTGCCTCGGCAAGACTTCCGCCTTGGGGACAGCCAAGCTACCCAGGGCGCAAAAGGATACACGGAGCACTTTCTATGGAACGGCGGGTGGAAGGAGATTCTACCTCACCATTGCGAACTACCAGGCCGTCTGGGTGTCCATAAATGCCTCCAGCGGCACTTTCTCGCCTTGTCGGGGCTAAGGACCCGACGCGGCTCGAAGGCACCACTGGTGACAGTTATGAACTACCCAGAACTACTGCCGAACGGGTCCTACAGGCCCGAATTCGGCAGTTTCGGCCAGGTAGTTCGCAACGTTGAGGTCCAAAGGGACCGTTTCGGGGGAAGGCCGGGAAGGAACAGCGTGCTGAGGAGCGAAAATGCCGCTGATGGCAGGGGATGGGAGGAAAAATGGAGTTGCCTGGAAGGGGCGTCGGCTTCCCCTTGCTCTTCTCGATCGAAGAAGATGAATGGGGCGAATGCTTGCTATTCCAGGCCAGTGATAAAAATGACCAGGGTTCCTGCCCAGCCCAGTTGGGGGATAGCGATGGTTTCCCCGTTGTCAAGATCGCGTGACATGAGAGCCATCATTTGGTTGTCTGCGCTGGAAAAGGCGAAAGTGCTTTCGCGATTGAGCGGGGCCAGGGTCCAACCCAAATCGACCATGTCTAACATTCGATCTGCTGGAACGGCCACATGAAGGACTCCGGGAGTGAGCGCTTCGAGGGTCATGGTGGCCCTGATTCCACCGGCTGTCCGCGTATAGTTCACCCCTTCAAGGTGGTCGGGAACGTGATTCCACGTGTACTTGCGGTTGCTAAAGGCCTGTCCACCCGATTCCAGTTTTGCTATCTCAAAATCAGAGCCGGCTAGTTCAAACATCACGGGCTCGGTCGTGTGCTCTTGGGGGGCAGGTTCGCGGGCCTCGTGACTTATCGAAATGCAAGACGTCACCAGCAACAGGACGATGAATACGCTTAGGTTGGATTTCATAATGGTTGAGTCACAGAACGGGCGGACGAAACGTTCGAGAAAGCCGAAGGCAGCCGTGTATGGGCCCGTACTCCGCTTGCGTTGATCGCTCTATTATAGTTGTGACTGCGGGATTGTGGATAGAAATTCGAAAGGGGCCGTTTCGAGGGAGGGGTAGGAAAGAGCAGCGAGTTAAAGGCCCTGCATTGCGTGGATTGTGTGGCATTTGGGGCGAAATGGGCCCGCTAGGAAAGAGGGTGTGTGGCGCGGGCGACAGGTCGCGGAGGATTGGCGCGGCAAAGCCAAGCAGTATCCCCTCGGAACGACCCACGGCATCATTCCTATCCCCCCTCCCCCATCAGCAGCCCGGGACGATCAAGCGCAGGCACTTGGACCGCAGATGGATGCGCAATTCACTGGCCAATCCCATGGCATCCCCGTCCGCCTGCCAGTGGAAGGGGTTGCCCGCGCTGATGAGCATGTCCGTCGCGGTGCCACAGGTGGCCAGGCTGGAGGGCAGCGCTCGCCGGCGGGCCGCGGCGAGCAGGGAGAGCACGGTGGTCGGGAACAGGCCTGGCTTGAGTGCCGAATAGTTGAGCAAACCGTCTTGGGGATCCGCCTCCGGATTGGGCGCCCAGCCCTTGGCGTAGGTGCGCATGTTGCTGACGATGCAACCGGTGAACTCGCCGTACAGCACTTCCCCATCCGCGACCAAGTCGAAGCGACGCAGCTCCGGTTTCAAGAGACAACAGGCCCCCACGACCCCATACAACGAATCCCCGTGCCTGCGATACCAGTTGCGTCCGAAACCGGAACGGGCGGATTCCATGCTTGCAGCCAGCTGCGCGTCGTAACCCACGCCGACCATGGCCAGCACCAGCTGATCGTTCACCTCGAGCACGTCGAAGGATTCGGCTTCGCCGTTTAGCAGCACCGGTATGGCAGCTTCCGGGTCCAAGGGCACGCCCAACTCGCGCGCGACCACGTTGGCGTTGCCCAAGGGAATGTGCGCCAAGGCCGCCGCACTTCCAGCGGTTAGCACACCACTCGCGACTTCGCGCAAGGTGCCGTCCCCCCCCACCACGAAAATGCGCCGCACGTCGGGGGACAAGGTCAAAGCCAGGCGCTGGCCATCCCCCGCTTGTTCGGTGGCCATGACCTCGACCGCAACGCCGCTGGCTTGCAAGCCTTGCTCCACCAACTCCGCCAGCCTGGGGGCCCGGCCGCGACCCGCCACCGGGTTGTAAATCACGCATGCGCGTTCCATCAGCCGAACTGCTTGGAGGCCCAAACGCCAACCAGAATCGCTAGCCCCGAGACCACTAGGCTGGCTGCCACATAACCCGCGGCCAGGGTGGATTGGCCACGCTCCACCAGGGACAAGGTCTCATGACCGAACGTGGAAAACGTGGTAAAGGAACCCAAGAAACCGCTGACTAAGAACCAGCGCGTGCGTTCTCCCATCCAGGATCGGCTCTCACCGAAACCGAGCAAGTACCCGATCGCCAGGCATCCGAGCACATTCACCACCAGGGTGCCCACGGGGAAACCGTTGCCCGAGTGATACCCCAGCCGCCCTGCCAGCGCAAAGCGGGCCACTGCGCCGGCGGCTCCGCCCAATGCTACAAGTCCCCATGAGTTCATGGGGGCCAGCCTATACTTCGGGGCCGTGGTGGTGGTAGTCCGAGGGCTGCGTGGACCCTGTTTTCCCGTGCGGGAGCCCTCGGTTAAATGCAGCAACCCCCGATCCAAAGAGCAGGGGATGCTAAGGCCCTCTCCCGCGGGCCTTTGGCCTGGTCGCAACGAGCTTCTAGGCACACTTTCCTTACTGCAAGCCCCATGCCAACGGAACAACCCCTTTTCCTGGGTTACACGCAGGATTTGGTGCGGCCGTTTTCGGCAAATGACACAAACCGCACACTCCTCACAGGGCGGAGCCGCTCACACGGGTGGCCCTGTGCCCTCGTGCCTTGCAGAGAGAGGGAAGCCATGGGTGCCGTTCCTCCATCCGAATCCCCGCAGCGCAGCGCAACTCTGATTGTGGCGCCCCCCCGTGCAACAGTGGGCGCCAACAATCGGTCTACTTGCCAATCAAGAAGTTGCACACATCGTCTTCTCGCATGACATAGTCGCGGCCTTCCGTGCGCAACTTGCCAGCCGCTTTGATCGACGCTTCGGTACCGTATTCGACCAGGTCATCGATGGAATAGACCTCCGCGCGAATGAAGCCGTTCTCGAAGTCCGTATGGATCTCTCCAGCGGCTTTGGGGCCCTTGTCGCCCTTGTGAATGGTCCAAGCCCGGATTTCCTTGGGGCCTGCGGTGTAGTAGGTCTGCAATCCGAGCAAGGAGTATGTGGCCTGAATCAAACGATCCAAACCCGGGTCGGTGAGACCCAGGTCCTCCATAAAGGCAGCGCTTTCTTCGGCGTCCATGCCGCGCAGCTCCGACTCCAGGTCGCTGCAGATAGCGATCCACTTGGAACCGGTGGCGTCCGCGTGTTTGGCCACGGCTTGGGCGTGATCTGAAGAACCATCGAAGTCGTCGTCGCCCACGTTGGCCACGTAGAGCACGGGTTTGTTGGAGAGCAGGCAAAGGGGCTTCATGGCCACCAATTCCTGATCGGTCCATGTGGCGCTGCGCACGTTGCGGCCTTCTTCCAGCACGTCCAGGACCTTGGTGAAGAGGTCGCGCTCGTAAATCGAATCCTTGTCGCCGCTGCGTGCTTTTTTCGACACGCGGTCGATCGCCTTGGTGACCGTGTCCAGGTCCGCAAATACCAACTCGAGCTCGATGACCTCGATGTCATTCTTGGGATCGACGGGATCCTCGCGCACCACGGTGCCGCTTTCGAAGCAACGCACAACGTGCATGATGGCGTCGGTCTCGCGAATGTTGGCCAGGAATTTGTTGCCCAGGCCTTCCCCCTTGGACGCACCGGCGATCAGGCCGGCGATGTCCACAATCTTGACGCTGGCGGGAATGATCTTCTTGCTATCGATATGCTTGAGCAAGGTCTGCAGGTTTCCATCGGGAACCTCGGCAATGGCCAGGTTGGGATCGATGGTGCAGAAGGGGAAGTTGCCTTCCTCGGCGCCGGCCGAGGTGAGGGCGTTGAACAGGGTGGACTTGCCCACGTTGGGGAGGCCCACGATGCCACAGGAAACACTCATGATTGGATAACCACTGGGGTAACTTTTGGTTTGATCTGGGGGCGGCGCATCAGCCGAGGAAAGCGACGCAGTCGATTTCGACCAGCACGTCCTTGGGGAGACGCGCCACTTCCACGCAGGCGCGGGCGGGCGGGGTGTCGCCGTCGAAGAACTCGGCGTAGATCTCGTTGACCTTGGTGAAGTCGCCCATGTCCTGCAGGAAGACCTGACACTTGACCACGTTTTCGAGGGTGGCACCGGCTTCGACGACCACTGCTTGCAGGTTGACCAATGCCTGGCGGGTTTGCGCTTTGATGTCAGCCTCCCCCACAAGTTCCATGGTGGCGGGGTCGAAGGGAATTTGCCCTGAGACATACAACCAGTCACCGGCTTGAATGGCCTGGCTGTAGGGGCCTAGGGCTGCGGGAGCGTCGCTGGTCTGGATGGCTTTCAACATGGTGATAGGCATAGGGCTAAAGGGCCGCGATGGCGTCGCGCACGGAATCGGGTACGAACGGGGAAACGTCCCCGCCCATCTGCGCGATTTGGCGCACGAGGGTACTCGAAATGTGGGAGTGTTCGGGAGCGGAGATCAGGAGAACCGTCTCAATTTCTGGGGCCATCGCTCGATTGGAAAGGGCCATCTGACGTTCGTAGTCCAAATCTGCCCCGGTGCGCACGCCGCGCAGGATCGCATTGGCCCCCACGGCGCGGCAACCTTCCACCAGAAGGCCCTGCATCCACCGGACCTCGACCCAGGGCATGTGGGCCGTGCACTGCTTGATCATCTCCAGACGCTCTTCGGGGGAAAAGAGATGCCCCTTGGAGTGGTGCTTGGCCACGGACACGACGGTCTTGGAAAACAGGGTGCGACTGCGTTCGAGCAGGTCCATGTGCCCCTTGGTAAAGGGGTCGAAGGTGCCCGGAAAGAGGGCTAGACTTTGGGTTTCCATGGCGGCATGGTAACAGCGCGCAGGGGGAGGTGGAAATCCAGGTCGAAAACGACGAAAGCTCGGGTTTCGGTGCCACCCTGGGGCGACGGAACGGTCTAGGAGCCATGGTTTTGCCAATCCGTGCCCTGACCCATAGGCCCCTGCCCATCCTGGCCCTGGGATTGGCGGCGGCTGCGGTGGCTGCCCAGGTCCTAACCCCGGGCGCCCTGGTGGGCTCATGGCTGGTGGTGGCCCTGGCCGTGGGATGTGCCTGTTGGCGCTTCCCCATCCTGCCCCGCAACCGGGTTTGGCCCCTGGCGAGTTTGGCCCTTATATGGGTCACCGGTTCCCGCGCCCTCGAGCTGGACCTGCAGCCGATGGCCCGCGGCGAGTTTCAGACCAAGTGGCAAGGCCGGGGCCGCGAGCTGGGTCATTTGAAAGGCCATGCCGTGGCCGTGCAGCTCCCATCCGGATTTGCCCGGGACGGGGATCGGGTGCAAGTCCACTCCAGCGCACAACAGGTGCTCTACGCCGCGCCCCCCGGCCAGGTCCCCGCTCCCCACTCGTGGGCCGTCGATGCGGGGCAGGTGCGCCGAACACAAGCGGCACAGGTTTCGATTTGGAAGGTGCCCGCGCCACTGCGAAATTTGCGTGAGCACCTGGCCGGGCGACTGGCTGAAATCGAAGGCGAAGATAGCCAAGGCCTCGCGCGGGCCCTGCTCCTGGGCCACGGCGCCGATGTCTCCCATGACCTCAAGGATCGATTTACGCGCACGGGCACGCGACACCTGTTGGCCCTTTCGGGGTTGCACGTGGGCATCATGTGGTGGCTTTGGATGCGGCCCCTGTGTGGGGCGATCGCATGGTTGTTGTCACTGAGAGTCGCGGGCCGCGGCCTGGCCCGCGACAGGCTCGGTGCCCTCGGCGCATTGTTGCAGGTGATCGCACTCTTGATCGTCCTGCCCCTATTGGGTGGAGGCACTCCCGCCCTGCGCGCCACATTGGCCTTAGGCCTTGCGGATTGCGCACGACAGGTGATCGCTGCACCGGGTGCGCCAGCAGGTGCGGGGCGACGGGTGGACCCCTTGAGCATCTGGGCCCTGGCCCTGTCGTTGGAGTTGCTTTGGCAGCCGGGAAGCATCGCGAGCGTTTCCTTGCAGCTCAGTTACGCGGCGACCTTGGGTTTGATTTTATTCTGGGCACCATGCCACCGCTGCTTGCAGAATCTTTGGTTGGCACACTCGTTCCGGGTCCACGTGGATTCGAACTCGCTCGGCCACCCGCGGCACCCCGCATGGCCCTGGGCGTACCGCTTCTTCGCAAACTACGTGGTCGGAGGTTTGCTCGCTTCATTCATCGCCACCGCAGCCACGTTACCGTTCACTTGGATTCACTTTGGCGAATGGAGTCCCGTGGGCATGATCGCTACGCTAGTACTGTTGCCCTTCGTGGCCGCCGGTCTGTTCCTGGGTTGGGCCTATGCGGTCTTTCCCTGGTTTGTGCCCAAGGTTTGGGCGGCTTGGCCCTTCGCCCAAATGCCGAGTGTTTTGGAATACTTCGATGACTGGGCGATGACCCCCCATCTGTTGCCCATACATGGCGGAGCCTGGGCCGCAGTCGCCATCGGCGGATTCGCATTCGCATTTCACTTGATAAAGCATGCGCACCTGCTTGCCTGGAGGCGCTGGATCCTGCGCATCAGCATGCTGTCCTGTGGCGTCGCATTGATGCCCACATCCGCGCCGCCGAAGTACATGACCGCGCACGTTTGCGATGTCGGCCATGGAACCGCAATTCTGGTGCGCATGCCCTGCGGGCGCAATTGGTTGTTCGATGCGGGATCCAGGGATCGCAAGGGCGTGGCCAAGCATGCATTGATACCGCTCTTGCGCAAACTCGGGGTCCGCAAATTGCACGTGGTGATCTCCCACGGGGATCGGGACCACCAGGTTGCATTGGGCCAGATCGCATCGCGGGTCCACGTTCTCTCGTACACTGGACCCAAGTACTCATTCGGGTCTGCCCCCCCGACACAGGTGTCGAATTCCGGATTGGATATGGACATGGGGCGGGGCTGGTTGCGAAGTGCGTCCTGCCATTTGGGGCGCTGCAGCAGCCGTATTTTGCGCGGCCTCGCGCAAAATGGAAATGAAGGATCGCGCAACCTTTGGCTCGAATGTGATGGTCGCGCGATCCTGTTGTGTGGAGATGCCGAAGACAAAGGCCTTGCCAATATCTTCCCCAATCTGAAGGGAGCCGCCCCGCTAGCGGCCTTGCTGATTCCCCACCATGGTTCAAAACAGAAGAACCTGAACTGTTTGATTTCGCACACATTGCCCGAACAGGTTTGGTTTAGTGCCTCAAAGCACAGCCCTTTGGCCCAGAACTGGCCTTACGAAAACACAACAACACGGTGGACATCAAGAGATGGTGGATGGTCGATGGAATTTCTGCCGATAGAAGAAAGTGCTGGTAACCTTTGGGGAAGTACTCCCTATTAGGAGTTGAGCCAGCAGCCTTGCTGACACCTGGGGGCCGACATTCCCATGACCTGGCAAACACCATCATGAAACGACTCACTTTCCCGCACATCACTAGCTGTACCGCACTTCTTGCCCTGGCAAACCTTGGCCCTGCTTGGGCCCAATCGACCAGCGCTGGCGTGGCACAACAACCCGAACAAACCCAAACGGAAGGCGCCCAAAGTGGCGAGTACCTGCGGCGGGTGTTGCTACTTCAAAATGGTTCCTTCGTGCGCACAGCATGCAAACTACAAGACGATGCTTGGGTGCTTGGAAGGAAAGCCTCATCACGCACAATTCCGGTGCACTATGTGCAGTCCGCCAGCATCGAAGGAGATCTGCTGAAAGCACTCCGTAACCAAAGAGACGTTGGCACGCCGGGAACGCTACCCGCGTGGTGTCTGGAAAGAGGTCTGCTCAAGGAGGGCTTGGCCCAATTGGACAAGAACCTGAGTTCCCACGCTTTGCGCAAGCAATCCCTCAACATCCTCGAGGACTTTGTGCGCTTCCTCCCCGCTCCCCCCGTCCATCAAGAGGGGATCCTGCCCTGCGACACGTTCGCGGAACACGCCAAGTGGTTGGCCACCAAAAATACCGCGAGTCTGCACGAACTCTCCTCCCGCTCCCTGGCCGATATGGCAAAAGCACAAGCGCGCACCCTGGCCCCCAACGAAATCGACGCCTGGGACCGATGCCTGACCCAAGTATTGAAGGGCAGCAAAGCACGCCAACGGGACCTGGCCCTGAGCACGCTCGCCAGCTGGAAAGGTGCCAACAGCGGCGACACCCTGCGTCGTTTCGCCATGCTGGACAGCAGCAAAAGCACTCGCAATCACAGCGCACATTTGCTGGGCACACTGGACGACCCCAAGCAGATTTTTGGCTTGACCGGTTGGCTGGATCACGAGAACCAAGAGATCCAGGCCCGCGCCGCGAGCGCCCTTGGATATTCGGGTTATCCCGCTGCCGTTCCCGCCTTGGTTGCCGCGTTGGGTAATGGTTCCTCATCGGTGAGTCGCGTGCCGCACGCACATGTCTTCATCGGTTCCCAATCGGCCTATGTGCAAGACTTCGATGTGGAAGTCGCTAACAGAACATCTGTCGCAGACCCCATTGTCAACGTCTTGCCAACCGGCGTCGTGCTGGATGCGGGCGTTGTTTCGGTCACTATCCACCGTACCGTTTACACCAAGGCCCTCTCAAGAATCACCGGACACCGCGCCGGCAGTACCGAGAAATCCTGGACCCAATGGTTAGAGAAATATCCCACCGTCGACACCGATTGGCGGGCTCCCTGGCCTGCGCCCGAGACAAAGAACTGAGATGATCTTTTGTTGCCGCGTCGTGGTCCTCTACATTTGCAATGCGGAGAGGCCTGCGGTTGCGCTGCGATGCAGGCATGCGGATTGAGGAACCGGTGCTGAGAGCACTTTGGGTTCGCACCTAAGCCACGAAGAGCATGGGGCTTTGGCGCAAGCTCGCTTTGCAAGGACCGGCTTGCGGAGTTTGTGGGGGAAAAGAGATTTTCAGAAGAAAAGAAAATAGGGGTGGGGGGGAGGATCTTGGCTTCGCCAGAATCCTCCCCCCTTTTCTAACCTTCTTTCCTTGGTCCCCTTTTCCTTCCCCGCCAGGGTTTCCTCCCCCATCTCTGCAATAGCAAGTCTGCGCCAGAGCTTCGTGTCCCTCGTGGCTTCGGTGCGAACCCAAAGCTCTCTCAGCGCCGGTTCATCAATCCGCACTTCCAAACCGCAGCGGCCCCACTGATGTTTCCTCCCATGTGCCCAAGTGCGGTCAACCCAATGAATGCCCCCCAAACCAACCTGTAGTGTAGAATCCCATCTCACCGCCCACAGCCCACCATCACCGCCCCCAACATGGCCCTCCCCCCCATTCAGCAAGCCAAGTGGCTGCCTGCCGACACTTTCAAGAACGAGGTCGCACTCGTTACCGGTGGCGGTACGGGACTCGGATTGCAAATCTCCCGGGGGCTCGCGGAACTGGGCGCCCAAGTGGTCATCGCCTCCAGAACCCAAAGCAACCACGGCCCCTTCCTCGAAGAAGCTGAAGCCCGCGGCTGGTCCGTGGAAAGCCTACAGCTGGATGTGCGTGAACCCGCCCAATGTCAATCATTGATCGACGGCATCGTGGAACGCCATGGACGCTTGGATCACCTGGTCAACAATGCCGCCGGCAACTTCGTTTGCCCCACCCATCGCCTGTCGGCCAATGCCTGGCGGGCGGTGCTTTCGATCGTCTTGGATGGCACGTTCTATTGTTCCAAGTACGCGGGCCGACACATGCTCAAAGCTGGCAAAGGCACCCAACTGAATATCGTGGCCACCTATGCCTGGACTGGCATGCCCGGGGTGGCCCATTCAGCCAGCGCCAAGTCTGGTGTTTTGACACTGAGCAAGACCCTGGCTGCGGAATGGGCTCCCCATGGTGTGCGGGTCAACGCGGTGGCGCCGGGGCCTTTCACATCGGATGGCGCCAAGGGAAACCTGTGGCCCGACGACGAAACCGAAGAACGCATTCGCAGCAGCGTGCCCATGGGGCGCTTCGCGGGCAAAGCCGAGGTGGCTGCCCAATGTTTGTGGCTCATGGGCCCGGCGTGCTCTTATGTGACCGGGGACTGCTTGACCATCGACGGTGGCCTTTCCCTCGGCGCAGGCCGCTTGTTTGCCGACGGAGCTCGCCCCGGGAAAAAGGACACACCGCGCTAACACATGAAATCTAAGACAGCACAAAACCGTTCGGCCAAGCCACTTCCTTCCACCGAGGCGGTACACCCCCTCGGCCGGGACCTGGATCAAAAAAACAATGCTGAAGCATTGGCGTGTTTCACCGAAGTGGACGAGGAAGCCGTGCGTGCCGTGGCGGGCGCACGTTCCCCCATGGCCAAAGCCATCGATCTCATCGCAAGTTGCCTGCGGGATGGCGGCCGCTTGATCTACGTGGGAGCGGGTACCAGCGGTCGCTTGGCAGCTTTGGACGCGGCGGAATTGCCGCCCACTTTTCAAAGCGAGGCAAGTCAAGTGCAAGCCCTTTTGGCCGGGGGCCCGCGCGCCATGACCCACGCCATCGAGGGGGCGGAAGACGACCATGGGCAAGGCGGGCGCGACCTGCAAGCCATGGGACCCGGCCCCCTGGACTGCATCTTCGGAATCACCGCCAGCGGCGGAGCCCCCTACGTGCACGGCGCCCTGGAGGCGGGCCGCGCGGCCGGTGCCCACACGATCTTCCTGGCCTGCATTCCCCCCAGCGAGCGCCCCGATGACTACGACATCTCGATCCGTCTGCTCACGGGTCCCGAGTTGCTCGCGGGTTCCACGCGCCTCAAAGCCGGCACCGCCACCAAGCTGGCCCTCAACGCCATCTCCACCCTGGCCATGGCGCGCCTCGGCAAACTGTACGGACACCTGATGGTCGACGTGAACACCTCCGGCAACAGCAAACTGTGGGACCGGGGTGTGCGCATGGTGAGCGAAATCACAGGCCTGTCCCGCGAGGAAGCCGAACCCCTCTTGCGCCGCGCGAACGGTTCCGTCAAAACCGCCTGCACCATGCACGCGCACGGCATCGAAGTCGAACCCGCCAACCAACTGCTAGCGCTGCACGGCGGGCACTTGAGGGCGGCCCTAATGTCTCCCACGATCGACTCCTAGGATCGTCGCACCGCCTGTATGAATTTCTGGTGGCAACCGCCGCCAAATCAGGTACGGCATCGGTCAGCCTCCCGCTCACACCGAAGTGGGCTAGTCTGTGGTACGCGCCATCCACGGAGTTACCACCTGCCAGATCCCGCCCTGGCCGCCCGCTCCGCCTTACGCTCAGCAATGCCCAACAGCCGAACACCCAAGGCGAACTTTCACTCCCTCAAACCAAATAGCATGCAACCCTGAAGGCGCGGGCCAGTCTATACCCACATGGAAACTGCCCATGTATTTGCCGCTTCGTTGTGGGGTTGTCGTGCGGACCTCGTTCGGGTGGAAGCCCGTTTTGAAGGCAATGAAAAG
>JAAETM010000074.1 GCA_024228395.1 bacterium | reverse complement strand
CATCGCAAACCCCTTCACACCCGGGTTCGGTAGATAATGGGATTCGTATTCGAGACAGGAAACGCTGGCCTCCAGAAGGCCGTTCAAGGAGCAGCCGCCGGACTTGAAACCGCTCGCAGGGTTCAGGATCAGCAGCAGGCCCGCGAGATGGCTATGACCGAGTTGCAGCTTCGGCAGCAGCAGGGGGACATGGCTATGGATGCCTTCCAGGAAAGGCTGCGGAGAAGCAAAGAGCAGGACGAGCGGGCTGACTTGCGGCTGCAAGCAGACCTAGAGACTGGGAAGCTGAACCGGACGTTGGCCGAGCAGAAGTTTCGCCATGTGACTGCGCAGGACGCCAGGCAGGATAGAACGCGGTTAGCGATGGCTGAGGCGTCGGAGGTTCTGTATCGGCTTGTGGGGGAAGACTCACAACTAAGCGCCCAGGAGATGGAGAACTTCGAGGACGCCTTGGAGGGATTCGACCCTTTGGTGCGGGCGGAGATGCTTGGGCGAGGGCAGAAAATGCGTATGGCGCAGGTGCGGGCGGAAACTCTCAAGCGGCAAGAGCAAACGCGGTATGCCACCGAGTACATCATCGAGAACGCGGAGTCAGAGGACGAGCGCGAGCGATTGATGGGGGAATTGCAGACACTGCGGCTAACCACCCCCGACGAGGGAGAGTACTCCGAGGCTGTAGACGGTTTGCAGTTGGAGATGCTTGGGCGAAAAGCGAGCATCGCGGAGCATGGCCGGTGGTCGGAAAAGCTCCCTACGCGCATCGAAGGGGCTGAGTTGCTAGAGGGCGAGTCGCTAGAGGCATACAGTCTCAAGATGCAGATGGACGAGATCGGGCTAAAGAACCCACGAGATCCACGGATGGCTGAGATGAAGTCGCGGATTGAGTGGCTGATAACCCCGCAAAGTCAGAAGAACCAGATCAGGCAACTGGAAGCAGCGCAACAGCAAGCTACACAGACGCTAGAAACTCTTGGGATGGTTGGACAAGAGCAGGTCAACCGCATGGAGCAAGTCCGGCAGGTGCAGGCCGGGATCAACGGATCGCTGGTCCGAGGGTCTTACGCAGAGAAGGAAGAGGCCCGGGGGAGAAGGCTCACTGCGGGGCTCAAGGCGGCAGGGCTAGACATCGATCTTGACGTATTGCTTCCTGCTGACATGGCGCTTCCGCAGCAGTTGGAGTATGCCTTCCAAGCAATGCAGCAGGCAGATATTGCTATGTCCTCGCAGGGCCAAAGCGCCGAAATGATACGACAGCACCAGCGGGATTTGCTGGAGCGTTCAGGGATCGAGCCGTCAGAGGACGCTATGAACAAGCTCGTAGAGTGGGGTTCTGGAAAGCTACAACTCGACACGAAATCGTGGGATCACGCGAAAGTGGGAGCCGCCAACATCTACAAGAAAGAGAAGAGAGATGTTGGAGAGGACTGGCACTCGATGGATCGAAAAGAGATCGGAGACGAGTGGTTGGAGATCTTCAAAGTAAACAAGACGCTCAAGAAGAAAGGAATGCCCCTACTGCCCATGGGGGCCCCGCCCTACTGGGTGAGGGATAAAGCGAAGGCTGCTGGGTGGTTTAGCGAGTGGGAAGGACGGCGGTCAACTAGCACCCCAAAGCCTGGGGAGGACTTTGGGCGCAGTGGCCGGGGCGCTGTCCAAAGGGTGCTCTAGATGGGACAAGACTATGTGCCTAGCTGGGCAAAGCAAAAGGTAGAGACACCGGAGGGTGCGTTGGAGGTCGCGAGCGCGCAGGAGGGCTCGGGGCGTAGTGAACGTATAGCGGTTGCTCAAGAACCCTTAGAGTCAAAGGGCCTATTCGAGACCGTTGGCGACTACGGGGTGGACCGTCTCCCTTGGATTGGAACTGCCAAAGAGTTCACCGAGATGGGTGGTTTGCTCATGGCAGCGCGGCGTGCGGAGCGTGGCGTGGCGAGCCAGTACGACATGCAAATGCTGAACAACTGGGTAGCCGAGCAGGACCGTGGGCATACCTTCGGTGGGCATGTGGCGAATATTGTCGGAAGTATCCCAAAGTTCGCGCTGGAGTTGGTCTCGTCTGCTGGCATTGGAAAGGCTGCGGTAGTTGTAGGCAAGAAGGGTGGTCAGGAGGCGACCAGGGCT
>JAAETM010000073.1 GCA_024228395.1 bacterium | reverse complement strand
CACCGCGTGCAACGCTTTCGCTTTTGCGATCATGTCGAAATCCAATCCACTCCCATGACTTCGTGTTGGGCCCCTGCCAATTCCGCACAGTACCCCCCTGTGCCGCAGCCCAGGTCTAGGAGTCGCGGGCATTCCTCGAATTGCTTCCTAAGGAACTGCAGCGTGCCTGCGCGCATCGGGAAGATGCGATCGTAATGGCCGGCGAATTGGGGGTAGAAGGACATGGCGGTTGGTGATTTTTTTTGGACCGGGCTGAAGTTTCAGATCATCCCAGTGCTAGCCCGGACAACTCATGAAGACGTGCCCCAGGCACAGCGACTCGGTTCCTGGCAGGGCTTTGCGGATTTTGACCCCGCAGGCAATGCGGTGGGGATCCCCTTCACAGGTCCCGAAAGGGACCTGTGATCCGCTGCGCGGACCCGGGGCTTACCTATCGAGGAAGGCAAAATTCGGGAAGTCCTGTCAGGGGGCGAAAGGGGCCCGTTTGCGAAGCCTGGGGTGCGTGTTCATGAAATATCTGGGCTAGAGCGGTTCCTGGAGCCATGGAAACTAACACATCGGGGGTGCATTGATGCGCTCGCACAAGGCTCGATCCCTCCTAAACCAACCAGCGCTTCACTTCAAAAGCCAACTCCACGCCCGTTTTCTGCGCCACGCTGTCGCGCACTTCATCCATGAGGGTATAGACGTCATTGGCCGTGGCCCCGCCCGTGTTGATGATGAAGTTGCCATGTTTTTGGCTGACTTCAGCAGCACCTTGGCGCTTGCCTTTTTGACCGCATTGATCGATCAGGGCACCGGCGCCGCGGCCTTCCGATAGTTCAGGGTCGGGGTTTTTGAAGATGCAGCCAGCGGAGGATTCGGTGACGGGTTGCACGTCGCGTTTGTGGCGCAGGTACTCGGCGATTTGCTCTTGCACCACGAGCCGGGGTTTGGGTTCCAGGCGCCAGACCGCTCCGACGACCAGGGATCCGTCGACTCCGCCGTTTCGGTAGGTGGGTTTGGCGTCTTGCGGGGTCAGGGTGACGAAATCGCCATCGGGGTTGATGACTTGCACCCATTCCACGTGATCCCAGAGATCGCCCCAAGAGCCACCAGCATTCATGGCGATGCCGCCCCCCACTTGCCCGGGCACACCGGCCAGACCTTCCAAACCGGAGAGGCCCAGATCGCGGGCGGCGCGCATGAGGGCGGGCAGGGTGGTGCCGGCCCAGGAGATCAGGCGCGGGTCCTGCTCGATCGGTGGCATGGCGGTGCGGGCGTCGGGATTGTCCTCTTCCAAGGGCGACGCATCGGCTTCGACACCGGGCAAGGGCCGGAAGATGCGGCGCATTTGCGTGGTGCAGATCACCACGCCATCCCACAGGCCATCGGCGGGCAGGATGTTGGCGCCACCACCCAGGAAACGCATGGGCAATTCCCGTTCGCGCACGGCCCGATAGGCGGCGCGCAACTCATCGGGCGTGGTGGGTTCGAGCAGCCAGCGGGCTTGGCCCCCCACGCGCATGGTGTTGCGGTCGGCGAGCTTTACGCGCTCAAGAGCAACGCACGGCCAATTGAGTTTGCAGCTCATCTTTGATGGTATCGATGTCTCCCGCTCCGAGGATCAGGGCGCCACAGACGCCGGTGAGTCCGAAGAGGAATGTTTCGGTGCTCTGCTCCAGATTGCCACCGCAAACAGCGGGAATGCCAGCGGCGATCAGGGCGTCCACGAGTTCGGGAGCACCGGCGGTGGTGCTGTCGATATGGGTGCGTGCGCCGTACACATCGGCCACGACCACACGGGCGGCGCCGTGCAAGGACTCCACAAAGTCGTGCAAGAAACGTGCGGTGCGGCTGTGTTGATGGGGTTGAAAGAGCACGTGGATCGGCTTGCCCGGCATGGTGCGGCGCGCGGTATCCACGGTCACGCGCACCTCGGTGGGATGGTGTGCGTAATCGTGCACCAGCTCCACCCCGCCGGCGGTCCCCCAGGATTCGAAGCGGCGAACCGTGCCGGTAAAGCCACGCAAACCCTTGGCAGCGGCAGCAGCGGCTTTGGTCATGTCCAGCCCCCTGCGCCCAGCCAATCCCATGGCCAAGGCCAAGGCACCCGCCGCGTTTTCAACGTTGAAGTTGCCGGGCACCGAAAGGCGCACATGGGGCAGCAGCCAACCGGGCCCTTTCAAGCTGAAGGTGCTCATGCCGCGGCGTTGATTGTGGGTTTCCACCTGCAATTCCTTGCCCAATTGCCACACCTCGCAGGAGGCGGATTCGGCCACGACCTCGGGCACTTGACTGCCCACAATCAATAGCCCTTCCGAATGGACTTGGCTCGCGAAACATGCGAAGGCTTTGTGGATCGCAGCCAGATCGCCGTAGTAATCCAGGTGATCGGCTTCCACGTTGGTGATCATGGCGCCCTTGGGGTTCAGCCGCAGGAAGGTGCGGTCGTATTCGCAGGCTTCCAAAACCAAGGAACCGGAGCCTTCGGGCGCCACCGCGTTGATGCGCAGCTTGCCGTGCAAGCCCCCCACCAACACACCGGTGCGTGTTTGCGGATCCTTTTCTGCCAGCAGCCGGTCGATGCCCGACATGGCGTGGTGCAACATCCATGAGCTGGTGGTTTTTCCGTGGGTGCCGGCCACGCCCAAAACCGAGTAGCGACCGCTCATCCAGCCCAGGACTTCGGCGTATTTGATGACCGGGATGCCCCACTCGCGGGCGCGCACCACCTGGGGATCCGAGTCCCCCACGGCGGCACTGCGAATCAACACCTGGGTACCTTCGGGCAGGCTCGCCACCGACGAGCTCCCATAGGCGATCGAAAGCCCCTCCGCCTCGAGCGGTTTGGAGAAGGCGGAAGCCTCCCGGTCATGGCCGGTCAGACTGTGGCCCAGGGCATGCAGCAAACGCGCTGCTCCAGAGACACCCGCCCCGCCCACGCCCACGAGGTGAATCCTCTTGGGGGAATCGAGAAAGGTGGTTTGGCCCCTGGGCATATCCACGTGCGGATTCGTTTGGAGAGTTAAAGTGGTTAGCACAGTTCTATTAGGTCCTTTTCAAAGGTCCCGGAGAAGCGTCGAGTGCGATGGCGGAGAGCCCGTTCCCGCTGCCAAGATCCCTACCCGGTGGACCGGGGTCGGTGACCTAATTCTTGGGGCAGACTAGCGCGCAATCCGCTCCATAGTTCATCCGCTCCCGAACTATTGAAACCGGTCAAGGATTGGCGCATCCCGGCCAGGGCGCGGGAGTCCACGGCCAAGCGCGCCAAGCGGCCTGCCAAACTCCCGTCCAAGGTCTCTTGGGGCACAATTTGCACGCCGGAGCCCAGCGATCGGGCATTGTGGGCCTGGTGCCCGTCCGAATGGTGCGGATAGGGCACCACCCAGGTGGGCACTCCGACCACGGCGATCTCCGCCAGGGTCGAGGCTCCACCGCGCCCCAAGATGAAGTCCGCAGCCGCCAGAACCTTGTGCATCTCGCACAGGTATTCGCGGGCTTGATAATGCCCGCTGGCGGGGCCCATGGGACGGGCGGCCTGGTCCAGTTTGCCGGGGCCCACCTGGTGCAAAACCTGCCAGCCACCGGCCAGCAGTTCATCCACGTGTTGGGCCATGAATCCATTCAAAGCGCCCGCGCCCTGGCTGCCACCCAGGATCACCAGCAAGGGCAGATGGCCGTCGAATCCCAGGGCCTCGCGCGCCCGGGCCCGGGCCCCGTCGCTGCCGGGATTTTGAAACTGTGGGCCCACGACCGGACCGATGACGTGGTGCTTGCTGGCGCCCCGTTTGGGTACGGAGGTGGGCCAGGCGTGGAAGACCGCGGAAGCCATCGAACCCAGCTTGCGCGTGGCCTTGCCCGGCACCGCATTGACCTCGTACAGGCCCACGGGAATGCGCAGGCTGCGGGCTGCGACCACGCTGGGCAGGGCTGTGAATCCGCCCAGGCCCAAGAGGGCTTGACTGCCGTGGCGGCGCAGCGCCTTGCGCGCTTTCAGCACGGCGCGCGGGGTGCGCATCAGGAGGCCAGACTGGCTCGGAGCCCCGCCGCGGGCGCCCTCCAGGGGCAGCCTGCAAATCTCGATCGGCACGCCGGGCATGACCTCGCTCAGGTCCGCCAGCACCTCGTTCTCAACGGCCCTGCCCGAGGTGAACCAAAGCACCTGATCGGGGGCCTCACCGCGCGCCGCGGCCGCCCGCAAAAGGTGCAATCCAGGAACCAAATGCCCCCCCGTTCCCCCGCCCGCCAGGGCCAAGCGCTTGAGCTTGGTCCCCAAGCCGACGGGAGCCGATGTTGTCGACTCCCGCAGATCTTGCATGACTTCAAGTTACCCGAAGGCAAGGGTGGTTTTCGCCTGCAAATCGCTCGAATGGTGGCGTTTCCGCAAATGCGGGGCCCGGTTCGATGTTCCGCGTGGATATTGGAAGGTCCTAGTCCGGACATTTCATGAAGACGTGCTCCAGGCACAGCAACTCAGCCCCTGGCAGGGCTTTGCGGATTTTGCCCCCGCAGACACTGCGGTAGGGATCCCCTTCACAGGTCCCAAAAGGGACCTGTGATCCGCTGCACGGACCGGGGCTTACCTATCGAGGAAGGCAAAATTTGGAAAGCCCTGTCGGGGAGCGAGAGGAGCCCGCTTGCGAAGCCTGGGGTGCGTGTTCATGGAAAATCCGGGCTAGTGAACCACGTAGCGCGAGTCAGCCTTAGGCTTGGAGCGCTTCTTGGGGCTGTTCTTGGGGCTGTTCTTGGCAATGCTCTTGCCGCGCACGGGCATGCGGATCTCGGATCCCGCACGCAGATTCTCGGGGGTGAGTCCCGGATTTAGGGCGATAATGTCGTCCTGGTAATTCATGCTACCAAGTTCATCCTGTGCGATTTGGCTGAGCGAATCACCGCTCTTGACCGCGTAATATCCAGAGCCTGCCGCCACTCTTGAGGCGGCTTCGGTAACGCCCCGGGCCTTCTTCTTGGCGTCGGCGAAGGAGGTGCGGTCGGGGTTGGCTCCCACGGGCAAGCGCAGCTTCCTTCCAGCGATGACGACCGTGTCTCGCATGCCGTTCAACTGCTGGATCTCCTCCCAGCGGCCTGCATCACCCAGGGTGTGGCGAGCGATCAGCTGCAGGGAGTCGCCAGGCTTGATTAGATACATGGGACCTTTCACCGGCTTGCGCTTGGCCTTCTTTCGAAGGTCACGCACCGCCGGGGTCGGATCACTGGCCAGATTTGTGATATTGCCGAGGGCCTTGCTGCCGCCGCCGTACTGGTTTTTATCGCGCCCGCGGGGCAACTCAGCCCTAAAAGCCGGCTTGTCCAGGGTGTTCTTCTTGGTGGTCGTATCGCGCGGGGTCGGGGCACGGCGAACCGGCTGCTTGCGGTCCACCTGATTGCGAGGGCGCAAGGACTGGGCCTTGGTGTTCGAAGGCACGCCGTTGGGGCTGATCAGCCTGGAGCGGTATTCCATCGCATTGCGGCTGGCAGTTCCACGGTTCAGGCCTGCGCGCTGGTCAGCCCGGGCACGGTTCTGGGCCTGGGTTCTGGTTCCGCGGGTGGGGGGCTGTTGACGGTTGCTCGTTTTTCTCGCGGACTGCTTGGTTTTGTCCTGATCGACCTGGGCCACCTCCTGCTTCTTGTCCCCATCGGCTCGCGCCGGATCTCCCCCATCCCAAAGGGCGACCACGACGATTGTGACCAGGAGGAGCAGGAGTGCGATGACCCCGTAGCGTTCGATTTGCTGCATATTTGGAACTACCTTTTGAGAGCTGGGGCAGGAGAGCGATCGGCCGGCGGGACCCCATTCCCGCGCGCGGCACCCAATGCGACCCCCACGGCGAGACAGGTCGCCAATAGGGCACTTCCTCCATCGGACACGAATGGCAAATTCATGCCCTTTGGTGGGGCTAAACCTGTCACAATTTGCAAGTGCAACATGGCTTGATAGGCGACCGAGGCCACCAAACCAAAAGCCACCAGGGCTGAGAATCGATCCTGAATGCCCGCCGCCATGCGGAACCCAAAAAACAGGAAAGCCAAGAAGAGCCCGATGATCAAAAAGGAGCCCAGCAGGCCGAATTCCTCACCCACAAGGGAAAAGACATAGTCGGTCTGCATGTACTGCAGGCTCTGGTTGCGGAAGCCCCCCTGGCCCAGGCCCACGCCCGCCGCGTCCCCACTGCCAATGGCCTCCATGGCCCGGCGCACCTGATCGTTGGAACTGTCCCCAGTCCAGACCGCTAGGCGTTCCCGAATGTAGTTGAAAGAGGATGCAGCCACGACCAGGACCGTGCTGACCACGATCCCAACCGACAGGGCCATATGCTTGATGCGCGCTCCACCAAGGAACAGCACAGTAAAAAAGCACACGATGAACAGCAGGGTGGCGCCCAAGTCCGGCTCCAACAGGATGGGCACGACAAAAAGCAAACACATGCCCACCATGGGCAGGTAGCCCCGGCGCAGATCCTTGATATCGCTTCCCAGCAGGGTCAAACGGTGGGCGGCCCAAATCACCCCCACCACACGGGCGATTTCAGAGGGTTGCAGGGTCATGGGCACCTTGGGAAAGCGCACCCAGCGGCGGGAGCCATTGATCTCCTCCTTAAATCCCGGCACGTAGACCAGCAACAGGGTGATCAGGGCAAATCCAGCCATGTGCGGGACCAGGGGCCGCAAGCGAACGGGTCCCAGCCACATCAAAAAGAAGATCACGCCCACCCCGCCCAGGCGCATGACCACAAGGCTGCGCACATGCCCTGCAAACTTGTCCGCGGGCATGGTTGTGGATGCGTGGCTGATCTGAATGAGCAGGCCGAAGAATATCAGCGCAAACACCACCCAGAGGAGGGATCGGGCACTGCTGTGCACATCCCCGGATCCGCCCGCGAGGCTGCGGTGCGGGGGGGCAACCGCCCCCTGAAGCTCGACTTGCATTTGGGACATGGCTAGCGCACCTTCAAAAGGGCCAAGCTCGCAAGAGCACAAACGCCGGAGACGATCCAGGCCCGCATGACCACCGTGACCTCATGCCACGGCTTGGACCCGGGTTGAAAGATACCGCCCTTGAGCTGCAAGCCATGGTGCACGGGCGCCATGGTGAAAATGCGTTTGCCGCCGCTGACCTTGAACCAAATGACCTGCAAAGCCGTAGAGAAAAGGTCCGCGAAAAGCACGAAGCCGATCAGTGGCAGGACCAACTCCTGCTTGCTCACCAGGGCCATCCAAGCCAGCAAACCGCCGATGGGCAGGGAACCTGAATCCCCCATGAAGACCTGGGCGGGGTAGGCGTTGAACCAAAGGAACCCCATACACGCGCCGCACAGGGCGCCCCCCATGACCGCCATTTCGGATGCGGTCGGCACGTAGGGCAGGTTGAGATACGAGGTCCAATCCCAGCGTCCCGTCACATAGCAAAAGATGGTGAGCGCCAGGCCTGAGATCAGCATGCAACCCGCCGCCAGCCCGTCGAGGCCGTCCACGATGTTCGCGGCGTTGGAAGTACCCACGATCACAAACCACCCGAGCACCAGGAAAGCGGCCAGCCCCCACCAGGCCTGATCGAACGGTATCGAAAAGTCCTTGAAGAAAGGCGGGTACAGGGTCAACAGGGAATGGCGACCGGAGGAATAGGCATACCAAGTAAAGCAGCCGAGCACGAAAAGGGCCACCACGCTTTGGCCGAGCAACTTGGAGCGTGAGGAAAGCCCCTTGGACCCTTTGACCGTGAGTTTTTTGTAGTCGTCCACGAACCCGACCGCCCCCAAACCTGTGGTGAGGATCACCGCCAGAATCACGTTCAGGTTGTCCATGCGGCACCACAGGATCACCGAGGCCAAAAGGCCCGCAATCAGGAAGCTCCCGCCCATGGTGGTCGTTTTGTCCTTGCCCGTCTTCATGGCCAGGGCCGCGAGCTCGGGGGCATCGGTCTTTTCCGCGTTCTCGCGGAAGCTGTTCTCGCGCAACCAGGCGATCATGGGCCCACCCATGATCATGACCAGGGTGAATGCGGTCAGGCACGCCATGGTGGTGCGGAACGAAATGTAGCCAAAGAGCTGCATCCCGAAGAGGTCTCGGAAGAGGGCGGGAATCATCTGGCGTGCTGCGCTCCCTGCTCGCTCAGAAGTCGGTCCACCAAACGGTCCAAGCCCATGGCCCGGCTGCCTTTCACGAAGACCAAGTCCCCGTCGCCCAGCAGGTCGGGCAGGTCGCGCATGCAACCGTCCGCATCCCGCCACGCCAGCAGGCGATCGCTCGACAACCCCTGTTCGCGCGCGCCGTTCAAGACGTTTTCCGCGTATTGCCCCACGGCCACCAACATGTCGATGCCCGCCCGGGCCACCTGGCAACCCAGGTCACGGTGACGGCTGCCGGCCGCGGCACCCAATTCCAACATGTCCCCCACCACCATCACCCTGCGGCGATGGCCTTGCATGCCAGCCAGTTGGGAAACCCCGGCGCTGGCGGACAGGGGATTGGCATTGTAACTGTCGTCGATCAGGGTCAAGCCACCGGCGCGGTGAATTTGCATGCGACCTTGGGCTCCACGCAAACGCGCCAAACCAGGCAACACCGCTTCGATCGAATAACCCAGGCCATGCACCGCCGCCAGGGCGGCCAGCAGGTTCTGCACCATGTGCGCTCCCAGGAAGGGCGCGCGAACACGCAGGGGTCGAGAAATTCCCGGCGCTTCCAAGGTGAATTGGGTCGCACCGTCTTCGAAATGCAGGTCGCGGGCGCAAACGAGTGCATCCCCGTTCAACCCAAAGGTCAAAATGCGCGCACGGGTCTTGGCCCTGATGCGCGCGGTGAAAGCGCAATCCGCATTGAGCACGCAGAAGTGTTCCGCGGACAGGCCGATGGTGAGGGTTTCCTTTTCAGCGGCGACCCCCTTGGTGCTGCCAAGCCCCGCCAGGTGCGAATCCCCAATATTCGTGATGATGGCCCCGTTGGGCCGGGCGATGCGACACAGGTTCGCGATCTCACCCGGAGCGTTGGTCCCCATCTCCACCACGCAAACATCGGTGTGAAGCGGCGTGCGCAAGAGGGTCAGGGGAACGCCGATGTCGTTGTTGAACGACGCCGGGCTTCCATAGGCACTGCAAACCCCGTCGAGCAACTGCACCAGGATCTCCTTGGTGCTGGTCTTGCCACAGGATCCGGTGATGCCCAACACGGAAACGCCGCGATGATCGGGGCCTCCCACCCAGCGGGAGCGGTACCAGCGGGCCAGGTCGCCCAGGGCGCGCCGGGGGTCGGGATGCTCCGCGATGGGAGCGCAAGCGAGGCGCAGATCCGCGTCCGCCCGGCGGACCAGAGCACCTGCGGCGCCTGCCTTCAGCGCACCGGCAGCAAAAGCATCGCCGTCGAAGTTGGGGCCGGACAGGGAAAGGAACAACTCGCCCCCCACTTGGGTGCGTGAATCGGTGGAAATGCCCTGGAAGAGAACCGGGGATCCGCCGCCCACATGGCGGGCGCCCGTGACCTTCAAGAGATCGTGAAAGGTCACCGCCCTCATGAACACAGCTCCTGGATCACGACGCGATCATTGAACTCAATCACCCCAGAGGCCGAGGTTTGAGTGTTTTCATGCCCCTTTCCGGCGATCAAAATCAGGTCGTCTTGATTGGCCATCGAGAGCGCCATGTCGATGGCAGCGCGCCGGTCCAGCTCCACGTCGCACAGGTAGCCGCCCTCTTTCCCCTGTTCACGAACGCCCATCAGGATTTG